>NZ_DASZBA010000126.1:0-4061 GCF_035944575.1 Noviherbaspirillum sp.
CGTTTGATCACCTGACTATCGTCGGCCAGGATCGCGCTTTGAATGACTTTTATATAGTGATTGACGTTGCTTGGGGTATCGTTAGGTTGCAATCTTGTTACTGGGGGCATCCAAGCGGCAGAATTCTCATGGCAAGGCAGTGCTTCCATAGGATTGGCGCCAGCCAGAATAAGCTGGTTTGCCGACTCAAGAACTCGACGATTAAATGACAGGGCAGCAGACTGTTCACCCTGCTTCACATACCTTATCAGCCCGCTCAAGCCGTGCGCATGCAAAATCTCTTCAGCGAGTAACAAAGGCTTCCCGAGGTTTTCAGTCAGACTCTTGGCCGGCTTGTCGAGAAGTGCATCGTGCAGGACAACGACTCCATTGTGCTGCGCCATGAGTGGCAGCATGAACGCATAAGATGCTTCGTTCGCTATCTGATAAACAACCGTGGAATAGCGGTCTCTACGCTCGGCAAACGCCGTATGATGGTAGCTGGGAAATTGATCAATCGCTTCCGAGCCTGGTCGTGCTGCACCGTGGTCTGTAAAGATATCAATATCAAAATGCGCGGCAAGACCCTCCAGTATCTCCTTGCAGTGACGGGCGACCCGATCTTCGGGTTGTAGCGCCGGCAGAAACACCGCAATGCAAGATCTGGGCGTGGATGGTTTGACACCCGTAACGGCCGAAGTGGATCGAATGCGCAAATGCTCTTCAATGGCGTTCCACGCAAGCGCCGCCGTCCTTTGCCAACTAAACGTCTTTGCACGCTCGATTCCATATCTGGAGAGTTCGCTTCGCAGCTCGGCATCCGCAAGCACATGCTCCAGGGCCGCAGCGATTGCAGTCGGATCCGCGGCGTTGAACAGCACGTCGCTTCGCCCCATTACCTCCGGTATGGAGGAATTGTTCGCGGCGATGACAGGTGCTCCGCAGGCCATAGCCTCCAGCGCTGGCAAGCCGAAGCCTTCATACAGAGAAGGAAATACAAACACCTTGCATTCGTTGTACAGGGATATCAGATCCTGATCGCTGATGTGCCCGGTCACTATCACATCGTTATCGCTTAATCCCAGCGATTTGATACGGCGATCAAATGAATCCCGGTCGCCTACCTGGTTGAGTACAAGTTGATGAGAGGCGCGTAGAGCGGCCGGCAATTCGGCGTAGGCCCGGAGCATGCCATCTTGATTCTTGCGGTAATCTGCGTTGCCTGTGTAGAGCACAAACGGGCGCGATATCCCGAAGCGCGCAATATTGCTCCTTTCCGCATGAGGGAGGGGCCGGAACATATCGCTCGCCGCGCCGCCAATATTTACGACGCGCTCAGGCGGTATTCCGAGAATTCGGATAGCGTCCTGACGTGTCGCCTCCGAAATGGCTAGAAGGAGATCGAACTTGTGCAGGGATGACAGTCGATGCTCATACCATTGCTTTAGGCTTGGCGAGTTGAGATATTGCTCTGGAAACAGGCATGGTATGAGGTCATACAGAATTGCGACTCGCAATGCTGAGGGCAATGTTTCATGCGGAAACGGGACAACCGCTTCATCTTCAAATGGTCCGGCATATAGCACCACATCCGGCGCTATCGCCTGGTAGGCGTGGTGCACCAGTGCAGCGGCAACGGCAAGGTCGTTCGGGTGATCCGTCCCGAATCCCTTTAGCGGCGTATGCGTATAGGTGGAAAAGTGTCCGGGATTTACCATTGCGCCAAATTGCTGGCGCAATTCATCGACACTATCGGGGAAGTGCTGATTGGCTAATAAAAACACATCGTGCTGTCCCTGGAGATGAAGCATCGACTCGGCGAGCGACTGCGTATAGCGGCCGATGCCACGGCGGCGAGAAGCGGTCTGACATGGGAAAAGATCGAATACCAGCCGCATCATGCACCCTTGCTGTCCTGACGCTGCTTCAGTTCATGGCGCAGCTTTATTTCAAAAAAATCCGCTGGAGTCGCGGTTCCGCCCCAAGAAGGCAAATCGTTTTGTTCTGTTCTTTCCGACATTGCTTTCTGAACAGTGGCCTCCAAAGTGACAGCCTTGGCCGAAACAAACAATCGGTCTGCCGTCGAAGGAAACATGCTGCGCAGCTGCTTCGCGCAACGTGTCAGGAACGGACTGCGTCGAATTACAGGAACGGCATGCCGAACCCCCGCGCGCGCCAGACGTACCAAAACGCTTCGAGACGTTGAAGCTGTGTATGAAACCGAGCGTTTAATAAACGGCGCGGACGCACCAAGCCACCGAAGCGGTGCCGTTACTTTCCATGAGGTGCTGCTGAGAATGGCGCCAATCAGAACATCTCGCTCCTGAATTGCAAGGGTTGCTTCATGCAACCGGTGCTCGGCACGTAAAGCCTCTTCATAAGCAGCATGTGCCTTGGTTTCCGCCTCGGTCGTACGTGCCTCGGCTGCATGCATGCGCGCCTCAGCTGCATGCATGCGCGCTTCCGCTTCGCTGCGCTTCGCATCTGCGTCCCGGGCTTGCTTGCGAGACTGGATTGCCCGCGTTTCCGCTTCATCCGCCCGCGCCCTGGATTCCTGGTCCGTATTAAGAACAAACCCGTCAAACACGTTGGGTGGTGAAGCAAAATCCGGCTTTAAATGCGAATGCTCGTTTGCAACGTAGTACCGGTTCAATCCGTCGAAATAGACGAATTCGTACTGGGCGTCAAGCAGTATTGGTTCCCAGTCCTGGTGGGCAGTTTGCCGGGACATCGGGATGGTAGCCTCAACAACCACAATCCACGGCCGCCATTTTTGGAAGTCCATGCCCAATAGCACGTTCTTCTCCGCCCCCTCCACATCCACTTTCAGGAAGTGGATGTCTCCCGTGACATATTTTTCGCAGATGTCGGCAAGACGGAGTACCGGGATATGCATGGTACGTACGTCCCATCCTTCGTTGCGATGCATCTCTGCAACGGCGGGGTCGGAAGTTGCCAGGCCCGAATCCGGGATGTCGTAAAAAGGGAAGTTGCCATCCGTCGCGCCCGCGCCAACTTGAAGATTGATATCCCGCGGGCGTTCGGCTTGCAACCGTTCGATGAACTGTGTGACTGGCTCTACATTTATGCCATGCCATCCGCGGTCATAAAATGCCTTCGTGACGGAATACAGTGTAGGGTCGTTTGCCCCGACATCGATGTAGAAGCCGTTTTCAATGCGATGGAGCGCGCGCCATAGCATCACGTCCTCAAAATTTTGGGCGTAAGAGATGAAACTCATGTGCGTTGTATTTCAATCAGAGGGTCCAGCCACACACAACCGGCAAAGTGCTCCCGGCTCATGTTCATGACGGTAAATATCAGAGCAAGATCGCGCCATTCGTAGTTGTTTACCAGATGTGTGTCAGAGCTGACCAGCGCAGTAGCAACCGAATAGGTGCCGGCGCCGAGATGCATCGGAAAAGTGAATCGATAGGTCACTTCTTCGCCCGGTTGGACGTCGTGGAGCGGTAGTTCTTTCAAATGCGTATTGGTGCCATACATCGGCTGTCCCAGGCGGTCCTTGATCATATAACCAAGAACCAGGCGCGGGATCATGGCGTGTATCGCGATCTTCACTTCAAGAGTCACTCTGGTGCTGACATCGACTACCTCAATACGCTGGCCTTTCTCATCCAACAGAGCGATGTCGCTGACCGTTGCTTCACCCGTGCCGGAAATGGTTTGTACCTTGCCGTCTTCCCGGAGGTTCTGCTGCACCTTGGAGCCGTCTTTTTCAGCCAGCATCGCGTTATAGAAATCCATGATTTCTTCCGGCGCGCCTTCTTTCGCGATTCGTCCTCCGTCCAGCAGAAGTGCGCGGTCGCAGATCGACTGAATTGCTGCCTTGTCATGCGAGACGATAAGCAGGGTGGTGCCCTGCTTGCGGAATTCGCGGATGCGTTCAAAACTTTTATGCTGGAAGTATGCATCTCCGACAGACAGCGCTTCATCAACGATCAGGATGTCGGGGCGCTTTGCAGTTGCCACGCTGAATGCCAGCCGCATCTGCATCCCGCTTGAATAAACGCGTACCGGCTGGTCCAGATAGCTTCCAATGTCCGCGAAGGCCTCTATGCTCG
>NZ_DASZBA010000127.1:0-9066 GCF_035944575.1 Noviherbaspirillum sp.
ATATCGCTCGTTCACCGACTTGAAGCGATCGACATCTATCATAAGGACGGCGGCGCGGGCATTGCCGCGCCGCGCGGCGCCAAGCAGCTGCGCGGCCAGCTCAAGCATCAGGGCGCGGTTAGGCAACCCGGTCAGCGAATCATGTTTTGCGGCATGGAGAGCCTGTGCTTCATTGGCTTTCCGTTTGCCGATGTCGGCGATATAGGCGATCGTCAGCGGACCATTTGGCGTATCCGTGCTGCCAAGTGTCAGCTCTGCCGGAAACGGATCTCCGTTTTTCTTCTTTCCGGGCGTCTCGCGGCATTTTCCCGTTTGCATCGCCCTTGATTCCTGAGAAACATCCTTATCGGTGGGCATTGCCGGCTTACGCATAACGTCCGGGAGCACCATATCAACGGGCTGACCGATCAGCTCCCGGGACCGGTATCCGAATACATTAAAGACGGCGTCATTGGCGATGCTGATTTTTCCGTCTGGACCGAACCCGACAACGGCGGCGCTGGCTGACTGAAGCAAGGCACGAACCGTTTGGTCGCTTTGCTGCAGTGCGAGCTTTGCGGCCGCCGCCTTTTCCCGCGCACGTTCCAGCAACGCCCCCATGAACGCAATCAAAAGGGAGATGAACGCAAACGCGAGGACCATCACACGGTCTTGACGGTATGCAATCCAAAAATTCAGGATGGGTTGAAGAAAGAGAAAGGCGCCCGCCGCCAACGCAAGCACCGCGGCAAACAACGCCGGCATGGCGCCGCCGTACATGGCGCTAATGATCACCGGCGCAAGCAGGACGGTAAGCGGCAGTGCAGGCGGCAGGTCGGCCTGCAACAGATGCAGCACGGCATATTGAAGCGAGGCGCATACGGCAACGGCGAGGAAGGCGACAACATAAGAACGAACTGCACTACCCTTCTTGCTGTCGATCCACTTTCTTCGCTGCATAGTCGCCTTGATCGGTTTCAATCCTAAAAAGAGCGTCGCGCCGGCGAATGGTTCCGGCCCTGCGGCGTACGAAATAAGGTACACGGCATCGCGATGTTGCGGAGCCGGCCGCCCCAGCGACAAAATCCGCCGACTTTTGATTTTCAATCAGCCGCAGGAGAACCGCGGTTGTATAAACTAGGGTCGAAATCAAGCCGCCTGCGTTGCACATATGCAATGGAGTACGAAAGCATGACTTTAGGAACTGATCAAAATCCCGAATTGAACCAGCTGTCTTCCACTTCCCGGCGCATGCTCGAGTTGGAACAGGCTGTGTTCGTCGAGTGGGAGAAACGGGTGCGGGAAAGGGTGAAGGAAGCCGGGGGACTGTCACATCCCATTCTTCTGAACACCATGCCCACCTTTTTCGAGAACCTTGTCCAGACGATCACGCAGCCCTACCCCAGGGCCAGCGCGGAAAGCGGGAATAACATTGCGTCGGAACATGGCGGGGAACGTGCCCGCCTCACTCATTACAATCCGCAGGCAGTCATCAGCGAATATCAGATCCTCAGATGGACGATTTTCGATACGATGAAGCAACACGGCGTAATGCTGAACGAAGCCGAGGTGGCATGCATCAACGCGTCGATTGACGGTTCCATCGCGGAGGCGGTCACTTCCTATGCACTGGTGCAATCGATGCTGCGCGAGCGCTTCGTTGCCGCGCTGACCCATGACCTTCGCAATCCGCTGGCCAGCGCAAGTGCTGCGGCGGAGCTGATCCGACATACTACCGACTCGCCGAAACTCCGCGATCTCGCCGACCGCATCATCGACAACAACAATCGCATGGACAGGATGATCCAGGACCTTCTCGATGCGGTCGTTTTCCAGGCAGGCGAGCGGCCGAGCCTTGAGCTGAGCAGTTTCGACATGCTTGAGCTGGCGAATGAAGTGCGCGACCAGTTTTCGGCGCTTCACGGCCATCGATTCCACGTCACGGGCGTGCCTGTCACCGGATGGTGGAGCCGTGAAGCGATCAAGCGTGCCCTAGAAAACATCCTCGGCAACGCCGTCAAGTACGGCACGCCCGATACGCCGGTCCGCATCGTGATCACCACGCACAATCAGCGGGTGCTGCTTGCCGTCCATAACGAAGGCGACCCCATTCCTCAGGAGCAGCTGGAATCGGTGTTTCAGGTGTTCCGCCGGACGGAAGCGGCACGAACGGGTAAAAAACGGGGGTGGGGAATCGGCCTGCCGTACGTACGCAGCATTGCGGAGGGCCATGGCGGCAGTGTGAATGTCGATAGTTCGGCTGAACTTGGTACGACGCTCCAGATGGATATTCCGATCGATTCCCGGCCCTACCAGGACGCGCCGGTTACCCCCGATGCCTGATCGGCCGCAATGTGCATCATCGGACCGGGCTTATGCTCGTCGCTTGAATTCGTAATGGATCAGGTAGGCATGGCCGCCGTAGACTGCGGCAGTGGTTCGTTCGGTACCTTCGACGGAATGCGCGATCTCCACCGACAGGCAGTCCGGCATGCCGGGCGGCAGCGCCTGGCAGGCGCGGAAGTATTCCTGGCGCCTTGCCGCGTGCGCCGGGATGACCTGCTCGCGAGCGGGCACGGCCAGCTGGGAAGGCGTGGGAATGAAGGGGGTATCGGGAAAAAGTGCTGACATAGGTATGGTCAATGCCCGGGCTCCGGTGGCTCCTGTTGGCGGAGGTGTTTCAGGGTGTCCTGCCGTGCAGAGAACGCCTCGTCACAGCGTCCTGATTTCCGAGGGGTTTACCGGGTCGGCGAACGGTCCGCGGGTTTCAAGCCGCTCTTCGAATTCCGGGTCGAGCTGGCCGTGTGCCCTCAGGTAGTCGCGCAGGTCACGCTGCCAGAGCCGTTTGTCGCTCAATCCGGAGTCGTCGCCCAGTGTATAGGTATTTCGGTCTCCGAACAGATGCTGTGCGTCGACCGGAGGCAGCCGGAATATCTGGGCCATCGTCAGTGCGATGGATGCGTTTTCGTCCGCCTCGCCATTGAGCAGCAGGCGCTTTCCATCGTCGGATATCGACAGGCCGAGCGCAGTGAAGGCCGGATGATCGGCGAGCCACCCCGCGGGAGACCGGATGGTGCCGTTTTCCAGTGATTCGCCCCGCACGCTTTCCAGCATGTCGAGGTCGATGGAGGTTTCCGGGATGCCGTCGATGATGGCATAGGCATCCTTGAGCAGTTTAAAGTCGGGGCCGGTATCCACTGGTTTTCCTTTCAGGCTGCGCTGGGGGATCGAAATGCGGCGCCGCAGAGCGGGCTGCTTTTCTTATAGACCGGAACGGCACTGCGGGGTTTCATTCACGGGCGCGGTGTTTTACAGTACGGCGTCTCACTGCAACGCTCCGCAGCCTGCTGTTGCCTGGCTGAAATGTGACTGGCTGGACTATCGTTGAGGAGAAATAAGATGCTTAAAGGCGGCTGTTATTGCGGCCACATCCGATATGAGGTATCGGGTGGGGTCTTCCACGAGTCGAATTGCCATTGCTCGATCTGCCGCCGGACTGCCGGCGCGCCGTTCATCACGTGGTTCAGTACGGAGCGCCGGCACTTTCGCCTGTTGAGCGGCAGCCCCACGCGTTTCAAATCGTCGGCAACCGGCACACGGGCATTCTGCCCGAGCTGCGGCACACAATTGACCTTCGAAGACGAGAGCAAGCCGGGGGAAATCGACGTCACCACGTGCAGCCTGGACAATCCCGACATGCTGCCCCCGAAGGACCACACTTACACAAGCACCAAGATCGCGTGGGTACTGGCGGATGATCGGCCGGAATATCCTGAGGCCCGGCCCTCCGGGTCCTGACCCTCGGCCGCGAAGCCGAACCCGTTGCCATGCGACCGGGCGGTACACTGCGTACCGGTCCAAAGCAAAACACGACTGGTCAACAACAAGAACATCATCGTTAAGGGAACACCATGAACGCCATCGTCAAAGCGCTTCTAGTCATCGTCGGCGTAATCCACCTTCTTCCTTTGGCCGGAGTCGTCGGCCCGGAAAAACTGGCGGCGCTGTACGGCATCCAGGTTGCCGATCCCAACCTGGCCATCCTGATGCGGCATCGCGCGGTGCTTTTCGGCCTGCTCGGCCTTTTCATCTGCTACGCGGCGTTCATTCCCAGATTGCAGTTGCTCTCCCTGATCGGCGGACTGGTCAGCGTCATTTCCTTCCTGTGGCTGGCATGGACGATCGGGGGGTATAACCAACTCGTCGGCAGAGTCGTCGTCGCCGATATCCTGGCACTGGTCTGCCTGGTTGTGGCCGGGTTGATGTATGGGCTGAACCGGCCGCTTTCCGGCCGCCGGTGAAGGCATCACGAATTCGAGTGCCCCGGACCGCCATCCTTGCGGCGCAAGGTACCCCCTCTTGGCTCAGCCTGCCAACGCCTTGGCGAACGTCGGCGTGAATTGATACGCCAGCCGGCCGTTATTGACACCGAAGGACTGCAGGATGCGGAAGCAGACCCACTCGTCATCGCCGGATACGAGGATCTCCGCTTCGAAGATTTCCCGCATGAGCACCATCGTGGCATTCCAGTCATCCTGCTCCACCGGCATGGACTGCATGCCGGTCCGGTCTCCGTCGCCCGCCGCCAGGACATGGGCAGCGAGGACATTGAGCAGTTCGACCGCGCTCTCGCCGAGCGCTTCCTCGACCAGTCTGTTGATTTGCATGGGTACGGCAACTCCGCCCGTGAACCGCTCAGGCCTGGGTCAGTACGGCAACCGGCAGCAGGGCAAGGGCTTCGCCCAGCAGCAGGCGGCCGGATTCGATGCGCACCTTTTTTCCGGTGTAGATGTCCATCCATGTCGAGTCCGGCGTATCGGGGAACAGGAGCGCCGTGTCTTCCCATTTCTCCCGCGGCACGAGCGGCTTGCCGTCATCGGCCAGAAGCCCGGTTGGCCGTAAGGTGGCGACGACGATGACGCTACGGTCCTGGAGTCCGCGCACGAATCCGATCGCATGGCGTGCCAAGCCACCCTCCACTGCGACCGGCAGATATTCGCCGCGGAAGAAAAGGTCGGATTCACGCGCCCGCAGTTGCAGGGTGCGGTGAACGATCTGCTGCTTCAGCCGTCCGCTGCGCCAGTCGTCAATCCCGGATACCGGTGTATCGCCCTGCTCCATTGCCTGCCTGCGCAGGGCATAGTCGACAGGTCGGCGGTTGTCCGGATCGACCAGGCTGAAATCCCAGAAATCTGTACCCTGGTACAGGTCTGGCACACCAGGCGAGGTAATCCGCAGCACCGTCTGCGCGAAACTGTTGACCGCCCCCGCCGGCGTAAGCTTGTTCACCACAGCGGCCAGCTTCGGCAGGAAGGCATTGCCCGGTTTCGGTTCGAGGATGGCATGCAGGAAGCGGCGGCTGCCGTTCTCGTATTCTTCATTCGGCGCGACCCAGTCACTGACCTGCTTGGCTTCGCGCATCGCCTTGGTCTGCCATTGGTCGATCCGTTCGGCAAATTGCCCCATGCCCTCGGCATCGTCCGGTTCGAGGCCGATCGGCCACGCGCCGGCCAGCATCTGATAGAGCATCAGTTCGTCGGCCGGTTGCGGCGCTTCGGAGACCGGCCCGCCATTTTCGCCGGCCGTTTCGCTCCGCAACGGACTGTTGAGCACCATCCATTCGGAAACCGCGTTCTCCCATTCGCTGACCATGCCGCTCAGGGCGGCGATCCGGGCGCGGACGTCCTCACCGCGTTTGTGGTCATGGGTTGCCGTGGCGAGCATCGAATGCGGAAAACGTTCGGCGCGTGTGCGGTTGGCTTCATGGAAGCCGTCGACGGATAACGCAAACAGGTCCGGGTCGGAACCGACATCATTGCGGGACAGCAGCCTGCCATAGCGGTAGAAAGCCGTGTCTTCCACCGATTTTGCGGACAGCGGCGGCGTCAGTTGCTGAAAGCGGGTGATCGCCCTCTGGTGCAGATGACGCACCCTCGGGTTGGCGGAATCGCGCGGCGCATCGCCGCCAAGCCAGCGGGCGATGACATCGAGCAGCGGGCCTTCATTGCGGTCCACGCTGTGACGAGCGCCCTCCAGTGCCCGCTCGATCACCTCCTGGTCCAGGTCGTCGCGGCCGTTGCTGTCGGCATACGTCCGATAGACCGGGAAATGGACCAGCAGCTCGGTGAAAACCCGGCGAATCGAGCCGAGTGAAAAATCGCGGGTGCGCAGATCGGTACGCGCCACCGCATGCAGGGCGCGCGCCGCCGCTTCGAATTCGCCGGCCAGATTATTGGCCAGCAGCTGCCGGCGGGCCTGTCGCACCTCTGCATGGAAATCCGTATCGTTGCGGGTAAGGCGGGACCACATCTCCGACAGCGGCGCCTCGCCGGCGGGATCGTGGAGCAAGGCGCCGACGCGATCCATGAAGTCATAGCCGCTGGTGCCGTCGACTTCCCAGTTTTGCCGGAGCTGTTCGTTTTCCGCGAGAATCTTCTCGACGATGATGTAGGCCGGCGCCGGGGGCAGCTCGGGCGGCCGCTGCGAGGTGAGTGCCTGCAGCCGCCGGCGCAGCTTGCGGCAATACGCGCCCGGATCGGCCAGTCCGTCCACGTGGTCAATGCGGACGCCGTCGATCAGTCCTTCGGTATAGAGACGGAAGATCAGCGCGTGGGTGGCTTCGAAGACATCGTCCTGCTCGACCCGCACGCCCGCCAGGTCCGTTACTTCAAAAAACCGCCGCCAGTTGATGCCGTCGGCGGCGCAGCGCCACCACGCCAGACGGTAATGCTGGCGTTCCAGCAAGGCATGCAGCGCTTCAAGTCCCTGCGTCGTGGTCGCCGAATGGGCGGCAAGCGCGGCATCGATCGCCGCGCGGCCCTCCTTGTCCTGGCCCGCTTCGCGCAGCAAGCCGAAGCCGATGTCGGCGTTGAGTTGGGTAAGATTCGCGACTTTCCCCTGTTCGTCCTTGCCTTCCTCGAATGTCGCGATGGCCGCGATCAGGCGGTCCGACGCCGCCGTGCGCAGGATGCCGGCATAGTCGGCAGGCGCGATCGGAAAGCGGTGCGAATAGTACCCGGCGAAGAACTTGCCGCGTGTCGAATCGAACTGCAGGGTGATCTCGCCGGCGGTCAGCACATCGCCGTAGGGCTGACCGAGGAACGGCGCCATGACCTTGCCCTGCAGGGTTTCGTCGGCCGGTTTCCAGTCGATATCGAACCAGCGCGCATACGGGCTGCTCTCGCCCCATTCGAGTACATGCTGCCACCACGGGTTCTCCGGGCCCACCCCCATGTGGTTGGGCACGATGTCGAGGATCAGACCCATGCCGGCTTCGCGGATGCGGGCGACCAGCCTTTTCAGGCCGTCCTCGCCGCCCAGCTCGGGATTGATGCGCGTAGGGTCGACGATGTCATAGCCGTGCGTGGAGCCGCTGCGCGCGGTGAGAATGGGCGACGCGTAAATATGGCTGATGCCGAGCGACGCGAAATACGGCACGGTGTCGGCCGCCTGGTCGAAGTTGAAGTCTTTGTGCAGTTGCAGTCGTGCGGTGGCGCGCGGTATGGACATCAGGAATTCCCTTTGTAAGATCGTGTGCGGTTCATGATCGCAAGGCGTGCGGCCACCGACGGCTCATCCAGAAGCGTATCGACCGGTTGGCGGAGCCGGCGGCGCCAGTTGGGATGCGCGTCGGTGGTGCCCGGCAGGTTCGGTTGTTCGGGCAGGCCGAGCGCGTCTTCGATTGGAAGGATGGCGAGCGGCGCCGGTGCTGCGGAGACGAAAGCGACCGCTGCATCGAGCGGCACGTCGCCCGGTCCCTCTGCCGCCGGCCGCCCCGTCGTGATGCCGGCGTCGTTCAGCGCCTTCAGCAGCATTGCGCGTTCATCGGCACGTTCGCGCCGGACCTCGCTTTCGCTCTGGGTCTTCGGCAATAGATCCAGCTCCTTGCGCCAGTCGATATCTCTTTCCTGCCACCATCCGGCGATCGTCGGCAGATCATGGGTGGTGGTAGTCGCGATCGCGCTGCGCGGCCATTCGGACGGACTGAGAAAGCGATCCGCTTCGCGCTGGAACATCAGCACCCGGATGCCGAGCAATCCGGCGTCTGCAAGCTGGGTGTCGAAGCCGGCCGGTACCGTTCCGAGGTCCTCGCCAATAACGATCGCCTTATGCCGCCAGGATTCAAGCGCAATCAGGCGCAGAAGGTCCTGCAGCGGGTACTGCAGATAGGCGCCATCCTGAGGCGACGCGCCGTCGGGCACCAGCCAGAGCCGGCTCAGTCCGAGCACGTGGTCGATGCGTGCGCCGCCCGCATAGGCAAACGTCGAGCGCAGCATCTCGATGTAGGCACCAAAACCCCTGGCTTTCATTGCATGCGGCGAGAAGGCGCCCAGTCCCCAGCTCTGGCCGTTGGTGTTGAGCACATCGGGCGGCGCGCCGACCGACAGGCCGTTGATGATTTCCGCCTGCCGGCTCCATGCCTGGCTGCCGCTGTTGTCCGCGCCCACCGCGAGGTCGGCGATCAGGCCGATCGGCATACCTGCTTCGCGCGCCGCGCGCTGTGCCGCGCCGAGTCCGCGCGCGGCCTGCCATTGCAGGAATTCATGAAAGCCGACTTCATACGTTTGCTTCGCCGCAAACTCGGCAACCGCCGGGCTGCGCGGATCGCGGAATTCTTCCGGCCATTCTTTCCAGTATCCGCTTTCCCCTAGCGCCAGGCGCGACGCATGCAGCGCCTCGAAAATGGCATGGTCATGCAATGCGCTGCCGCCCTGGCGGCGGAATTCATCGAAATCGCGGTGCGCGTCCGAGCCGCTTTCATTGCAGAAGCGTTCATACAGGCAGCGCAGCAACGCCAGCTTGGACGACGCCGCCATCGGCCAGTCGATCAAGGGCTCGATTTCCATGCCCGCCCGTCTTCCGCCGCCGTCATCGCCCAGCAGAACCAGCGCCGACGCCACCGCTTCCGATCCAAGCACGGCGGCCGGATCGATGTGCAGCGCATTCAGGAACAGCCTGCTGGACGGACCGTAGGGACTGAAGCGGTTCACGTCGGCGCTGAACATCGCATGCACCGGGCTGATCGCCACGGCCGCTGCGCCGTGCCCGGCGGCGGAACGGACAAACGACGCCAGACCGGTGAAGTCG
>NZ_DASZBA010000128.1:0-24316 GCF_035944575.1 Noviherbaspirillum sp.
GCTCCTCAATTGAACATGAACAGCGCCGGTATGACTCAAACATCGGATGCGCCGGCATCGCCGCTCGGAAATGCCGGACAGGTGCCGCCTTCTGACATGGACCGGAACCCGGTGCATTCCGCGCCTGACACCAATGAGCGCAATGATGCGCCAGCACCGCCTGTGCGGCAGCCGAGAAGTGCGCGCCAGCCGGAACGCGAATATCGCGTTGCCCATCAGCCCGGCTTCGTTCTGCATAGCTATCCGTACAAGGAAACCAGTCTCATCGCCGATGTCCTCACGCGAGACTATGGCCGTGTCGCGCTGATCGCCAAAGGAGCGAAGCGGCCGCATTCAAAGCTGCGCGGCGTACTGCAAACCTTTCAGCCGCTATCGATCGGCTGGAGCGGAAAATCCGAAGTTCGCACATTGACGCATGCGGAATGGGTTGGCGGCCTGCCGCCGCTGGAAAAATCCGCCTTGCTGTCCGGCTTCTACCTGAATGAGCTGCTGGTGAAGCTGCTGGCCCGGGACGACGCCCATCCGGCGCTGTTCGATCACTATGTCTCCACATTGAATCAATTGGCCCACGACGAGCCCGTACCCATCGTTCTGCGCAAATTCGAGCGGGCGCTGTTAAAGGAGACAGGCGTCGCCGCCAACTTCACCGTTTGCGGCAGAACCGGCACCACGGTGCAATCCGATCGCATTTATGTCTTCGATCCGGAGCGCGGTCCCCGGCCCGCCATGCCCGCCGATACCGCGCCCCGCATCTCTGGCAAGACCCTGCTCGACATGGAGCAGGAAGATTACTCGGACGCTGTCACCCAGACACAGAGCAAATTTCTGATGCGTTTCCTGTTGGCGCATCATTTGGGCGGAATGCCGCTCAATACCCGGCAGATTCTGATAGATTTGATGCAGTTATAAATTCATTCCCTTCGCCATGAGCCTACTTCATCCGAACAGCCCGGTGATCGATCTGGGCGTCAATATCGATCACGTTGCGACCCTGCGCAATGCGCGCGGGACGACTTACCCGGATCCAGTGCAGGCGGCGTTGCTTGCCGAAGAGGCGGGCGCCGATTGCATCACGCTGCATATGCGCGAAGATCGTCGGCACATCAAGGATGCCGATGTCGAAACGATCCGGCCGCAGCTGCGTACCCGGATGAACCTGGAAGCGGCGATCACCAACGAGATGATCGACTTCGCGTGCCGGATCCGACCGGAAGACGTGTGCCTGGTGCCCGAGCGCAGGGACGAGGTTACGACCGAAGGCGGTCTGGATGTGGTTACGAATTTTGCGCAAGTCAAAGCCGCCCTCAGGCAACTGCAGCTGGCCGGTATCCGCGCAAGCCTGTTCATCGACGCCCATCCGGAGCAGATCAAGGCCGCTGCCGAAGCCGGCGCGCCGGTCATCGAAATCCACACCGGCCGCTATGCCGATGCGCACGACGAAGCCGAACAGCAGCGGGAACTGGAACGGGTACATGCCGGGGTGCTGGAAGGATTGAAATACGGACTAAAGGTCAATGCAGGACATGGCTTGCATTACACCAACGTGCAGCCGATCGCCGCAATTCCCGAAATCGCCGAACTGAACATTGGACATGCAATCGTAGCCCAGGCAGTTTTCATCGGCTGGCAAAACGCAGTGCGGGAAATGAAGGCCATCATGGTCGCGGCACGGCTGGGCGTGCACAAAAAATGATTTACGGTATCGGCACCGACATCATCCAGATATCCCGTATCGAAGCCGCACTTGCCCGCAACGGCGAACGCTTTGCAGAAAAAATACTCGGACCCGAAGAACTGGAAAAATACCGGAGCCGCAAACTCAAGGTGGAGGCCCGGGGAATCCGCTTCCTTGCAACGCGTTTCGCGGCGAAGGAAGCGTTTTCGAAGGCGCTCGGTCTTGGCATGCGCATGCCGATGACCTGGCGGGCCATGCAGACACTCAATGCCCCCGGCGGCAAGCCCGTCGCGGTAACGGCCGGTGCCTTGAAAGAATTTATGGAACAGAACGGCCTGACCGCACAGGTATCGATCACCGATGAGGCTGATTATGCGGTCGCGTTCGTCATCGTGGAGAAAAAATGAAGGTAACAACGACAGACCGCCCAGAATTGGGGCCCGTGATGCTAGACGTGGTCGGAATCGAATTGAACGACGACGACATCCGCCGCATCCGCCATCCCCTGACCGGCGGCGTCATCCTGTTCGCACGCAACTACAAGAACCGGCAGCAGCTGACCGAACTGACCGAAGCAATCCATGAGGTTCGCCCCGGCGTACTGATCGCAGTCGATCATGAGGGCGGCAGGGTGCAGCGCTTCAAGACCGACGGGTTTACGAAGTTGCCTGCGATGCGCAAGCTCGGCGAACTGTGGGACCGTGATGTGCTGGAATCGACCCGGGCCGCCACCGACGTCGGCTATGTGCTGGCCGCCGAACTGCGTGCCTGTGGGGTCGACCTGTCCTTTACCCCGGTTCTGGATCTCGACTACGGCGAGTCCGGTGTGATCGGCGACAGGGCATTTCACCGCGATGCGCGTGTGGTCAGCATGCTGGCGAAAAGCCTGAACCACGGTCTTGCACTGGCAGGCATGGCGAATTGCGGCAAGCATTTTCCGGGGCACGGATTCGTGAAGGCAGACTCGCATATCGATATCCCGATCGATGAACGTGGCCTGAAGGAAATTCTGGTGGAAGATGCGGCGCCTTACGGCTGGCTCGGCATGGGACTGGCCGGCGTGATGCCGGCGCATGTGATTTATCCGAAAGTAGACAAGCATCCAGCCGGGTTCTCTAAAAAGTGGCTGTCGATCCTGCGTCGCGACATGGGGTTCGAAGGCGTGATCTTCAGTGACGACCTGAGCATGGAAGGCGCAAGTGTCGCCGGCACCGTGATCGACGGGGCCAATGCGGCGCTGTCGGCAGGCTGTGACATGGTCCTGATCTGCAATTCACCGGACAAAGCCGATCAGTTGCTCGACGGATTGAAGGTGAAGTCCGGTCCGGCGACAAAGGCATCCGCAGCGCGGATCGCTTCGCTGGTGCCGCAGGGGACTGCGCCTGACTGGGATGCGTTACAACAGGACGCGCGTTATCGTGCCGCCAAAAAGACGGCTCAAACTATGTTGGATTGATTCAGGATTTCCACAATGTCTGAAAACGAGGCTCTGGATCCGCGCGCGGCGGTACTGGAGACAGTCGCCAAACTACCGCACTTGCCAGGTGTTTACCGCTATTTCGACGCGGAAAACAATCTCCTGTACGTCGGCAAGGCGCGTGACCTCAAGAAAAGGGTTTCAAGTTATTTCCAAAAGACATTGAGCAGCCCGCGTACCGCGATGATGGTGGAGCGGATCGCGCGGCTGGAAACCACCGTCACCCGCAGTGAGGCGGAGGCCCTGCTGCTTGAAAACAATCTTATCAAGACCCTTCAGCCGCGTTACAACATCCTGTTTCGCGACGACAAGTCTTATCCCTATCTCAAAATCACGGGACAGGACGTGCCGCGCATGGCTTATTACCGCGGCGCGGTCGACAAGAAGAACCAGTATTTCGGGCCTTTCCCCAGTGCCTGGGCAGTAAAGGAATCGATGCAGATCCTGCAGAAGGTATTTCAGCTGCGGACGTGCGAAGACACGGTCTTCTCCAACCGCACGCGCCCATGCCTGCTGAAGCAGATCAACCGCTGCAGCGCGCCTTGTGTCAATGCCATCAGCCCGGAGGACTATGCGCGGGATGTGGAGAATGCGGCGAAATTCCTTCGCGGTCGCCAGAAGGAGATCATGCAGGAGCTGGAAGCGAAGATGCATGCACTCGCGGAAGAGCTCAAATTCGAGCAGGCCGCAGCGGTACGTAACCAGATCACGGCATTGTCACGCGTGCTGCACCAGCAGAGCATGGAAGTGGTCGGCGACGCCGATATCGACATCATTGCGGTGCTCGTCCAGGGCGGCCGTGCTTGCGTCAATCTGGCGATGGTGCGCGGTGGACGGCACCTCGGCGACCGGGCGTATTTCCCGGCCCATGTCGACAGCGCGCTGGCGACCACCGACAATTCTGCCGACGTCGAAGTGCTAAAGGCATTCCTGGCGCAGCACTACATCGATAAATTCATTCCCGGCACGCTCATCCTCAATGTCGAGTTCGACGAACCGGCACTGATCATGGCCCTTGCCGAGCAGTGCGGGCATCGAATCAATCTCGTATTCCAGCCCCAGGAGCAGCGTCGCCAATGGCTGGACATGGCGCAAAAAGGTGCCGAGATCGCGTTGGCCCGGTTATTGTCGGAGCAGGGGTCCCAGCAGGCCCGCACGCGCGCACTGGTCGACATGCTGGGCATCGATATTGAGGATATCGAGACCCTGCGGGTGGAGTGCTTCGATATCAGTCATACGCAAGGAGAAGCCACGCAGGCCTCCTGCGTCGTGTTCCATCACCATGCAATGCAGAACGGTGAATACCGCCGCTATAACATCACCGGCGTTACGCCAGGCGATGACTACGGCGCAATGCGGCAAGTGCTGATGCGCCGCTATGAAAAAGTGGCGAATGGTGATGGTGTCATGCCCGATATTGTGTTGATCGACGGCGGTAAAGGGCAGGTCGAAATGGCGCGCCAGGTGTTCAGCGAACTCGGACTGGATATCGGCTTGATCGTCGGCGTCGCCAAGGGAGAAAACCGCAAGGTCGGTCTGGAAACGTTGATTTTCGCTGACGAGCGGCCGCCGCGTGAACTGGGCAAGGAGTCCGCAGCATTAATGCTGATTGCGCAGATCCGCGATGAGGCTCACCGTTTCGCCATCACCGGTATGCGCGCCAAGCGGGCAAAAGCGCGGCAGACGTCTCGCCTGGAAGAAATCGAAGGTATCGGTGCCAAGCGGCGTCAGAAATTGCTGGCGCGCTTCGGCGGCCTGCGGGGCGTTTCAAATGCCAGCGTGGAAGAACTCTGTACCGTGGAAGGAATATCGCGCCAGTTGGCAGAGGAAATCTATCGTCAACTTCATTGATCGAGGTAGTGCGCTTCAATTTTCCGGTTGAATCGGCGTCTATTTTTGTATTCATATCATTCGCCAAGCGAATAATTGCACTAAAGGCAAATTGCACGCGATAATCGGGCCTAGCTCGCCTTATCAAGCAAATTTATGCCACTCAACATCCCGATCCTCCTCACCTGGCTGCGCGTTGCGCTGATTCCCCTGGTGGTGGGCGTTTTCTATCTGCCGGACGCATGGCTGTCTCCGTTCGGCAAAGGCGTTGCCTCGACCGCGGTCTTCATCATCGCCGCGATGACGGATTGGTTCGATGGCTTTCTTGCACGGCGCTGGAATGAAACCTCCGCCTTCGGCGCCTTCCTCGATCCGGTGGCCGACAAGCTGATGGTGGCTGGTGCCTTGCTGGTGCTGGTCGAATTCAAGCAGCTCAATGCCATGTTTGCCTTCATCATCGTCGGCCGGGAAATTACGATCTCCGCCTTGCGCGAATGGATGGCCCAGATCGGCGCATCGAAATCGGTGGCGGTCAGTTCCCTTGGCAAGATCAAGACGACGGCCCAGATGGTGGCTATCCCGATGCTGCTCTATGATGGAACACTCTTTGGCGTCATCGACATGCGCTACTGGGGCACATGGCTGATGGCCGTCGCGGCGGTCCTGACGGTATGGTCCATGCTGTATTACCTCCGTAGAGCTTGGCCGCTCATCAAGGAGAGGGAAGGGCAGTTAAAGTAAGCGACCAAGTTTGCCGTCAATCAAGCCCGAGGGTTGACAAAGCAGGACAGATCTCTATAATGTGCGTCTGTCGTTGATGCGGGAGTAGCTCAGTTGGTAGAGCGCAACCTTGCCAAGGTTGAGGTCGAGAGTTCGAGACTCTTCTCCCGCTCCACGATAGGGAGCTAGCAAGCTTCCTTTTTTTATTGCTGCGTTTTACCGGTCGGATTGAAATATCGCACGAGCAGCACAGTTCTGATTTTGTGATTACAATACGTCCCGTGGCGGGGTAGCAAAGTGGTTATGCAGCGGCCTGCAAAGCCGTCTACGCCGGTTCGATCCCGACCCCCGCCTCCATCTTTAAAAAGCGCCCAGTGCGCTTTTTTCATATCCGCGCTATCTACAGCGCGAGCCGCCCGAGTGGTGAAATTGGTAGACACAGCGGACTTAAAATCCGCCGCTTACCCGAGAGGGGGCGTACCGGTTCGATTCCGGTCTCGGGCACCAAAGCAAGACTAGTCAAAATCCTCCAGCGTCACAGCAATGTCTCGTGTGGCAGTGAATGCCGTGGCTGCTGCCGCCAAGTCAATCGTCATGTGGCGTCTTTGTGCTTGTCTGTATGAATGCTCTCGCGCGCACCGAAAACATAAACCGGTGCGGCATACGAATCCGTATTCCATGCTTTCGAACTGCCGTACTTCTCAACGGCACACCGTACGATGTCAGAAGGCTGTTAACTCGCCCTTCCGATCCGTGCCATGGTGGATTCGCGAAGGTGATCAGCGCTGCATTGCCAGCGTCGGCGAGGTCAGCATGAACCCCTTGCGCGGCAATCGCAGCGATATGCCGGCCGCCATCAGCAGGACCGCACCGGCCGAACCGAAGGCGATCCAGTGGGTGCCGTAGGCTTCATAGCCCCAGCCACCAAGCCATGAACTGATCATGCCGCCGATCTGGTGGCCAAGATAGGCGCAGCCGTACAGGATGCCCACCAGCTTCACGCCATACACATCGGCGAGGATGGCCGACGACAACGCGATGCTTCCCGCCCAGACGATGCCGCCGATCGTTGCGGCGGCGTACAGTTCCCAATGCGTTCCGACGAGCAGCAGGGCGAAGAAGCCCAGGCCGCGGACGAAATAAATGGTAGCGAGCAGGTTCCTCCGCGGCAGCGTGTCCGACAGGCGACCGAGGACCAGCGTCCCGCCGATGGCCACCATGCCGATCAGGCCGATGCCGAGGGAGCCGGTCGTTGCATCGAAGCCATGGTCCATCAGCATCGGCATGCCGTGCGTGCCCAGGAGATTCATGCTGAAGCCGCAGGCGAACAATCCGAGAAAAACCTTCCAGAACGGGCCGGTGCGCACTGCTTCCCTGAATGTCAGGCTGGCGTGCACCGGCCCTGCCTGTGCAGGCGCCGCGATCTGATCGGGCAGCAGGTCGGTGTGCAATGGGGCGGTGTCGCGGATAACAAAGAGGGCCGACGGAATCGCGAGTGCTGTCAGGGCGATGCCGAAGCCTACCAGGGTGGCCTGCCATCCTGCGTATTCGATGGCGACAGTAAGCAAAGGCGTCATCACGGCAATGCCTGCCATCGAGCCGGTCGACAGGAAGAAAATCGCCATGCCGCGACGGCGCGTGAACCATCGGCTGATGACCGGGGTAAGGGCGACCGGACTGGTAAATGCCATGCCGATTGACAGGAACACGCCGAAAGCAAGCAGGAAGCTGACGGAGCTGCGGGCGGTCACGGTCCATACAATGGATGCCGCCACGATGGCGGTCCCGAGCAGGATGACGAAGCGCGTGCCGAAGCGGCTGACGAGGTAACCGGCCAGGGGCATCGCCAGGCCGTAGCAGAGCATGCCCACGGCGACGATGCTCGCCAGCAGGCTGCGGCTGAATCCAAGGTCTTCGGCCATCGGAAGAAAGAAGGGACCGATGCCCATCCGCATGCCGACGGTGAGCAGCGTCAGCAAGGTCGCGGCTGCCACGATGTTCCATCCGAAGTACCAGCGGGGTGTACTTTGTTCAGCCATGATCGCTTCCCTGTTTCAGTCGTGCTTCGGTTATCCGGTGCGGACATTGCGATGTACCGTGCCGGTAACCATTGTGCCAGTTGTCGCAGGACGCCGTTGGCATCCCGCGAAACATGCACTTACCATGTGTCAACATAACTCCTGCGCGGAAGATGCGTTCTCGAGGCGCCAGCAGCCAGTCCTGTCACCAGCCACTGGCGGGTTTGCGCGGGATCGATGACGGCGTCGACCTCCAGCCCGGCGGCGGCGCTGATGGCGTGGCCCCGTTCATACATCTGCGCCACCAGCTTCCCATAGAGCGCATCCCGCTCGGGCCCTTCCGGAACCGCTTCGAGTTCCTTCCTGAAACCGAGACGAACCGCGCCTTCCAGGCCCATGCCGCCGAATTCGCCGCTCGGCCACGATGCGGTGAAGGTCGGCGCGCGAAATCCGCCGCCCGCCATCGCCATCGCGCCAAGCCCATATCCCTTGCGCAGCACCACCGCCAGCAGCGGCACCCGGAGTTTTGCGCCGAGCACGAACATCCGGCTGACATGCCTCACCTGTGCCCGCGCTTCGACTTCCGGCCCGACCATGAATCCGGGCGAATCGATCAGCGACACGATCGGCAGATTGTGGGCGTCGCACAGTTGCATGAAGCGTGCAGTCTTGTCGGCCGCGTCGGCGTCGATTGCGCCGCCGAGATGACCGGGATTGTTGGCGATGATGCCGACCGGACGACCCTCGATTCTTGCCAGCATCGTGTGGATGCCGATGCCGAAGCCGGCACGCAACTCGAGTACGCTGCCGACATCGGCGATGCCGGCAATGGCAGCGCGGCTGTCGTAGACGCGCAGGCGGTTCTCCGGCACGACGCCGCGCAACAGCAGGGGATCGGGCGCTTCCCATGTCGCGGTCGGTCCCTGAAACATGGAAAGATAATGCTTGGCAGCGCGCACCGCGGCCGCCTCGTTTTCCACCAGCATGTCCACCACGCCATTGGCGAACTGCACCGACGCCGGGCCGATGTCTTCGGGCCGGAAGACGCCCAGTCCACCGCCTTCGATCATCGCCGGACCTGCCATGCCGATGTTGGCGTCACGGGTGGCGATGATGACATCGCAGCAGCCGAGAAAGGCGGCATTGCCAGCGAAGCACCGCCCGGACACGATTCCGATGACCGGGACTTCGCCGTTCAGCTCGGCAAAGGCGGCGAAGGACGGCTGGAACAGTCCGGCCACCGTGGGGAAATCCACGTCGCCGGGCCTGCCGCCGCCACCTTCCGCGAACAGCACGGTCGGCAGTCGGTCCTTGAGCGCCACGCTGAGGATGCGGTCGGTTTTCATGTGGTTGCGCTTGCCCTGCGTGCCGGCCAGGACCGTGGCGTCATAGGCGAGCACCGCGCAGCGGGAGCGCTCGGCGGGGAAGTCGGCGCCATTGATGCCGCCTATGCCGGTGATGAGGCCATCTGCGGGCGTATTGGCGATCAGGTCTTCCTGCGTGCGCCTGCTTGCCTGCGCTGCGACCGCCAGCGCGCCGTATTCAATGAAGGAGCCGGGATCGCAGAGATCGTCCACGTTTTCGCGTGCAGTCCGCTGACCCCGCGCATGCCGTTTCGCGACAGCATCCGGCCGCGCCGCATCGTACAGGTAGGCATGGCGATCGATGACCCGTTGCAGGTCTCCACGGATCCGGCGCGGATCGAGCGCTTCGGTTCGGCTTGCAATGTCGCCGGCTGCATCGCCGGGTTCGACGACGAGCAGGAGCTGATTCTCGCGCGCATGCACACCTGTCTGCAGCCGGACTTCGACCACCTGGCCCGCGCACGCCGCGGTGACCGCATGCTGCATTTTCATTGCTTCGATCACGGCAACGGTCTGTCCCTGCCGAACGGTATCGCCCGCCTTGACCGGCAATTCGATGAGCATGCCCGGCATTGGCGCATGAATGCCGATCAGTCCTTCACCGGCCCGCTCGTCGCTGACTGCCGCAGGGGCGGGAGCCGCTGCCGGCGCACTTGCCAGTCCGGCATGCCGCAGGCGCGCAGCATCCCGCTCGGCGATCCGGTCTGCCGCCGCCTGAAGGTCCGGCAGTATGGATTCGAAGTGGCGTGTGTGCACGGCCTGTACGCTGAAATCGTCGCGTGCCACGAGCGCGCGCAACAAAGGCAGGTTCGTCGGGATGCCGTCGATGCGGAACTCGGCCAGCGCACGCTTCAGCCGGCGCACCGCATCGGCGAAACGCTCACCTGCGGACGTGACGATCAGCTTGGCCAGCAGGGTGTCGTAACTCGGCGGCGGCGCGTAACCGCTGTAGCCATGGGTGTCCACCCGCACGTCGGGACCGGACGGTGGATCGAAGCGTGCAAGCGTGCCGACTGCGGGACGCGCCAGTCCATGCGCATCGGTGAGCTCCGCGTTGATTCTTGCCTGGATCGAGTAACCCCTGGGCGCCGGCGGGGCGGCAGGGTCCAGGCCACAGGCTTTCAGGGTGCGGCCCGATGCCAGGCCAATCTGCAGCGCAACGAGGTCGACGCCGGTGACCTGCTCGGTGACGGTATGCTCGACCTGCAGGCGCGGATTGGCTTCAATGAAAACAAAACCGCGCTGGCTGCCGTTGTCCGATTCCTCCACCAGGAACTCGAAGGTGCCCAGGCTGCGATAGTTCACGCTGCGGGCCAGTGTGCGCGCCGCGTCGAGGATCTGTTCGCGCAGCCCCTGCGCCAATACCGGGCTGGGTGCGATTTCGATCAGCTTTTGAAAGCGTCGTTGCAGCGTGCAGTCGCGTTCGCCAAGGTCGATCACCTGGGTGCCGTCGCCGGCGATCTGGACTTCGATGTGCCGGGCGCGTTCGACCAGCCGTTCGGCATACACCGCATCCAGTCCAAATGCAGACCTGGCTTCCGACCGGCAGCGGGCATAGGCCTCTTCCAGCCCGTCGCGCGTGCGGACGATGCGCATGCCGCGGCCGCCGCCGCCGCCCACCGCCTTGATGACGATACCGGTCTCGCCCTGCGCGTCGAAGAAGCTGGTCACCTGTTCGAGTGTGGCATCGCCCCGGGTGGCCGGCATGACCGGTATCCTGCATTCGGTCGCGACCGCAAGGGCGCGCCCCTTGTCGCCGAACAGCGCGAGATGCTCGGGCGACGGTCCGATAAAGACAATGCCGGCCTCGGCGCATGCCTGCGCGAAATCGGCGCGTTCGCTCAGGAATCCATACCCGGGATGAATGGCATCCGCCTTGCAGGACTTCGCCGCCGCGAGAATGGCGGCAATGTCGATGTAAGCGGCCGGCCCGATGCCGTCGAGCGGCAGCGCTTCATCGGCCAGCAGGCGATGGCGTGCCTGGTCATCATCCCGGGCATATACGGCGACCGTTTCGATGCCGAGGTCGTGTGCGGCGCGCTGCACGCGCAGTGCGATCTCTCCACGGTTCGCAATCAAGATTTTTTTCAAACGTGACTCCTTTTTATTGGTGCGATTTTGGCTGCGGCCCCTAAGGCAAAGAGAGCAACCGGCCTCGGGCAGGCTCGCTTGGCAGGCTGGGGCGGGATTCCAGGAATGCGCTGGCTATGACGACGAGGCAGGTGACGCATCCCTGAGTCCCCGTCTTCACGGGGACGACAAGTCTTTGATGAAATGAGCGCTAGTGCGTATCGCCGGCGGTAGTGAGTCCGGAAGCGTTCAGCAGGTCGGCCAGTTCGAATTTCTTCACCTTGCCGGTCGCCGTCATCGGCAGCTGGTCGACGAACCGGATCAGCGGCACCTTGTAGGTCGCCATGTTTTCCCGGCACCACTGCGCCAGGCCTTCCTCCGTGATTCCGGCGTTCGGGTTGATCTGCACGAATGCCACCGGCACCTGTCCCTTGTCCGGATCGTCCATGCCGATAACGCCGGAACCCAGAACAGCCGGATGCTGGCCCAGCAGCGCTTCGAGTTCGGTCGGGAAAACACTCATGCCCTTGACCTTCAGCATCTCCTTGCGGCGCCCGAGGAAATGCAGGCAACCCTGTTCATCGTAGACGCCGATGTCGCCGGTGGCGAACCAGCCGTCCCGCATCGACTGCGCGGTCGCTTCCGGCTTGTTCCAGTAGGATTTCAGCAGGGAAGGGGTCTTCACGACGATCTCGCCTTCCTCGCCGACGGGTTTGAGCGCACCGGTTTCGAAGTCGCAGATCTTGATCCGTGTGCCGGGCACAGGCAGGCCGACGAACACCGGCTGTCCTTTCAGATCCTGGTCATCGCCCTGGAACCCGCGGGTGAAGGTGTCGCAGGTATGGGTTTCCGACATGCCCCAGGCGGCTTCCGCGATGGTGGTCCCGGTCAATGCCAGCCACTGCCGCCGTACCGACGGATTCATTTTCTTGACGAAGGACGATGCCCGCGTCGCGCGCAGCGAGCGCATCGAGTACCTGCCCGCATCGGGATGCTCGAGGATCTCGATGGCATTGTCGACCAGCAGGCCAAGGCGCGTCACTGCATACTTTTCGACCGCTGCCATCACGCCGACCGGGTCCCAGCGCGCCAGCAGGATGAGGGTATTGCCGCTGAAGACAGGAAAGATCAGGCCGGCGTTCTCGCCCGCGATCCAGAACAGCGACATGAAGTTGAGCACGATGTCGTCCGGCTGGAATTCGGCGATCGTGCAGGTGGTCGCGGCGGTATAGATCATGTCGCGCTGGGTATGGACGCAGCCTTTCGGCATGCCGGTGGTGCCGCCGGTGTAATTCAGCGCCGCTGGCGCATCCAGGTCCGGGCGCACCTGCGGCACCGGCGCCGTGCATTCGTGCAGCGCCTGCATCAGATCGATGGTGCCGCCGTACGTCACCTTGGCGGCCAGGACGCTTCCGGGAACCGGCAGTGTCGGGGACTCCGGCAGCATGTCGGCAAAGCTGGTCGACATGACCGTCAGCACCGGCGTTCTCTGTCGGACATTCAGTACCATGGGAACGAGCTGGTCCTGCGCCACGATGATCCGCGCACCGGCGTCGTTGAGTTCGTACAGCAACTCCTGGTCCTTGAACAGCGGATTGACCGGAACGTGAATCGCGCCGAGCTTCAGGATGCCGTAGAAAACGATATGGAACTGCGGGCAGTTCGGCAGCATCACGGCAACGCGGTCGCCACTTTGGACGCCATGGGTCGACAGCAGGGCGGCGAAGCGGTCGCTGAGCGCATCCAGTTCCGCGAAGCTGATGGTCGTTCCGTAGAACACGATGGCAGGCTTGTCCGGCTGGGCAGCCGCCCATGCGCGCAGGTACTCGCTGATGGCGATCTCGCCATGTGGATAGCGAGGTTCGGCCGGCACGCTCGCCGGCCAGTTGCGCTTCTGCAAATCGCCGATCATGTCAAGGTAAGCAGCTTCATTCAACTCCATGACGGAGGTCTCCTCAAATAGTGTGTTCGATATGCCTGCCCGCAGATGAACAGGACGCATGGTCACGGCCCGCCTTCACGGGCGCGTGCCATGCGACGGCCTGCCGAGCTGGGACGGCAGCAGCGCATAGGCGTCGCGTACCCATTCACACAGTAGCGGCCGCGTTTCCCGTGGATCGATGATCTCCTCGACGCCGAATCCCTCGGCCGTGCGGAACGGCGAGCGGACCGCTTCCAGCCGGCCGCGGATCTCTTCCAGCAGCGCCTGCGGATCGTCACTGGCTTCGAGCTCGCTGCGGTATGCCGCTTCCAGGCCGCCTTCGATTGGCAGTGAGCCCCAGTCGCCGGAAGGCCATGCGTAACGCTGCACGTAGCTGTGCCGGTTGGTCATGCCGGCGCCGCCGACGCCGAAGCATCGCCTGATGATAATTTCGGCCGACGGCACCGTGGCCTGATACACCGCCGCAACCGCGCGTGCCGCATAGCGGATCGTCGCCCGGCGCTCGGCTACCGTACCGACGGCAATGCCTGGCTGATCGGTCAGAACGACCATCGGCAGGTGGAAGGTCTGGCAGAGGTCTACCATCCGGATCATCGCATCAGCCGCTTCCACGGTCAGAACCCCGCCGCCGACATAGGGATCGGATGCGATCACGCCAACCGGATGGCCGTCCAGCCGCGCGAGGGCGGTGACGATCGGGCCGCCGTAGCGCGCCAGTTCAAACACCGAATCGCGGTCGAAGATCGCCGACAGAATGGGGCGTATGCGTACCGGTTGCCGGCGGTTGCGCGGGACGGCGCTGAGGAGGGACTCCTCCTTCCGGTCGACCGGATCGTCGGCGGGCGAGACGGGTGGCACCTGGTACACGTTCGACGGCAGGTACGACAGAAAGCGGCGGATGCAGACGAATGCATCCTGTTCGCTGGCCACTACCGCATCGACCACGCCGCTCTTGCGGTGAATCTTCGCGCCGCCGAGGTCTTCCTTCGTCAGGTTCTCGCCGGTGGCGAATTTCACCACCGGCGGTCCGGCGGTGAACAACTGCGCGGTCGGTTCGATCATCACCGAGAAGTGGGAGGTGACGACCCTGGCCGCACCGAGCCCGGCGACCGAGCCCATGCAGGCGGCAACCACCGGCACCACGCTCAGGTTGTCGACCACGTAGTTCCACGCCGGATTGGCCGGCACGTAGGTCGCGCCGGTCCGCTCGAGGATCTTGACGCTGCCGCCGCCCCCGGTGCCGTCGACCAGCCGCACGATCGGCAGGCGCAGGCTGTTGGCCATCTGTTCCGCATGGATCTGCTTGCCCTTGATGCTGGCATCCGCGGCCCCGCCACGGATGGTGAAGTCATCCCCGCCCACCACCACCTTGCGCTTGTCGATCCTGCCGGTGCCGTAGACGAAGTTGGCCGCGACGAAGCCCTTGAGTGAGCCGTTTTCGTATTCTGCCTTTCCTGCAAGCATGCCCGATTCATGGAAAGTGCCGGGGTCGAGCAGGGTGGCGATCCGGTCACGCACCGTCAGCTTGCCATGGGAGCGGTGCTTCGCCACTTTCTCCGCGCCGCCCATTTCGCGGGCCATATTCTCGCGTTTGCGCAATTCATCGATTTCAGGCTGCCAGCTCATGTCGTCCCCAATGATTCGTTAGTATGTCCGCCGCCCCTCGGCGGCCCGGTGCCGTGCCGCCGACCATCAGGTCTCGAGGGTGGCGATGACCTGGCCCTCGGTCACCGTGTCGCCTTCCGCAACCGTCACAGCAACCAGTTGCCCGCCGCTCGGCGCGCCGACCGGTATTTCCATCTTCATCGATTCGATGACCACGATGGTGTCGTCGAAGGCAACGGCTTGTCCTGCCGACGCGACCACCTTGCATACGATGCCGCTGACCTCCGCCTCGATTTGTACTGTGGGCATTCCAATCTCCTTTTCGGTGTAATTAGTGTTGTGTCGGGCCGCGTGATTTGGGCGTACGGGAAACCGCCGTGGTGCCGATGACGCCTGCCGCGGACAGGGCATCGAATTGCGCCGGCGTGACGCCCAGGATGTCTTTCAGTACCGCCGCGTTATGCTGTCCAAGCGTGGGCGCATGCAGCCGTACCGGCGCGGGTTGTCCCTGTTCCCGGTAGTAGCTGCTGCCGGACAGGTAGTGGCCGACAAAGGGCCGCTCGATGCGTTGCCAGAAGCCGCGTTGCTGCAGATGAGGGTCCCGGAACAGGTCCGGAATGGAGCGCGCCACGCCTGACGGCACCTGATGCGCTTGCAAGGCGGCCATGGCTTCGTCGGCACTGCGTATGCTGGTCCAGCCGGTGATGGCGGTCTCGATGGCGTCTTCCTGCTGCCGGCGGCCTGCGGCCGTGGCCAGCGTCCGATCGTCGGCAAGGTTATCGCGACCCATCGCCCGGCATAACGACACCCACTGCGCATCGCTTGTCACGGCGATCACGATCCAGTCGTCGTTGCCCCGACAGGCGAAACAACCGTGCGGTACGAAGACGGGATGCCGGTTCCCTATGCGCGGTCCGACTTTTCCGTGGGCCGACTGTTCGATGATGAACGGGGCGACGAGCGACAGCATTCCCTCGACCTGGGATAAGTCGATGAAAGCGCCGCGGCCGCTCTTCCGCTGCGCGGCAAGCCCGATCAGGAGCGCCGTGAAGGCGTTGTAGCCGCCAATCGGATCGCCGTAGGCATAGGAGGTCATCGTCGGTGGCCAGTGCTCCCGACCGGTGACCGTCGGCAGGCCGGACGCCTGTTCCAGCGTGCCGCCATAGGCGCGGGTATTGCTCCAGGCATTGTTCGAGCCGAAGGCCGGCATCGACAGCATCACGAGACGCGGATTTACCTGCGACAGGGCGGCGTAGTCCAGCCCGAGCTTGGGCAACACCTCGGCGGAATAATTTTCGATGAACGCATCCGCGCCGGCGACGAGCTCCTTCAGCAGGCGCACACCCTCGGCACTGGTCAGGTCGAGCGTGATGCCAAGCTTGTTCCGGTTCATCAGGTTGAAATACGCATTCTTTTCGTACAGGCAGTCCCGATAAAATTCGTCCGAATAATTGGTGCCGCGCCACCAGTCCGGATAGGCGGTGCTTTCCACCTTGACGACTTCCGCGCCGAGGTCGGCGAGGTTGCGGGTGGCGAACGGTCCGGCCCAGCCCATCGTCAGGTCGATGATGCGGATGCCTTCCAGCGGCAGGCGGCCGGATGGGGAGGTCTGTGGATCGGCGGACTGCGGCGCAGCGGCGCCCTGTTTTTCTTCGTACAGGCTGTTGTGCTCGCCGAGCAATGGCGCCCGGCCGCCGCGCAGCGGGCCGGCAACGCCCAGGCGCTGCGGCAGGATGGGTGCTTCGAAATGGGCCTGCCCGATGGCAACCGGAATGAACGCGCCGCGTTCGCGGTGTACCGCCTGAGTCAGAAGCTGTTCCATCGTCGGCACCACCACGGCCGGCAGGCGTTGCTCCGCACACAGCGCAAACCATTCCTGCGCGGTGCGGGTGACAAAAACCGGGTTCAGGATGGCATCCACCTCGTCGGCACGGGCGAGGCGGTCCGGGCCGGTCAGGTAGCGGGGATCCTGCGCAAGTTCCGGCTTGCCGATGACCGTGCATAACCCTTTCCACTGCGCCGCCGTGACGGTAAAGATGCCGATCCAGCCGTCACTGGCCCGATAGATCGACGCCGGATACTGGTTGCCGAACCGGTTGATGCCGGATCGGGACTGGTGCCGCCCGTCCAGGGCCAGGCCGATATCGATCTCCACCAGGTGCAGCAGCGCCTCATGGATACTCAGTACATAACGCCGTCCACCCTGCGCGCGTCCCAGGAGCCCCGCGGCGGCATTGCCGAACGCGGCCAGCCCGGCGACGATGCCGGATTGGGTATCGTGCGGGATCAGGGGAGGCCCTTCCACCGGGCCGGCGCTGTGGATGGTGCCGGCCAGCGCCCGGCAGACCGCGTCGGTGGCGACATGGCCGATATACGGCCCTGACTCGCCGAACCAGGTGAAGACAACCTCGACGAGGTGTGGCGGCTTGCCTGCGGTGAGTGCGGGGTTCTGCGCCTGACCCTGCGTATCCAATGCACGTGCGTCGAGCAGGACATCGGCGGATGACAGGAGTTCGCCGACGGTGCGCATTCCGGCGTCGGTGTGCAGGTCGGCGACAACACTTCGCTTGTTCGTGTTCAGCCAGGCAAAGTAGGCGCTTTCGTGCCGCCCGCCGCCGGTGTCGACCAGCGGCGGCCAGTGGCGCACCGGGTCGCCGCCCGGCGCTTCGACCTTGATTACCTCCGCACCGAAATCGGCGAATATCTTGCCGCAGTAGGCGACACCGGTGCCGGTCCCGATTTCCAGCACCCGGATTCCCTGGAAAGGCAGCGCCGCCGCATCCTGCGGCGCACGGGCATCAATTGTTTGCTTACCGTTCAAGTCGACTCCAAAGTGATTCCGGTCGCGCTTACCGATGCTTCATCGTCGGATCGAGCGCCACGCGCAGCGATTCGCCCAGCGTGTTGAACGCCAGGGCGGTGAACAGGATCGCCAGGCCGGGCGGATACATCTGTTCGGGCGCCAGTTCCATGTTTTGGTAGGCGCGCGCCAGCATCGCTCCCCAGCTGGCATGGGGCGGCTGGATGCCCAGTCCGAGGAAGCTTAGGCTGGCTTCGGCAAGGAGCGCGCCGGCCAGCAGCAGGGTGACCTGAACGATTACCGGCTGCACGGTGTTGGGCAGAACGTGCCGCCAGAGAATGCGCCCCGTCGATGCGCCGAAACACCTTGCAGCATCCACGTACAGCTCCTGCCGCACGACGAGCGTGCGGGCACGCACCAGCCTTGCAAGCTGCGGCGAGAACACGATGCCGACGGCGATCATGCCGTTGATCAACCCGATGCCGAGTGCGCCGGTCACTGCAATCGCCAGCACGATGGCGGGAAAGGACAAGAGCGTATCGATGCCGCGGCTGATGACGTCATCGGTCCATCCGCCCAGGAAGCCGGCGAGCAGGCCGATCGGCACCCCGAGGACGATCGCCACGGCGACAGCGAGAAAGCTGGAAAACAGCGATGCCGCCGCCCCATGGATCAGGCGGCTCAGCACATCCCGCCCCAGGTCATCGGTGCCCAGCCAGTGCTCGGCGGAAGGCTGGGCAAGCGAATTGACGATGTCCTGTTCGGTGGGAGAGTAGGGCGCGATCAAGGGCGCCGCCACCGACAGGGCCGTCACCAGCACCAGGAACAGCAGGCTCACGGTGGCCGCGGTATCCAGCCGCCAGAATCTGATCGACCTTGAGGACCGCTGCTGCTGTTGTGGCTGCTGCTGCGGCTTGATTGCGGTTGCTTCGGCGCTCATGTTCTTACCCTCGGATCAACAATGCGATACAGCGCGTCGGTGGTCAGATTGATTGCAATGACGATCAGCACCATGACGAACACGACACCCTGGACCACCGGGAAATCCCTGTGCACGGCCGCGTGCACGATCAGGCTGCCCATGCCGGGCACGGCGAACACCGCCTCCACGACGACGGTGGCGGCGAGCAGGCGGTTGGCAAGCAGCGCAATCACCGTCAGCAGGTTGACGCTCACATTCTTCAATCCATGCTTCCACAGGATCGTGAAGGGAGGCACGCCTTTCGCGTGCAGCGTGCGCACCTGCTGCGACGACAGGATGTCGGCCAGCGAGCTGCGCAGCTGGCGCGCGACTTCCGACACGCCGCCGGAAGCCAGCGCGATGGCCGGCAGCAGCGCATGGCGGATCGCCTGCCACGGGTCGACAGCCAGCGGAACGGCCCCGGTGGCAGGAAACCAGTTGCGTTCCAGTGCAAACAGCGACACCAGGATCATCGCCAGCCAGAAGTTCGGCACCGCGACGCCGAGCGATGCGATGCTCATCAGCACCTTGTCGACCAGCGAGCCCGGATGCCGCGCGGCGACGATGCCCAGCGGTATGCCGATCACCAGCGCCAGCAGCAGGGCGATGGACACGATCAGCAAGGTGTTGGGCAGGCTTCGGGCAATCGAGGTCAGCACTGGTTCGCTCGACAGCAACGACATCGACAGGTCGCCGTGCAGGGCCTTCCACAACCAACTGCCGTATTGCACGAGGAAAGGCCGGTCCAGGCCGTAGAGCTGCCGGATTTCGGCAATGCGCTGCTCGGTGGCATTCTCGCCGGCAAGCGTTACCGCGACATCTCCCGGCACGATTTTCAGCAGCGAGAACACGATGAACGTGGCAAAGACGATCACCGGTGCGGCCTGCAGGAGCCGGCGCCAGAGAAATCCCCATTGGTGTTGTCGGGTCGACATAACGAGAGCCTTCTTAGCTGGCGAGCCAGATATCGTTGAACTTCGGCTTGCCCAGCAGATTGGGCTGGTAGCCCTTGGTCTGCGCGGTCGATGCCGTCACGTCATACCGGAATGCAAGCGGCGCGACCAGCGCCTGTTCCATCACGATGCGCTGTATCTTCGCGAAGACCTGGCGCCGGAATTCGATGTCTTCCTTGATCCGGCTGTGCTGCAGCAGCGTGGTCAGTTCGGCGCTGGCCTCGGAGCGCCCGGCGTTGTAGTAGGCACCTTTGCCGAAACCGAGCGAGTAGGTCATGCTCGGGTCGGGGCGTCCTGTCCATGCGGACACCAGCGCATCGAATTTCTTTTCATTGCCGAAGAACTGGGCCGAAATCTCCGCGATCGTGCCGTTCGTGAACCTGGCGCGGATGCCGACCTTGCTCAGCATCTCCATCAGGACTTCGGCGCGGCGGATGGAATCCTGGTCGTTGTAGCCGCCGAACGAGATCTCCAGGCCGTTGCCGACGCCCGCTTCCGCCAGCAGCTTGCGCGCGCGGTCCGGGTCGTACCGGTACAGCGCCGCCACGCCCTTGTCATAGGCCCAGTGGGAGGCCGGCAGCAGCATGTGCGCCTCCTCGCCGACGCCGCTGAGCGTGGCCTGCAGAAACGCCTTGCGGTCGACCGCGAAGTTGATCGCCTGGCGCACGCGGACATCGTTGAGCGGCGCACGGCTGTAGTTGAAGTAAATCTGGTGGCAATACAACGTCGGAGAGACCGACACGGCCAGATTCTTCGCGCGATCCACCAGCGGCTTGTAGCGCGACGACAGATTGAAGATCATCTGGTTCTGGCCCGATGTGACGGAACGCAGGCCGGTGCCCTGGTCGGGAATGATCACGAACTCGATGCCGTCCAGGTGCGGCAGGTTCGGTTGCCAGTACTTGTCATGGCGGACCAGGACGATCCTGTCGTTGTCCGTCCAGCTGACGAATTTCCAGGGCCCGGCACCCACCGGCTTGCGATCGGTTTCCGCGCCCTGTTCCTTGACCGCCTTTGGCGACACCATCATGCCGGCACGGTCGGACAGGATGGCCGGCAGCGCGGCGTCCGGCTGGGCAAGCTTGATGCGCACCTCGGTCGGATTGACGACCTCGACGGAAGCGATATTGACGAGATCGGCCTTCACATTGGAGCGTGCATCGGACCGGCTGCGGTCCAGGTTGAACTTGACGGCCTCCGCATCCAGCGGCGTGCCGTCATGGAACACGATCTTGTCGCTGCGCAGCTTCAGTACCAGCGTATTGAGGTCCGGCGACGACCATTCGGCCATGCCGGGCACCGGCTTGAGCGTCTTGTTGTCCCAGTTCACCAGCGTGTCGTACATCGTCCACAGGATCGAGTGATCCGAGCCGGCGCCGCCGGTGGCGGGATCGAGACTGGATGGATTCGCGGGAGCCACGATCTTGATGTTGCCGCCGCGCTTCGGCGCGCCTTGCGCCAGCGCGAAGCCGCCGGGCATGCCCGCCAGCGCCGCAGCCGTCAGGCTGGCGGACAGGAAGTCCCTCCTCGTGAAAGCGGACAGGGGGCGGAAGGTGTCGATATGGTCATTTTTGTCTGGCATGGCTGTCTCCTCGTGGTATTTGGTTTAGATTGCGGTGGTGCTTTCAACTTCGGTCTGATCGTTCAGGGTGCCCTGCACGGTGGGCGGGCCGTCCGGGCGGGCGAAATGACAGGCTACCCAGTGGCCGGCATTGAGTTCCCGCCATTGCGGCACTTCCTCGGCGCAACGCGGTTGTGCGTAGCGGCAGCGCGTACGGAACCTGCAGCCCGACGGCGGCGAGATCGGGCTCGGTATCTCTCCCTGCAATGTGATCCGGCGGTCGGAGCGCATGAATGATGGAAGCGGAACCGGCTCGGCCGACAGCAGGGCTTCGGTATAGGGATGAAGCGGCCGTTCCGTCACCGCCTCGGCCGGACCCATTTCCATGAAGCGCCCGAGATAGGCCACGCCGATACGGTCGCTGATATGCGACACCACCGACAGGTCGTGCGTGATGAAGACATAGGTCAGTCCGAATTCCCGCTGCAACTCGGCAAACAGGTTCAGGACATCGCCGCGTATGGAAACGTCGAGCGCCGCCACCACCTCGTCGCAGACGATCATGCGCGGACGCACCACCAGCGCGCGCGCAATGTTCACCCGCTGTTTCTGGCCGCCCGAAAGCTGGTGCGGAAACCGGTTTGCGATGTCCGGCGGCAGGCCCACGCGCGACAGCACGCGCAGCGCCTCGGCCTCATTGCTGCTCCTGTTTCCGGTGCCGCTGATTTCCAGCGGTTCCATCACGCTGTCGAGAATCGTCATGCGCGGGTTCAGCGCGGCGTTCGGGTCCTGGAAAATGATCTGGTAGTCGCGCCGCTGCCGGCGCAGTTCCTTTTTCGACAGGCTGCTGACATCGATCCCGTCGTACAGGATGGAACCGGAAGTCGGCTCCAGCAGCGACACGAGTGCCCGCCCGAGCGTCGTCTTGCCGGAACCCGATTCGCCGATGACGCCGAAGGTCTCTCCCTGCCGGACCTCGAAACTGATGCCGTCGACGGCTTTCAAGGTTTCACGCCGGCCGACCGGGAATGCCACATGCAGGTCCTTCACTTCCAGCAGCGGGCGCGCCTGCGCAGCCTGGTTTCGCGTATTCGTCATTGCACCGCTCCACGCAGTTGAAGTTCTTCGGTGCGCCAGCAGCGCGCATACCGGGTGCCGCCTTCTACCGGCAGCATCCGCTGGTCGGCTTCGCAGCCCTCGATCGCATGCGGACAGCGGGAACGGAACCGGCAGCCGGACGGCATCGCCGCAGGCGACGGCACGCGGCCTGGGATCGACGGCAGGACGCCGCGCCGCTCTGTCAGGCGCGGCAGCGAGCACAACAGCCCGGAGGTATAGGGATGGCGCGGGCGCACCAGCACATCATCCACCGGCGAGTCTTCGACGACTTCCCCCGCGTACATGGTAATCATGCGGGTACAGGTCTCGGCGACGACGCCAAGATCGTGCGTGATGAACAGCAGTGCGGTCCCGGTGCGCTCGCTCAGGTCGCGCAGCAGTTTCAGGATCTGCGCCTGGACCGTCACGTCGAGCGCGGTCGTCGGTTCATCCGCGATCAGCAGCTTGGGGCGGCAGATGAGGGCCATCGCAATCATCACGCGCTGCCGCATGCCGCCGGAAAGCTGATGCGGATATTCGTCGTAGCGCCTCGCCGGGAGTGCGATGCCGACCTGGTCGAGCGCGTCGATCACACGCTCCTTCACTTCGGCCCGGCTCGCCGGGAAATGGCTCAGGTAGGCTTCCGCGATCTGGTGGCCGATGGTGAACACCGGATCGAGGGCGCTCATCGGCTCCTGGAAGATCATCGCGATCTCCCGTCCGCGGATCGGCCGCATCTGCCGTTCGGGCAATGCCAGCAGATTGCGTCCCTCGAAATTTACCTCGCCCGAGATGCGTGACGTGGCAGTGGGTAACAGGCGCAGCAGCGCGAGCCCGGTAACGCTTTTGCCGCAGCCGCTTTCGCCGACGATGCCAAGCCGCTCGCCCGGTGCGACCGAAAAGCCGATGTTGCGCGTGACGGGCACGTCGCCGTGGTCGGTCTGAAAGGAGATCGTCAGGTCGCGTACCGTCAGCAGGGCGCCGGTGCCTTTGCCTGCAACCGTTTCCGGAGCAGTCATGGTGGTCGTCGCGTTCATGCGTGCACCAGGGGGCAGGCGATCCCGCAGTGGTTTGTTTTAAGGATTTTGGTGAACATGTCTCTGCTCCTTGGTGTGAGCGGGTTGGGACTACGGTCATTTCAATCGCCGTCAGATCCCCTCCCCCTTGCAGGGGAGGGTTAAGGTGGAGGTAATGAGGTCGAGCATTCGCATGCAGTAGTTCAACCTTCACACCCCCATCCCAGCCTTCCCCCTACAAGGGGGAAGGAGCTTTTTCTTTAATGCTTATCCGCAAGAGGCACTCGCCTCCTCAGTCACATGCTTCGCATGCAGGCCCAGCTTGTCCAGCAGCGCCGCATCCGCCTCGGCATCCGGGTTGCCGGTCGTCAGCAACTTGTCGCCATAGAAAATCGAGTTCGCCCCCGCCAGGAAACACAACGCCTGCACCGCTTCACCCAGCTCGCGCCGCCCCGCCGACAGCCGCACCCGCGCCTTGGGCATGGTGATGCGCGCCACCGCGATCGTGCGCACGAACTCGAACGGGTCGAGCGGATCCAGCCCGTGCAGCGGCGTGCCCTTGACCTGCACCAGGTGGTTGACCGGCACCGATTCCGGGTACGGGTCCATGTTGGCCAGCTGGGCGATCAGGCCGGCGCGCTGCAGCCGGGTTTCGCCCATGCCGACGATGCCGCCGCAGCAGACCTTGATGCCGGCATTGCGCACCCGCCCCAGCGTGTCGAGGCGGTTCTGGTAATCGCGGGTGGTGATGATGTTTTCGTAGAATTCCGGCGCGGTGTCGAGGTTGTGGTTGTAGTAGTCCAGGCCGGCATTCTTGAGCCGCTCCGCCTGTCCTTCGCCGAGCATGCCGAGCGTGGCGCAGGTTTCCAGGCCGAGGGCCTTGACTTCCCGCACCATTTCCTCCACCTGCTCGAGGTCGCGGTCCTTCGGCTCGCGCCAAGCCGCGCCCATGCAAAAGCGGGTGGCGCCGTGCGCCCTGGCGGCGCGGGCGGCGTCGAGCACGGTGTCGAGAGGGAGGATCTTCTGCGCGGTGACGCCGGTGTCGTAGCGCGCTGCCTGCGGGCAATAGCCGCAGTCTTCCGGGCAGCCGCCGGTCTTGATCGACAGCAGCGTGGCCAGTTCCACCTCGCTCGGGTCGAAGTGCTGGCGGTGCACCTGCTGGGCACGAAACAGCAGATCGTTGAACGGCATGTCGAACAATGCCATCACTTGCTCCACCGGCCAGG
>NZ_DASZBA010000129.1:0-12036 GCF_035944575.1 Noviherbaspirillum sp.
TAGTCTCTTCGGAGAACAGAAAGAGTTGCATTACCGGAGACACTCTGTCCCTCTGGATTCCCCCCTTGCAGGGTGCATACTGGCTTGCAAGCCGGTACTGTTTTGCGGGCGGACAGCATGCCGTTCGAAACTCCCGCAGAACCCTGCGCGAAAATGACCAGCGTTGGGAGGCGACGTGCGATTTCGAAATCATCGCCAGACTGATTCGCGATAAAGCCCTCGTTACCCCGCCCGATACATCGTCACCACACAAGCCCCACCCAACCCCAGATTGTGCTGCAACGCCACCCGTGCACCATCCACCTGCCGCGCTTCCGCCTTCCCGCGCAACTGCTGCGTCAGCTCATAGCATTGCGCCAGCCCCGTCGCGCCGAGCGGATGCCCCTTCGAAAGCAACCCACCGGACGGATTGGTAACGACCTTGCCGCCGTAGGTATTGTCACCGTCGTTGACGAATTTCTCCGCGCCGCCCGCCGGACACAGGCCCAATGCTTCATAGGTGATCAGCTCGTTGTGCGCGAAGCAGTCATGCAACTCCACCACGTCGATGTCGTCCGGCCCGATGCCGGCTTCCGCATAAACCTTGGCCGCCGCGTCGGCCGCCATGTCGAAGCCGACCAGGCGCATCATGTCGTCCGATTCGAAGGTGCTCGGGCGGTCGGTCGTCATGGCCTGCGCCGCGATATGGACGCTGGTGTCGAGGCCCTTTTCCTTCGCGAACCGCTCCGATACCAGCAAGGCCGCCGCCGCGCCGCAAGTCGGCGGACAGGCCATCAGGCGCGTCATCACGCCCGGCCAGATCATCGGCGCATTCATCACCTCCTCCGTCGTGACTTCCTTCCGGAACAGCGCGAGCGGGTTGTTGGCCGCATGCCGGCTGGCCTTGGCGCGGATCTTGGCGAAGGTGTCGAGTTGGGTGCCGTACTTGTTCATGTGGCTGAGCCCCGCGCCGCCGAAATAGCGCAGCGCCAGCGGGATCTCCGGCATGCCGACCAGCTTGTCGGTGACGGCGTCGAAGTCGTCGAACGGCGTCGGGCGGTCGGGAAAGACCGCGCCCAGCGCGCCCGGGCTCATCTGCTCGAAGCCGAGCACCAGCACGCAGTCCGCCGCTCCGCTTGCCACCGCCTGGCGCGCGAGGAACAGCGCGGTCGATCCGGTGGAGCAGTTGTTGTTGACGTTGATGACCGGGATGCCGGTCATGCCGAGTTGGTAGACCGCCTTCTGGCCGCTGGTCGAGTCGCCGTACACATAGCCGGCGTAGACCTGCTGCACGTCTTCATAGGACAGGCCGGCATCTTCCAGCGCCAGCCGGCCAGCGGCGGCGCCCATCTGGTGGTACGGCGCGCTGGCGCCGGGTTTGGCGAACGGGATCATGCCCACGCCGGATACATACACGCTGCGGCTCATGCGGAACTCCTGAGGTAAGGAAGTGACGGGAAATGCAAGACGGGCCGGCTGGTGTGCCGGCCGTCGTTTGTTGATGCGGTCCATTATAGGGAAAGTGCGGGCAGGCCGCGGAAGGATGAGAGCAGGTCCATCATTTCACGGAAGGACGGCCGGCACCCCGGTCCGGCCGTCCTTCCGCCATGGCGGTTTACTGCGTCACGCAGCTGTAGCTGGCCGCCGCGTTGATGTCGCCGGTGCCACTGTAGCGCGGCCAGGCCGGATACTCGCACAGTGGCCGGGTGCGACCCGGCACGCCGGCGGTGTCGGCCACCACCTGGCTGGCCGGCGCGGTGCCCCGTTCAACCCAGTTCTCCAGCACGGTCAGAGAGTCCCAGGCAGCATTGAAGGTGGTGCTGACGGCATGGCCGTAACCCGGGATCTGGTAATAGCGCATGAAGTTGTTGACCCGCTGTGCGCCCATCGTGTTGCGCACCCGCTCGAAGTACTGCGCGGTCGAGCGGGAACTGACCAGCACATCATGCAGACCATGCGCCATCAGCACCTTGCCGCCCTTCGCTTCGAAGGCCGACAGGTCGGTGCGGTTGATGTCCTGGATCGCGGTGAGTTCGCTGATGCGCGCCGCCCACGGGCCAGGGTTCTGCGGGTCGAGCGCCAGCGAGTTGAAGTTCGGGTCGCGGGTGACGAAGTACTTCACCCACTGGTCCCAGAACAGCGCCGCGTAGGGCATGGTGAGCGTGGCCGGCAGTGCGGGCTGGACGTCGCCGAGCGCCAGGGTGTTGACGGTGGCCTGCAGCGGGCTGGCATTCGGAATGCCGAGATCGGCGCCCCAGACGTTGAAGCCCGGATACTGGTTCTCGCCGCTGGCCAGCGGGTAGCTGAAGGTGATCGGCTGGTTGAATGCCTGCAGCGAGGCGATCTGCGGATCGGACAGGCAATTGTTGCCGCCCTCCCCGCCATCCGGACAGCGCAGCGGCGCGCCGTTCAGCGTGGCAGTGGCCGGGTTGAAGGTGGCGTTACAGGCGTCGACATTGCTGACCACGTTGTCGGCCGCGCCGTCCAGCGTGTCGCAAGCCTGCAGCGCGGCGGTGTACACCGCCAGCCGCTTTTCCCGGTTCAGGTAGCCGTTGGGCGCTGCCAGCGTGCGCACGATTCGGCCGAAGGCCAGATCCAGCGTTGCGGCATTCCATGCCGGGTAAAGCACGATCGCGCCGTCGAAGTCCTGCGGCCACTTCTGCACCACCGCGAGCGCCTCACGCCCGCCGGTCGAGCCGCCTGCGAAATAAGTCCGCGTCGGATTGGCGACGTTGTAGCGCTGGCGCAGCAGGAAGATCGCCGTGTCGCGGGTTTTCTTCAGGGCATCGGAGGAAAAATTGTTGAGCGCTTCGTTGTTGGCGCCGAACGAGCCTTCCCGCGTGCCGAAGGTGCCCGCGCCGGCCTGGTGCCCAGAGTCGCTGGAGAAAGTGGCATAGCCTCGCCCCTGCGGCGTCGGCTGCGTGGTCGGGCCGGCCGGCACGTTGGCGGCGGGATTCGGAATATTGCCGTTGTAACCGCCGCCGCCGAACATCATGGCCTTGTTGTTCCAGTTCGTCGGCAGGTTGAGCTGGAACTTGATCTTCGGCGCTGCCGGATCGACCGGGTTGATGTCGCCCAGGACCCGGCAATGCTCGCCAATCGCGGTCGCGCCGGTGCCGGACGCCGCCACCACTTCGGTCGAGGTGACGACCGCACCGGTGGTCGGCAGGCCAATGGCACTTGCCGGGACCGTCCTGCCGTTGAGCTGGGCGCAGGTCAAGGGCGGTGTCGGCGGCGGCGGCGCGGTGGCAACCGGTTCGTCATCATCGTCACTGCCGCAGCCCGCCAGTCCGGCGATCAACAATGCAACGCCGAAGTGAATTACGCCGGGAAATCGGTTTCTAGTCTCCATTGCCTGCTCCTCATGTGGGATGTCATGTCGTTGATTGCAGGAAGAACCATCACCGCGCGAAGCAATTGTCCGCGCAGTGACATTTCTCCTGCCTTAACTATGTTCCCAAAGCAGGTATTCCGGTGCGCAGGCAGCGCGCGGATTTGCGGATCGTCAAGCCGTGTTGCCGGATTGCTCATGAAGCCAGTCCAGCGCGCCGAAGCCCGCCGAACGGCCGCTGGCAAAACAGGCGGTGAGCAGGTAGCCGCCGGTCGGCGCTTCCCAATCGAGCATCTCGCCGGCGATGAACAGGCCGGGCATGCCCTGAATCATCAGCCGCCGGTCGAGCGCCTCGAAACGCACGCCGCCGGCGCTGCTGATGGCTTCATCGATAGGACGGGTGGCCAGCAGTCGCAGCGGCAATGCCTTGATCGCGGAGGCCAGCCGTACCGGATCGGCATAGTCGTCGGCGCTGGCGCATTCGCGCAGCAATCCTGCCTTCACCCCGGCAATGCCGACCCGGCTTTGCAGGTGGCTCGCCATTGATCGGGAGCCGCGTGGATGAGCAATTTCCTCGGTCACCCGCTGCAGGCTTTTGCCGGGCGCAAGATCCAGCGTGAGCACCGCATCGCCGGTTGCGGACAGCGTGTCGCGCAGGCAGGACGACAAGGCATAGATGAGGCTGCCTTCCACGCCGGTGTCGGTGACCATGAATTCGCCCTGGCGCTGCACGATGCCGTTGCCGGCCGGATCAGGGCACGTGGCAACCACCGACTTGACCGGCTGGCCGGCAAAGCGGCTGCGGAAATGGTCGGTCCAGCCGGTGTCGAAGCCGCAGTTCGCGGGCTGCAGCGGGGCAACAGGGATGCGCCGGGATTCAAGCAAGGGTACCCAGGCGCCATCCGACCCGAGCCGCGCCCAGCTTGCGCCGCCCAGGGCGAGAATGACGGCATCGGCCTGCACCTCGACCCCGCCTTCCGGCGCCGTAAAGCGCAGCCTGCCCGGATGCGGAGAATTGTCCTGCCAGCCGACCCACCGATGACGCATGTGAAAACGCACGCCGGCTTCGCGCAGGCGATGCAACCATGCGCGCAGCAGCGGCGCCGCTTTCATGTCGGCCGGAAATACCCGCTGCGACGTGCCGACGAAGGTGTCGATTCCCAGGCCGTGCACCCAGGCGCGCAACGCATCCGGACCAAAGCCGTCCAGCATGGGTTCGAACACCGCGCGGCGCGCGCCATAACGTAAACGGAACGCTTCCGCCGGTTCCGCATGGGTGATATTCATGCCGCCCTTCCCCGCCAGCAGGAACTTGCGTCCGACCGACGGCATCGCATCGTACAGGTCGACCTGCGCGCCGCCGGCCGCCAGCACTTCTGCGGCCATCAGGCCGGCCGGGCCGCCGCCGACGATGGCAACGCGGCATGAGGATTGGAGTTTTTGCAAGGTCATGGAAATCCGGCATGGAGGAAGGACGTCGCTGCCTGGCGACGGTGGGCGCCATTATAAGAGCCGTACCTGCATCATCGAGGAGAAATGCGCATGCGTTATGAGCTGTATTACTGGCCGAACATCCAGGGCCGCGGTGAATTCGTCCGACTTGCGCTGGAAGAGGCGGATGCTGACTATGTCGATGTGGCAAGACGTGCGGAAAGCAGCGGCATGGGCATGCCGGCGCTGATGCGCTTCATGGAGGAAGCCGACGTGGTTCATGTGCCGTTCGCACCGCCTTACCTGAAGGCCGGCGACCTGATCATCGGCCAGACGGCGAACATCCTGCTCTTTCTCGGCACGCGCCACGGGTTGGCACCGGATGACGAGGCCGGACGATTGTGGACGCATCAATTGCAGCTCACCATCGCCGACCTGGTGACCGAGGCGCACGATACCCATCATCCGGTCGGCAGCGGTTTGTACTACCGCGAGCAAAAGCCCGAGGCGTTGCGGCGCGCCGCCGATTTCCGGGAAGCGCGGCTGCCGAAATTCTTCGATTATTTCGAGACGGTGCTGGAATGCAATCCGGATGGTGATGCGCATCTGGTCGGCAATATGTTGACTTATGCCGACCTATCGCTGTTCCAGGTGATTGCCGGCCTGCGCTATGCCTTTCCGCGTGCGATGCGGCAGCTCGAACCCGGTTATCCGTTGCTCGTCGCCCTGCACGACAGGCTGGCGGGCCGCCCGCGCATCAAGCGCTACCTGAACTCGGCCCGGCGGCTGCCGTTCAATAACGATGATGTGTTCCGGCATTACAAGGAACTCGATGCATAACGGAGTATTGGGAACGCGGAGACGCGGGCATGCGGAAAGCAAAAGGGGAAGATGGCCTTCCCCTTGTTCGAAAAATAATCCAGCGGATCAGGCCGCCGACTTGCCGTTGATATCCGGATCGTTCGCGCCCACACTTTCCAGGGCCTCGGCCAGTGCGCGGCCGACGAGCTGGTCGGTGGATACCAGCCTTACCCGCTGCTCGCGGAAGGTTTTCGCCAGGTTCTCGGCCGACATCGAGAACGATTCCTTGCGATCGATCGTCGAGAAGATGTAGAGCGTGCGTAGCGGGCTGATCCACGCCAGCCGCACTTTCGCCTTCGCGCCGTCGGTCATGTCGAATTCCATCCAGACGCCGCGCTCCAGCTTCTGCACCATCAGGTCGGTGTCGTCGGGCACCGGATCGGGCTCCTGGGTCGCCCGCTTCTGCATCCGCCGTTCGGCGGCCTGCTTGGCGACATCCATCGCGATTTCGAGCTGGCGCTGCGGCGACAGTTCGAGCGGCGCGCGCACGATCGACGCATGGCATTCGGCCAGTTCGGCGAAGAATTGCAGCCGCTCGGCATCGTCCCATTTCAACAGGTTCAGCCACTGGTTCAGCGCCGTCAGCATCGATGGCAGCTTGGCAATCAATTCGCGGCGCTCGGCCATTGTGATCTTCGGCTTCACGCTCCAGATCAGGTCGTCCATCGTCTTGACCGCATGTTCCACCGCTTCCGGCTTTTCATCCCTGATGCTGTAGGCCAGCGTCAGCACCGGCACCCACTTGCGTTCCAGGAAGCCTTCGACAAACCCGACCACGCCGCCGGTGCCGATGCGCAGCTTGACTTCATGCTTGGCGACCTTGGTGGCCTGTCCGATCTTTTCCTGCTTGAGCGCCTTGGTGATCGGCGCCGACAGCGCCTGCGTGGCGACGGTTTCTTCTTCCTTGATAAAGGATTCGAGATCCGACACCACGTCCGAGAAGACCGAAATCTGCTGGTCGAACTCCTGCTGCACCCGCTCGACATTGCGCTTGATGGTCTGATACAGCGGGTCGTCCTGACCCTTTTTCCTGTCCCAGCCGAGGCTCGACTTCGTCAGCAGCTCGATCAGCTTGCGTGCCGGATGCTCGTCCTGAAAGAAGAATTCCTGGTCGATCAGCGCCGCTTTCAATACCGGCACCTGCAGGAAGCCGATCAGCGCCTTGATCTCGGTGGGAATGTTCTGGTCGCGGAAAACGACATCGAATATTTTGGTCAGCAGGTCGATCTTGGTTTCGTCTACCTGCGACAACGCACCTTGCGGCGCCTGCTGCTTGATGTTCGACAGCACCGCGGTGGTGTTCTGGGGAGCGCCTGCCCCCACTCCACCCGTCGCGAGCTGCTCGAACAGGTTCTTCTGCATGCTCGCAAGATGGGCCAGCAACTGGTTGCTGACCGCCGCCATCTGCAGCACCTGTCCCTGGAAACTGTTTCCTGCAGCGCCTTGCGCCGGCTGGGATGGCTCCGCTCCTGCCGGCGCAGCCGTCGGTTTCGGCGTGAACAGGTTCTTGAGCTGATCGGACACCGCACTGCCCGCGGCTTTCCGCTCCTTCTCCGCTTCCTGCGCCTCTTCCGATTTGCGCAGGCGATAGCCCGGACCGTCCGGGGAAATCCCACGTGCCGTTAGCGCGGAGACGAGTTCCTGGTAGATCAGCGACAGATCGAGGAATACCTCCGGCGTCAGCAGAGGCAGGACGAGCGGGTGGGTGTCGGACTCCGGATCGAATTCCGCCCAGGTATCGTTCAGCGCAGAGATAAAAATTTCGGGCCGGAAGGGATTCTGCAGCAGTGTCAATTCATCCCGGCCCAGCAGGTTGGCAAGCTGGGCGTTGAGAATGTCCAGCCGCTCGCTGTTCGCCGCTTCGATCGGCCGGCCCAGGCGGCTGATGCGCACCTTCTTGTCCATTTCCTCGTAAGAGACCAGCGTCAGCGCATCGTCGGAGGCTTTCGCGGCAGTGGCGGTGGCGGGAAATTCGGTCTTGTGCACTGCCTGCCGCAGCACTTCCTCCACCCGGATCGATGCGAGGTAATAGAAGGCATAGCCGTTGTTCCTCAACAAGTTGGCGGCATTGAAGCTGAGATTGGCGGTTTTGGGGTCGCCGCTGGCCTCGGACAGGTTGAACAAGGCGTCGGCGAGCCGCATGACGAATGCATCGAGCTGGGTATTGGCCGCGCAGGAAGCGATCGCAATCAGGCTGCGCAGGACTTCATTGCCCTGGCCTGGAGCGGCGGGGGCGGCGGATGGCGTGTCATCGAGAGGAGAAAGAGCCATAGCCAACTACCTTGGGTTGGACAACGCAATAAAACGCCCGTGCGGATCGGGCGAGAAGCCATTTTTACACAAAATTGCCGTATGGCAAGTACTAAATGGAACTTTTTACCGCATTTTTATAGTTGATTTCGTAATAAAGCGGTGTTGGTGACGCCTTACCGACATTAACGACAAAAAACGCGCGAACTTTACTCCGCGCGTTTTTTGTTGGCAAATCGTTATGCATTGCCATGGAATATTGCAACACTGGAACAATTTGGTCAACCGGCCTGCAAAAACATGCCCGCTTTCTACCATCCGCCTCCCAGGGCCCGCACCAGCGCGACGGTGGTGGTGGCCCGGCTGCCGCGCAACTGCACTGCGACGCGCTCCACCGCCGCCAGGTTGCGCTGGGCATCCAGCACTTCCAGGTAGCTGGACCGCCCCGCCGCATACAGCTTGTTGGCCAATTCCGTCGATCGCCGCGCCGTCGTCAGCGCATCTTCGATGGCCTGTGCCTGCCCCGCCAGCGTGCGCAAGCCGGCAAGGTTGTCTTCCACTTCGGCGAACGCGGCGAGGACGCTTTGCCGGTAATCGGCCACCGATTCCTCAAGCGCCGCCTCGCTGCGCAGGATGTTGTTGCGATTGCGGCCGCCGTCGATGATCGGCAGTGACATCAGCGCACCGATCAGCCAAGTACGACTGCTCCATTGGAACAGGTCCGACAGGTCTTCCGACTGGAAGCCGCCGGCGCCGGTCAGGCGCAGCGCCGGGAAGACCGCCGACCGTGCGACGCCGATGCGGGCATTGGCTGCCATCATCGCGCGCTGGGCGGCGGCGATGTCGGGGCGGCGTTCCAGCAGTGCCGATGGCAGCCCGGCGGGAATGCCGGGAACGGCTACCATGTCCGGCAGCGGATTGCTGGGCAGCGTGAACGCCGATGCCGGCCTGCCGAGCAGGACCGACAGCGCATGTTCCAGCTGCGCCCGCTGGCGTTCCAGCGCGATCGCGTCGGCCCGGGTCGTGGACAGCTCGGTTTTCGCCCGCGCCAGGTCGAGTTCGCCGATGTCGCCGATGTCGAAACGGCGCTGGTTGATGCGGACGTTTTCTTCCCTAGTGCGCACCGTGTCGCGCAGCAGCGCCAGTTCGGCATCGGTGGCGCGCAGCCGGAAATAAGTCTGAGCGACATCCGCCTGCAGGGCCAGCAGCACAGAGCGGTAGGTGGCTTCGCCCGCGGCCGCGTCGGCCTGCGCGGCGCTGATGTTACCGGCGACCCGGCCAAACAGGTCCACTTCATAACTGGCCGTCAACCGGCCCTGCCAGGAGGTGCCGACCGGCATCGGCGTACCGGCCGGCAGGCCGAGCGATACCGCCGACGCCCGGCCGCGCTGTCCCCCGACATCGGCGTTCACCGACGGAATCCGGTCGGCTTCGGCCACGCCGGCCAGGGCGCGCGCCTGCTTCACCCGCGCCGCTGCTGCGGCGAGGCTTGGATTGGCGGCGGTGGCGTCGTCGATCAGTTGGTTGAGCGTCGCATCGTTGAAGGCTTTCCACCACTCGCCGCGCGGCTGCGCTTCCGCCGGCTGGGCGGGTTTCCAGCGCGCGGCCTCGGCGGCATTGAGGGTGGGCTCGGATGACTCCTTGAATGCGGCGGGAACGTCGATCTGCGGCGCACGCAATTCAGGTGCGGCGCATCCGGCGAGGATCAACGCGGCAAGCAATGCCGCCACGCGCGGCAACGGAGATGCAACGTAGTGTGATTGATTCATCATGCAATTCCTTCCGGTTTTTGTTCGAGCATCGATACCGGCTTGTCAAAACGTTTGGCGAAGGTTCTCAACAGCACATAGAACACCGGTGTCAGGAAGAGGCCGAACAGCGTCACGCCCAGCATGCCCCAGAACACCGCCACCCCCATCGCATGGCGCATCTCGGCGCCCGCGCCGCTGGAAAACACCAGCGGCACCACGCCCATGATGAACGCGATCGAGGTCATCAGGATCGGCCGCAGGCGCAGGCGGCAGGCTTCCAGCGCCGCCTGCACCACCGAGCGGCCATGGTCTTCCAGTTCGCGGGCGAACTCGACGATGAGGATGGCGTTCTTCGACGCCAGCCCCACCAGTACGAACAGCGCGATCTGGGTGAAGATGTTGTTGTCGCCGCCGGTCAGCTTCACGCCGATCAATGCGCAGAGGATGGACATCGGCACGATCAGGATGACCGCCAGCGGCAGCGTCCAGCTTTCGTATTGCGCCGCCAGCACCAGGAACACCAGCAGCACGCACAGCGGAAAGACCACCACCATCGTGTTGCCGGCCAGGATTTCCTGGTACGTCAGGTCGGTCCATTCATAGGTGATCCCCTTCGGCAGCACTTCCTGCGCGATCTTCTCCATCGCCGCCTGCGCCTGTCCGCTGGATACACCCGGTGCCGCACCGCCGTTAATGTCGGCCGATACGTAGGCGTTGTAGCGCTGCACCCGGTCCGGTCCGTAGCTGTCCTTCACCCGCATCAGCGACGACAGCGGAATCATCTCGCCCTTGTTGTTGCGCACCTTCAGCTGCGCGATCTGGCTGGCCTGCGAACGGAACGGCGCATCCGCCTGCACCTTCACCTGGTAGGTGCGACCGAACTGGTTAAAGTCATTCACATACAGCGAGCCGAGGTTGATCTGCAGCGTCTGGTAAATCGTCGCCAGCGGCACGCCGAGCTGCTTGGCCTTGGTACGGTCGACGTCGGCGAACAGTTGGGGCACGTTGATCTGGTAGCCGGAGAACACGCCGGCCAGTTCCGGCGTTTGCCACGCCTTCATCTGCAGCGCCTGTACAGCCTTGTACAGCTCGTCGTAGCCGAGGTTGCCGCGATCCTCGATCATCATCTTGAAGCCGCCGATGGTGCCGAGGCCATTGACCGGCGGCGGCGGAAATACCATGATGAAGGCATCCTGGATGCCGCCCAGCTTGGCATTGATCTGCTGCGCGATAGCACCGCCCGATTGCTCCGGCGAGGTCCGGTCGCTGAACGGCTTCAGGGTGAAGAACACCACGCCGGCGTTCGGCGCATTGGTGAAGCCGTTGATCGACAGGCCCGGAAACGCCACCGACGATTCCACGCCCGGCACCGACAGCGCGATATCGGACATGCGGCGGATCACCGTATCGGTGCGTTCTAGCGATGCGGCGTCCGGCAATTGCGCGAAGCCGACCAGGTATTGCTTGTCCTGCGCCGGCACGAAACCGCTCGGCACCGCCCTGAACATCAGCACCGCCGCGACGGCCAGAACCGCATACACGACCAATGCCACGGCCTTGCGGTTCAGCACGCCCTTGACGCCGGCTTCATAGCGCTGCGACGCGCGGCCGAAAACCCGGTTGAACCAGCCGAAGAAACGGCCGAATACCTTGTCCATGCCGCGTGTAAGTGCATCTTTCGGCGCATCGTGCGGCTTGAGCAGCGCGGCGGCCAGCGCCGGCGACAGGGTGAGAGAGTTGATGGCGGAGATGACCGTCGAGATTGCGATCGTCAGCGCGAACTGGCGATAGAACTGGCCCGACAGGCCCGACACGAACGCGATCGGCACGAACACCGCGCACAGCACCAGAGCGATCGCGATGATCGGCCCGCTGACTTCCTTCATCGCCTGCACCGTCGCGTTGCGGGGCGTCAGTCCGGCCTGGATGTTGCGCTCGACGTTCTCCACCACCACGATCGCATCATCGACCACGATACCGATCGCGAGCACCAGCCCGAACAGCGACAGCGTGTTGATCGAGAAGCCGAACATCAGCAGCACCGCGAAGGTGCCGACGATGGACACCGGCACCGCCACCAGCGGGATGATGGATGCGCGCCAGGTCTGCAGGAACACGATCACCACCAGCACCACCAGCGCCACCGCTTCCAGCAGTGTCTTGATGACGGCGCGGATCGATTCGCGCACGAACTGCGTCGGGTCGTACACCACGCTGTAGTCGATGCCTTCGGGGAAGTCCTTCTTCAGTTCTTCCATCTTCGCGCGCACGTCGGCGGACAACTGCAAGGCGTTCGACTGCGGCGCTTCAAAGATGGCGATGGCGGCGGCGGACTTGTTGTTCAGCAGCGAGCGCAAGGCATAGTCGCTGGAACCGAGTTCGATGCGCGCCACATCCTTGAGCAGCGTGACCGCGCCATCGCTGCCGGTGCGG
>NZ_DASZBA010000130.1:0-10330 GCF_035944575.1 Noviherbaspirillum sp.
TGCAACAAATAGGGCATTTTCTCGAAAGCTGAACGCCATCCATCCATTACGTTTTTTCGTTTTCGAGAACAAACCCATACCCGTCGCTTCGATTAGGAACTTGCCTGAAGTTAAGTGAATAACGTATTGATGTCAATCAAATTTCCTTGACTCAATACCTGAAAATAACGGCATAAATCCGTTGCTTATTTATTAATCATTCCATGCATGATTTCAGTAGTGCAGTTCACGCAGGTAAATGATGTCGCCATCTTTTTTGTAGACACCAAATGTTTGTACGCCGACACCGGGCAAATAGCTGTCGAGCGCACCAGCCGAAGGTGATGTGCTACTAGATCGGACGATTGCGCTTCCCGGCTTGCTCAGGGCTGCGGCTGGTTTGGCAAGCAAAATCGTTCCAGCGCCCTCCTTCAACGTGCCCGTCGATCGCAGGATCGATGTCGCCACTCCAGCCGTTGGTGTCGGCCCCACCGTAAAGTTGGCTGGTGCAATCGGTGTGCAATTGTCGTCGGCGCTGGAAACGAAGGTCGAGCCGTTCCAGTATTGCGCCTCGACCTTCACCGGCAAATCCAACACCTCCGATCCATAGGAATTGAAGATGAACATCTGTCCGTAGCGTTGTGCGGTCTGCGCAATTTCCGCGCGATCGTTGCCGCTTGTGTCGTCCGCATCCAAATCGAGAGCAGTCAACGTCACGCCATCCTGGTCTCTCGGCGCGATTCCCAATTTCACCTTGGCATACGGACCGTCGGCCTTGTCGGCCCTATGAAGAATGACATTCGCGGAAAATGGGCTTATGCCATCGCTCCAGGTTGCTGCGGCCGGCGTCGGAAGCACCGCTACCCGGCTCCCGGCGGCACGGTTGAGCGATGCTGGAGTGCTGACGCCGCTGCATTGAAAGCTGGTCGTGTAAGGCGCCGTACCGGAAAAGATCGCTCGGCAGGTACCCGCTCCGACAGGCTGGTCGACAGCCGTCATCCAGAAGCCCATGGTATTGGGCGTATTGAATCCTAGCCAGTCGGTAGCGGACAGGCGCGCATATGGCCCCTTGTAGTTCTTTGTGATTTCTCCCGACGCATTCACCGCGGTCAACGTGAATCCAACCTTCATCTGTTCACCCATGTAGGTGAAGGAGTTCGGATCCGGGGCAGGACATCCCGCGCCACCGCCTATGTCGCTGCGATTGACGACCGTTCCTTCACTGAGAAGGAATCGGTGGGGAATGAAACGGCCGAATACCGAAGTGTTGGCGACGATTCCGAAGTTGCAGCCATACCGGCCGGTTGCATCCTTCACGTTCGAGTAACTATGCTGGACGCAGTCATTCTTCGTGCTGACGCTATCGATACCGGACCAGGTCGTCATCTTGAGACCGTTGCACACGGAATTACCCATGGCCTGGCATTCCTCCGCGGTCACCCCATCGAAGATACCTCTGGGCGACGTGGCATTGGTAATCGGACTGTAACCAGGCAGGGTAAACGCTCCTACTTCACTGTAAGTGAAGTCAGACCCTGTAGCGCTTGAAAAACCGATACCCGACGTTGCCGCGGAAAAGCTGGTGGGCGAGACGGTACCTGCCGCCGGATCGGTAAAGCCCCCGCCCGGGTTCAAAGGGATGAGCGTTTTATTGTCGATTCTTAAGGTACCTGTGTATCCGCTCGGGCGATTGGCTACGCCCTCAGTGGTGGCCGTGATCGAGAATTTATCCGCACCAGCTTTAAAGACAGGCGTTCCGGCAGTAGTAGCACTGGTGGCGCTTGTGGAAACGGACGCGACGCTTAAGGGGCGTACCGAGAAGGAGTCAACGGAGCATGCCGGCGCAGTCGTGGTGAAGGAGGTGCAGGCGGAACTCGTGCATTCCCGGACCACGGCGACAAGATTTTTCCAGGCGGAGTTCAGGGTAAATGATGGCGAAAGTTTGGCGCCAGGGTCGCTCGACGTATAGGTGATGGTTTGTGTGGCGCCTGCCTCGACTGCCGCCTTGCCGGCACAGCCGGCGTTGCAGGTGCGGGCGGCATCCGTTCCGCAGACGCCATCGGTATTGTCGACGAGCTTGACCGCCACGTGCCTGTTGCTGGCGGCTGCATAGGCGCTGGAAATACCCGAGGTCGTTAGTGCGGCCACCCACAACCTGAACGGCGTACCGACCAGTTTCATGAAGATATTGCCTGTCTGGAAATTCTGGTAAGCCGGAATGCTGGAGTTGGGCGCCGTCGGGTAGCCCTCATCAATTGCGGAGAAGCCGCTGGCAATGCCGCCCGTAGGCGGCAGCACGGTCTGGGCACAAATTCGCAGGCCGCCGATCTCATGGATATTGTCGGAGCCGCCGGTGGAGCCGGTAAAGGAAATTTTCCAGTAATCCGGCACTACCTTTGAAGTCCACCCCTGGCTTACCGCGAAGTTCGCTTCTGTGTATGCATTGAACGGTCCGAAAAGCGTTGAATAGGAGGTACCGTCACGTGTGCTCGCATCACGATTCACGGTGACATTGACGTTGCCGCCGGCAAATCCGCGCGCATCCACGATCACCTGGTACATATGTCCCGGCGCCGGTACGGTCGATGCAAAATTGTCGATCGGCATTCCGCCCGGATTGCTGCCTGTTCCGCCCAACCAGCGATACCCGTTGGAACCCCTGCCGGGTCCGCGCACGCCTATCGACTGGATGATGCGACCCGGACCGAGAATCCGGCCTTCGGTCGGGCTTTGGAAGTTGCCGTACTCGTCGATTGCCACGCCCACCCAACCACCGGCGAAGCCCGGCGGGTTGCCGGTGTCATTGCGTTGCGCATAGCCGAGCGAGCCGCCGAACGCGCCCGGTACTGCCGGGACGGAATAATCGGACAGGGTCACGGCAATCCCGTCCGCTCCCGGGTTCGTACCGTTATAGGCATAGTGCTGGAATTCCACCGAGATGTAATTGCCGGCCGCAGGGAATATGCTGGGCACCGTTGCGGCCTTGGCGTTGTAGCCCGTGCTCTCCGTCAGACGAAGCAATCCCGTCGTCTGATTGATGCCGGGATTTCCAATCCCATCGCTATGAGAAAGCGCCCAGTCCGCACCGAAAATCGTTGAAGGGTTGAGACTGGAGCGACCAAAATTGTCGCACACGCACGTCAGCCCAATGTTCGCCGGCGCATTGGGCGGCGGCGTACATGGAAGGGCGTAATCCACTTCGATCTGGATGTGATCGACGTAAATATCCCTGAAGTTGCCTCCCGTACCTACCTTGCGGGCGGACAGCGCGGCGCCGAAAAGTGCGCTGTTGATCTCTGCCGCAGTCCATGTCGTCCCCCAGAGATCGGTCGCGCTGCCATGCGCTTCATAGGTATCGGTCGTGGTATAGACCGTGGTCGTCGCACGATCGCCGCCGGTAACCGCACCGGCCTTCACCAGTCGCACCGAAAAATCCCGTTGCGTTGCATCGTTGTTTGAGCTGCGCTCGATGTTGACCCTGATGCCGGTAATCGTAGCATTGGCGGGAATGTTGAACCCGTATCCCACGCACCCCAGATAGTTGCTGATCTCGTTGTCGTTCACGCTCACCGTGGCACGGACATTGTCGCTGGCGAGCGCATTACCGGCATTGGTCCATGCCCTGATCCCTACTCCCGTCGCGTTCACGCAATTGGTAGGGCTGCGGGTTTGCGTGACGGCGAGCGCACAGGAACTCCACAGCAAAGCGATGGTCAGCGCCATCATCGAAACGATGGAATGCATGATATTTCTGTTCCCGTGAAGTCTGTTCATGGAAGCACTCAAAAAACAACCTGCAATACGCGGCTTACATAATCCGGCCCGCCAGCCGTCGCTTCGGTGCACGCGCCCCCGACCGGGCGGTTACAGGCGAACGATTTGATTCGCCGGACAACAATGGGGGCGGCATCAGACGGGGTAGACACGCAATCCACCGTTACACGGAATTGGCTCAATTTTGGCGCCGGGGGTGTGAACGATTGATTGAGATCGCAGGAACCGGATCTGAGAGCCTGATACAAACCCCATTCGATACCTGCACGCGCAGCCTGATAGGCGTGGACGCCTTGTTCGTCCATCGCGGCGCTAGTGTGGTGGATCGTGGAAAACCGGATCATTGCCACACTTAATCCAGACAGCACCACCAACAGGAACACCGCACTCACGATGCTGAAACCTTGTTCCGCATCGCGCCACTTTAATTGCAAGGACCGCTTCCCTCTCTGCATTTTCGAATTCATGGCGTGTTATCCACATGGACCTGATTGAACAGGCTGACTTCGTGGGTGTTGCTGCCTGCGGCTCCCAAGGTCAAGCCGATGCCGACCAGGCCGGTGCGCTGGCTGGCGATATTGTTGTAGCTGAACGCACACCGCTGAACGTTCGTCGCCAGCAATGCCTTCCCGAGAGCCTCTCCCAATGGCGCCGAATCGGGAGACGAAGGCTGATTTGCGCTGATCTGGTAATCCCAATATCGCCTGAGTTGGCCCGTATTCGGGTCGCATTCATACGTGACAGGTGTCGTCACCACGTGGAAATGACGTCCGGGAGACCGGAAGCCGCCATTGTCTTGAATAGCAAAAGGATTCGCTGCGATGGTAATAATTGCTCCATCAACCTTCGCAACCCTCGCCCTATTGCAAGGGGTGGTGCAGTTGCTATAGGCGTTTGCCGGGTCCTGTTCGGGGCCAAGGTTGTACACCACGATGAAATCATTCGGAACGATGGTCTGAGCTTCACTTGGCATTGGGCCGACAACTTCAAATTGGCAGTCACTCTCGTTCGTGGCGCAGTTGACCGCTTGCGCGAACCGCAGAAACGGCCGTCCTGGGTTTGGCTCATCCTCTTCAGCCAGATAACGTGCACCTGTCTTCGTCAACAGAAATTCAACGTATTGCCGGTTTCCTGCCGTGGTGACGCGGACACTATTGGGTAGGGCCAGCCTTATATCACGCGCCATCCGGCGCAATGCCGTATCTGCGATATCGGTGAGTTCAGCCCTTGCCTGCGTGTCGACGTACCCTTTCACCGGAAGCCGGATAAACATCGCTACGATCCCGAAGATGATGCCGGAAATGACGATGACGATCACCGCTTCCGCCAGCGTAAAGCCCTGCTCGTAGGTGATGAACTTTGTTCTCATGTTATGGCAAGGGATCCGCTGTGTAGCGCACGCGATAGCCCTGAAGCTCCACGTTGCCGCCGTTATATGTAACGTTCACCGTGACCCTCAGCACCCGTGCTTGAGGCACTGCTGTTCCAGCACCAAAATTAGACTCTGGCACCACATTGACGGCTGCCGAATAACCCGCAGGAACCACGACACCTGCGGCATTTCCGAGACCCTGACCACCCCCGGCGAGATTGAATCCATCGTAATCGTTAACGTTATCGAATGGACGAGTAGCGCTTCCTCGTACCTCTCCTGCTTCCGGCCCCATGGCTTCGTCCCCGCCTGCAGCACACACATTATTAATTACATCAATTGCATCAGGATCGCATCTGGTGAACCGCATCAGCAAGACTTCCTCGAGCAATGCTTCGGCCACCGCGAGCGCCTGCTTGCGCATCTGCGGATCGGCACTGCGAGACGTCGTCGTGGACATCACCTGCAATACACCGATCACTGCGATGCTGATGATGACGATGAACAGAACAAGCTCGATCAGCGTAAGGCCACGCTGACGAAAAAGGTTTGCGTGTTTACTCGGGATGAACATAACCGGTCTCCCGTTCCACGATCAGGTTCCGGGTCATTCCCCCGCCAGTTAGCGAAATCTTCAGTGTCGCAAACGTCGAGTTAGGAATCGCATCGCCGACGTTATAGGGCTTGCCGAGTGCATCGAAGTAAAATCCGTTCGACGCCGGCGTCGCTGCATAGGTCATTTCAGATGGAATAGCTTCGCAAAGCCACGTACTGCTGTTGCTGCACTGGGCCAAGGTCGCTGCAGTGCCGCTATTATTGTTTGATATCGCAGGAACCTGATCGGCGCATGAACCGCCGCTGGCGAAAGGCGCGAAGCAGAATGCGAAACTATTGCCATTAAGGCGGACAAACACTTCACGGTTCTGCGCGATAGCGAGTTTTTGCGCATACCGCATCATTGACTGCGCTTGGTCTGAGAACGCGCGGGCATCGAAGGTTTGGGTTTGGAAGAAGTATGGCATTGCAACGGCAGCGAGAATGCCCAGTATTACGAGCATAGAGATTAATTCCACTAATGTGAAACCTCGCTGCTTCATGATAGTCGACACTCCAGCCTTGTTTGCTCTAGCCCATTTAATGCACAAGGCCCAGTCTTGGCTTCAAGCTGGGCCTGGGGAGCAGTATGAGAACTAATTATTTGCAGTTTGTCACATCTATTACTGCTCTTGCTGGCACTACTGGAGGACCTGCAGATGCGGCAGTATAGGTAACTCGGCAATTTGCGTAAGTGCCACCTTTGGGTGTAAAGACACCATTGGTATGGTCAAAACCTTCAAATGTCGAGAGAGCTGCTGCAATTCCGGCTGCATTTGCCGTTGGATAGCCCTCTGCTAAAGTTACGTCGGAGCCTTCCATCGTAATAGTTGCACTACCGGTTGCTTTATTCTGAACCAGAGCTTGAGCATGAGTGATTGCCATGGCTGATTGAACTGCGGCATACATGCCCTGAACTGTCGCTTTACGCGCATCTTCGGACATGCCAGTGAACCGCGGAATCGCCGTAGCCGCCAAAATCCCCAGAATAACGATCACCACAACCAGTTCGATCAATGTAAAACCGGATTGCTGGCTTCTTACATTTGTGTTTCTCATTTTGTCCCCTTAAATCAAAAGAATTTCATTCCGAATCAGAACCACTTGTAAGAAACAACTGGATCCAGAGTTACACCTACAATCCTGTTTTCGTCCTCCGCGCCACTGTCTTGTGAAGCAGTGACCAAACGAACTTGAAAACTCACCTGGTTTGGCTCGCCCTGCCCAATACGCAAAAAAGTATTGTTGCGTGGCAAGTATATTAGGTTTCTCTTATGCAAGTCAAAATACCAATTTCCGATTTCAACGTCCTGTGGTTTTGGCGCAAAATATTCACCGACATAATTGGGTGGTTTTTCTGCCAACCATGTCATCGGGTTCTGTCTTACAAGATTCGGAATATCGCCTTCCTTTGATTTGGCGAGCAAAGAGGCCATTTGCAGGTGCAACGCACTGCGCAATGCGCCCACCGTGCTTTCCATCGCGGCTTTCTCGGCCTGCTCCTGATAGAAATTGATTCGATTGAGGAGTGCAGTTGCAAGCAAAGCAACAACGCAGACCACGACTGCCAGTTCAATGAGGGTGAATCCCCTGCCTTGCGCAAATCGGATGTGAGTTGTTTTCATGATCCTTTTTGCAATGCCACACGTCCCAGATCCCATATCGGCAGGAAGACGCCGAGCGCAAGGATCAGCACCAGCACCCCGAGGAATACGATGAGAATCGGCTCGATTCGAGCGGACAAGGTTTTTAGTTCGTATTCGACCTCGCGCTCGTACATCTGCGCGATTTCATCCATGAGTTCGTCGAGCTCACCGGTTTCCTCGCCAACGGCAACCATCTGCAGAACGACCGGCGTGAAGACGCCCGTCGTCACCGCGGTGCGCAGAATGCTCTCGCCGCGCTCCACCCCATCGCGCATCTGCTCCACCCTGCTGCCGATATAACTGTTGTCGACGGTTTGCGCCACGACACTTAAGGCTTGGACGATAGGAACACCACTCTTGCTCGACAAGGCGAAGCTGCGCGCAAACCGGGCGAGCGTCCCCTTAAGGATGATCGACCCCGCGATCGGCATGCGAAGCTTGATGCGATCCCACTGATATTTGCCGTTGGCAGTGCCGGTGTAGAGCTTGAATGCCACGCCTGCGCCGACCAGTGACACCAGGATCAGCGGCCAGTACTTGACCGTGAAATTCGACGTCTCGATCAAAATTCGGGTCATCAAGGGCAATTCAACCTTGAACCCGGCATACACCTTCGCAAAGGCGGGAATCACAAATACATTGATCACACCGATGGCCACCACCATGGTGATGATGACAAACATCGGATAGCGCAATGCGGATTTGACGCGTTCCCGCATTTCACGGTCGAATTCGAGATAGTCGAATAAGCGCAAAAATACTTCTTCCAGCCGGCCGGTCATTTCTCCGACGCGAACCATGCTGGTGTAAAACGACGAAAACACGGTCGGATGCCGCCGCATCGCCGCCGACAGCTCCCGCCCTGCATCAAGCGATTCCCGCAAGTCTTTGATCACGCGCGCAAACGCCTGGTTGATTGCGGATTCCTGCAAACCCGCAAGCGCCCTCATGATGGGCACACCCGCTTTTAACAGGGTATATATTTGGCGACTGAAAAGTTGCACATCGATCTGCTGCACTTTTCTTTCAGTCAGCCGTGCCCAGATTGATTCGCCACTATCGGCGACCGACTTCGTGGTGACGGCAATTTCGATGGGCGTGATGCCCGTATTGAACAACTGATCCGCCACCGCACCACTGTCGGCTCCCTCCAGAATTCCTTGCAACAGTTCGCCCCTGGCATTGCGGGCTTTATAGGAGAAAAAGGGCACGTTAAGTCCTGTGGCGTGTACTGTCGTTCATGATTCCTGGCCGATCGCTGACATCAAGCGATTTCGTCGTCAGCCTGGTGGCTGATCCGCATCGCTTCGGCCAGCGTTGTCTTTCCGCGTGCAACCAAGTCAATCGCATGGCGACGTAATGTCTGATGCCGCATCTGCTCTTTTGCGATTTTGATGAACTGCTCCTGATCGTAATGATTTGCCGCATGCGTCACTGCATCGGTCATTTCGAGCATCTCGTAGACGCCTGTTCTGCCACGGTACCCGGTACCGTTGCAATGTGAACAGCCTTTGCCATGCGCGTAGGTATAGGAATGGACAGAGTCCCCCAGTTCATGGGCCAGCCACTGGCGCTCACTTGGCTTGAGCGAATAAGGCTCCGCACAGCTCTCGCAAATCTGCCGCACCAGGCGCTGGGCAAGCACTGCCTGCAGGGATGTGGCGACCATGTAGGGAGGCACACCCATGTCCAGCAAACGAATCGGCGTGCTCATCGCGTCGTTGGTATGCAGCGTGGAGAGGACGAGGTGGCCGGTCAGTGCGGCACGCATGCCGATCTGCGCGGTTTCGTGGTCGCGCATCTCGCCGACCAGCACCACATCGGGGTCCTGCCGCAACGCCGAACGGAGCACGGTCGAGAATGTCAGGTCGATCTTTTCATTGACCTGCACCTGCGTGATGCCGGGCAGACGATATTCGACCGGATCTTCGACCGTGATCAGCTTGCGTTCCATGGAATTCAGCTCGGCCAGTGCGCCGTACAGCGTTGTGGTCTTGCCGCTTCCCGTCGGCCCGGTGACCAGCACCAGTCCATTCGGTCTTTGCAGGATCCTTCGAAATCGTTTCAGCATGGTCGGCGGCATACCGATGGAATCCAGCTTCAATGTCCCGCCGCCTTGGTTCAGCAGACGCATGACGACCGATTCGCCGTACTGGCTGGGCATGGTGGAGATACGTACGTCCACCTGTTGCTGCTTGACCTTGATCGCAAACCGTCCGTCCTGCGGAAGCCGCTTCTCGGAGATATCGAGGCCTGACATCAGCTTGAGGCGCAATGCCAGCGCGGCGGCAATCTTGATGTCGGCTTCGGTTTGCAGATGGAGAACGCCGTCGATGCGAAACCGGATATGGAGGCGTGTTTCCTGCGGTTCGATATGAATGTCGGAAGCCCGGATCTGGGTCGCATCGTCAAATACGGACTGCAGCAATTTGACGACCGGCGCTTCTTCGATGCCCGGCGCACCGCCGAGCGAACCGAAATCCACATAGCTGTCGCCGAGATCCTGTTCGAGTTCCCGGGCGAAGTCGGTGATTTCGTCCGTGCGCCGGTAGATCCGGTCGATCGTCTGCAGCAGTTCGCCTTCGTTGACCACCGCCAGTTCGATCGTCCGGCGTGTTGATCTGGCGATTTCGTCGTAGGCAAAAAGGTCGGTCGGATCGGCCATGCCGATCAGCAGCGTGGTACCGCGGTCTTCCAGAACGATGGCACGAAACCGGCGGGCCTGCGTCTCGGGCAGGAGACGCACGATGTTTGGAACGAGATTGTAGAACTTGAGGTTGATGTACGGGATGTTTAACTGCTTGGCAAGCGCGCCGGAGATTTCATCTTCCGTGACAAACCCGTTCTCGATGAAAACACGCCCCAGCTTGCGTCCGGTCCGCTTTTGTTCGCCAAGCGAGAACTGAAGCTGTTCTTCCGAAAGCAGCTTCTGCTGTACCAAAATCTCACCCAGGCGGATTTTTTC
>NZ_DASZBA010000131.1:0-25056 GCF_035944575.1 Noviherbaspirillum sp.
GGCCTTTTGCTTTTATCCGCCCGCTCCCCGCGCTCATCCCGGCCGGCAATCCCCCCCGCCATACCACGCCCAGCCACATCACCCGGCACCGAACGCAACCCGCTGCACGCCTCTCGTCGAGGGACGGCTCGCAAATGTCCCAACCAGATATAACGCCAGCCCATCGGTGTTACGGGCTATTCCAACGAGCTGATCACGAAAGCACTCAACATCAAACCCGTCGCACCGATTTGCCCAAATGTTGCAAAAGTGAAATAAGCTAGCGCATCAGATTGACCTTGTTGATATGTACTGGGCTAAGCTGCAGTCAACAACGCCAAAGCTCTCAGCGAACGATCGGTAAGCACAACTACTTGTCCCGTTTCCACGCATCGGCCACAATGTTCGTCGCACCGCAAATCATATAACTACGACCATCCGCATTTGACGGCATCCGTTTTCCAGAGAAACGCATCGCTGGTCGTTACTTTCAATACTCGACCGCACGTCGATATGAAATTGGCTATCTTGATCATCGCAATTTTGCTTGCTGCCTTACTGACCTTATATCTCGGCCAGGACAGGTTGATATTGTTTCCCATGCCGGAAGACCCGCATAAGACGGATCTCGCTGTGACAGGAGCGATGCCATGGGATGACCAGGGAGTCTATCGAGGTCTTGTGTTTGAACCCAAATCACCGGCCAAGGGTACGATTGTTTTCTTTCATGGAAACGCCGGCGCAGCACAATACCGTGCGCCGTATGCACACAAGTTGGTTACCTATGGATATCGGGTCCTACTCCAAGAATATCCAGGCTTTGGTGCCCGAAGCGGTAGTGCTTCGCTACCGAATGCGGTGGAATCCGCCTTGGTGGACACGAAACAAGCAGGCGAAAGATGGCCTGGTCCAATGTATCTGATGGGTGAATCACTTGGAGCCGGGATAGCGGCCCAGATCGCCGCATCCAATCCCGCGGGTTTTGAAGGGCTTGTCTTAATCACGCCATGGAAAAGCCTATCGGCGCTGGTTAACGAAAAATTTGCGGGAATTCCTTTCTCATTCCTTTTGCGAGAGCGACTCGATACCTTCGATGCACTAAACCGATATCCGGGAAATGTGGTGGTGGTAGGAGCTGAAAACGATACGCTGATTCCGGTTGAGCATGCAAAGTCATTGGTCGGCGCACGCACCGGTATTCACTATCTTGAATTGGAAGGGACAGGTCACAACGACTGGTTCAACGCGATGAGCGATGCACGATGGGGCCAGGTCATCTCTATGATGGCTGCACCTAAATACCATGTTCCTGCAAAGCAGTAATCAAGCCGATCGAAAAGCTTGAGTACGAGTAATGGGAATGGCTATCCAAGCCGATGAGTATTATTTGCCTACCGCCTTTTTCTGTGTGTCCGTAATCGTCCAGTAGTAAATGGTGCTGCCGTCTACGACTTCTGTTTTCTCCGGTGGCCATTCATCGCCCATATCGAAGGAATGCGACACCACCCGTGTACCTACCTTCAGCTGTTCCCATAACTGCGGACGGAGTTTCCGATTGATGCTGTTGAGAAGGTAAAGCGTAACGACCGTGGCATCGGACAGATCAGTCTGAAAAAGGTCGCCGACAGTAAATGTCGTTCTACCGGTAACACCTGCCTTCTTCGCGTTCGCTTTCGCATCGGAGATGCGTTTAGGGTCGATATCAATTCCAATACCGCGGGCACCATATTTCTTTGCGGCGGTGACCACCATACGCCCATCACCGCAGCCCAGGTCATACAACAGATCCTTTTTGGTAACCTTAGCCATCTGCAGCATCTTGTCGACCACGGGTTGTGGTGTCGGCACATAGGGAACGTCGAGTACCGGCGGTTTTGCGTTCTGTGCAATTGCCGGCATGCCGGTCATACCTGAGGCGAACGCGACGGCGCATATTTTCAGGGCATTGCGTCGCTGTTCAAAGGGTAGATCGGGTTTTTGACGTGAAGGCATATCGTTCCCTCAAAAGATTAAATGCATGCAACAAGTGCTTCCGGACGGCTTTTTCTTTGGTGGACTTCTGAAGCTAACCGAAGACATTTGCAGTTGATCCTACGACGATAAAAAATACAAAGATTGATAAAACATAACTCGCCGTGTTATTGCCTGTCATGTTGAAATTCGTCAATAGAAGTAGCTGTGCATCATTCCTTCGTTATGGAACACACCTTATCAGCGAAGACATTTCGAACTAAGTTAATACACGCATGCCTATAAAAATATTCAATCCTAAGAAAGGTGCATCATGCAAACCCCATCTGGCGATACAAGGCTCGCGCAGCCTGCAACGGAGGAAATGAAGCTGCATGGCGATCAGCTTGGAAATGAGGTGGAAGCGGCGGCAGGCATAAAGAAACAAGAGAACCAAAATCAGCGGACGACAAATTCCGAAGGTGACGGAAGCGCTAAACAGGACAATCCGTAGAAAGACCTTTCCAAAACCACGTGAATTGCCCTATAGCTTGTCTTGACGATCCAAACGCGCATCTGCCCGTTTTTGCGTATGCAGATTTCTGACATATTCATCGCAGCTAAACTGGATGAATTGGAACCATTCAAAGTGAATGAACTCCATAACACTGTATGCATGTACAGTAATTGGAAATTTAACTTTTCCAATGAAAAACCCAAGTTTCGAATGGAGATCATCATGGATAAGCAAACGCAGGCAGATGCACAGAACAGCAACATGGTTAAGGATCCGAAGAACTGGACCACCGGCGACGAGCCAATGACAGGGGCGCAGAAGTCTTATCTGAAAACGCTTTCAGAGGAGGCACATGAAGATCTGGACGAAAATCTTACAAAAGCCGAGGCTTCTGAGCGTATCAATGAACTGCAGGAGAAAACCGGACGCGGACAGCCGGACGGCGACGGAAAGTAGATCAATGCGATGTCGGGCAGTCTTTAATCGTCAGCGAAAAGTTTTATCCAAACTGCCCGTTTGTAGCTATCCGGGTTCCAATGCTCGCGAGCGATTGAGTCCGGATAGCGCAAAGAAGCCAGTCTGCGCATTCTAAAAAATCCTCCTGGATTTTCTGGGTTGCCTGCCGCGTTCCCCGCGCGGCGCAGCTTGTTTGGAACCGTCTTTAGTATGACTCATGGCGTTGCAGCACATATTTCCAACGGCAATATGCATGACCTGGCCCACTTCCCAGCCACGAACCTTGCGCCGGACATCAATCTGTCAATTCCCCCTCAATCAACCATTTCACCCAGCAAGGAACAGTGAACCCGCGCCAACAATGTGCGCCAATCATGCTGCAATCACGATCGTGTTGATGCATTTTCCAATAATCGAACCGGCCATTCGATTGCTACAATCCACTGCAAAATACCCTTGCGCCAATCCCCGAATCGCTGAATGCGCTTCCGTTCGCGTTCAAATGGTGAACCAACATTAAGCAACCCGGAATCCAGTTCCAACACGCCACTGCACGATGCCGCAATTGCTCGACAATCCCTTTTACTATCTCGACAATTTTCACCACATAGTGGATTGGGTCCGTGCCCGGTATAGTCACTTGCTGAACCAGGAGGAGCACCGATTCGTCGAAGGAATTGCCTCGATGCCGCAGGCTTCCCGAGCGCTGCTTGTCCGGATGGTGATGCGCAAAGGACCGGTATTTCGTGCCAGCAGACTGTGCTATGGCGAAATTGGCTGCACGCGATCAGCGGTTCGGCCGCTGGTGGAGCAGGGGTGGGTGGCAGAACGGGTGTCGTTATCGCTTGACGAAATATTCGGTATCCTGACGAAGGCAGAGGTGCTTTCCGCCTTCCGTCTTCCTCGTTCGAGCGCTGCGATGAAAAAGTCGGAGTTGCTTGATGCATTGCGCGCGGAATTCAATACGCCCCGGTGCTTCGCGGAGTGGTATCCGGAGTCCGAGGATTGCGTGTATCAGGTCATGATCGACCCGTTGTGCGAACGCCTGAAGCTGATGTACTTTGGCAACTGCGTGCAGGATTGGTCTGAGTTCACCTTATCTGACTTGGGCATCAACAAGTATGAAAAAGTCGATTTGACAACCGCATCGCATGCATTCCGGTCGCCTGAGGACATCGACTGCTATCTTCAACTTCACCGGCTCCGGGATCGTCTCGAGGCAGGTGACGCGGCGGATGCCGTCTTGTCCGATATGCCCGATCGTGTGGCCGAAAACGAATGGCTGGAGGGACGCAGGGCCAAGCTGCTGCTCCAGATTGCCCAGGAGCTGGAACGCAACGGCAGCGTGGACAAGGCGCTGCATGTGTATTCGTCATGCACTTATCCGGGCGCGCGTATTCGCATCGTCCGCATCCTCGAACGCAGCGGGAAAATCGGTATGGCTCATGCGCTGGCACAAGAAGCGGAACGCAAGCCCGAAAGCGAAGCCGAGCTGCAGCAGTTGATGCGGGTCCTGCCTCGTCTGCAGCGAAAACTCGGTCTCGAAAAGATTGGCCGGCGGGTTGCGCCTGCCGTTGATCGCATCGATTTGGCCTTGGACCAACCGGGAACGCCGTACTCGGTCGAACTGCTGGTTGCGAACCATCTGGTGAGCGCCGAGGCGCCCGTATTCTACGTGGAGAACACACTCATCAATTCCTTGTTCGGCCTGTTGTGCTGGACCGCCGTCTTCGCACCGGTTCCCGGCGCGTTCTTCCATCCATTTCACAGCGGCCCGACCGATTTGTACCGCGCCGATTTCCATTTGCGCCGTGAAAACCTGTTTGCAGCGTGTTTTGCGCAGCTGGAGTCGGACGACTACAGGCATACCATCCGGCGTCATTTTGCGGAAAAATGGGGCATGCAGTCGCCGTTCGTCTCCTGGGTTAATTTGAGCGCCGAACTGCTTGATCTCGCACTGGAATGCATTCCTGCCGCCGATCTCGGGAAGTTCTTCGCGCGCATGCTGCTGGACATCAAGGCCAATCGCGCGGGCCTTCCGGATTTGATTCAGTTTTGGCCGGTGGAGCGTCGCTACAGGATGATCGAAGTGAAGGCGCCCAATGATCGATTGCAGGATAACCAGATCCGGTGGATGGAATACTGTGTCATGCATGATATTCCCGTCAGCGTCTGTTATGTGGACTGGGTGAAGGAGACCCTGTGAAATACCGTGTTGCCGTGCGGGCCCTGACTGAATTCACCGCCAAGCAGGGCGACCTGGATCTGCGCTTCACACCCTCGCCAAGTGCACAGGAAGGTATCGTCGGGCACACGGTGGTTACAGGCCGGCGGGGCGAAAACTATCAACGGGAAGTTCCGCTGTCCCTCGCATATAAACATCTTTTGGTGACTGGACGGGCGGACGGTTACGATCCGGGGCGCAACCGTATCGAGGAAATCAAGACCCATCTGGGTGATTTGGCGACCATGCCCGGGAATCATCGATCGCTGCACTGGGCGCAGGTAAAAATCTACGGTTGGCTCCTGTGTGAAAAGCTGGGCCTGGAGCAGGTGACGCTTGCACTGGTGTATTTCAACATCGCGACGCAGCAGGAAACCATCCTGGAGCAGGTGCATCTTGCCACGGACCTGAAGCAGTATTTTGAAGAGCAGTGCGAGCACTTTCTGTCCTGGGCGGAACAGGAGATGAATCATCGCTCGAGTCGCGATGCCGCACTGACCGCCTTGCCTTTCCCGCACAGCGATTTCCGCGACGGGCAGCGTTATCTGGCCGAGTCGGTGTTTCGCGCCGCCAGCACGGAGCGATGCCTGATGGCCGAGGCGCCGACCGGGATCGGCAAAACAATCGGCGTCCTGTTCCCGCTATTGAAAGCGAGTCCTAGGAAGGAAATCGACAAGATATTCTTTCTTGCCGCAAAAACACCCGGGCGGGGCATCGCCCTGGAAGCGCTGGGGCGAATCCGGAATGCCAGCCCGGAGCTTCCCATGCGCGTGCTGGAACTGGTTGCCCGCGACAAGGCCTGCGAACATCCGGACCTGGCATGCCATGGCGAGTCCTGTCCGTTGGCGCGAGGCTTTTATGATCGCCTGCCGCAGGCGCGTACGTCGGCGCTGAACGCCGGATTGACCAACGCGCTTGATAGGGACAACCTGCGTGCGGTCGCGCTGCAACATCAGGTCTGTCCGTATTATCTGAGCCAGGATCTCGCCCGCTGGAGTGATGTGGTGGTGGGCGATTACAACTATTATTTCGACAGCAGTGCGCTGCTCTATGGGCTGACCACGGCGAACCAGTGGCGGGTCGGTGTATTAATCGATGAGGCGCACAATCTGGTCGATCGCGCCCGGAAGATGTACACGGCGGAATTGAACCAGACGGCATTGCATTTCCTTCGTCAATCGGCGCCGGAAAAGCTGAAGCCGAGTCTCGACAAGCTCAACCGGAGCTGGAATGCGATCAACAAGGAACAGCATGAAAGTTATCAGGCCTATCCCGATATACCCGATGTATTCGTTCGCGCGCTGAAACTGGCCGCCGGCGCAATCACGGAGTTTTTCGCTGACAATCCGGGTCATGTCGATAACAATCTGCTGGATTTCTATTTCAGCGCACTGCATTTTTCACGCCTCCAGGAAACCTTCGATACACATTCCCTGTTCGACATCACCATCGAAACGTATGGCCGCTCACGACGGTCGGTCCTGTGTATCCGCAATGTGGTTCCGGCACGATTCCTCGCGCCGCGTTTTTCGGAGCCTCGATCGGCGACATTGTTTTCAGCCACCTTGAGTCCGTGGCATTACTTCACCGATATGCTGGGGCTGCCCGAAACGACTGCGTACATAGATGTCGAGTCGCCGTTCAAGGCGGAGCAGCTTGCGGTGCATATCGCGGAGAACATCTCGACGCGGTACCAGCATCGCGAACGGTCGCTCTCAGCCATCGTGGAATTGATGGCAGGGCAATTCTGCAGGCGCCCGGGAAATTATCTGGCCTTCTTCAGCAGTTTCGACTACCTGCAGAAGGCGGCGGAGCTGTTTCGTCTTCGTCATGCTGACATACCGGTATGGGAGCAATCCCGCAACATGAGCGAGACGGAGAGGGGACAATTTCTGGAACGCTTTCACCAGAACAGCACGGGAATCGGGTTTGCCGTATTGGGCGGTCCGTTCGCCGAGGGTATCGACCTGCCGGGCACTCGACTGATCGGCGCCTTTGTCGCAACGCTCGGTTTGCCGCAGATTAATCCGGTCAATGAACAGATCCGGGAACGCATGCAAGCGATCTTCGGCGCGGGCTACAACTATGCTTATCTGTATCCTGGACTGCAGAAGGTCGTCCAGGCTGCCGGGCGAGTTATTCGGACCCAGTCGGACCGCGGCACTGTCTTCCTGATTGACGACAGGTTTGCGCGGCCTGAGGTGCTGGACTTGCTACCGCGCTGGTGGAAGATTGAAAGGATCGGTGCTCATCTCACCCGTCGTGAGGCGAACGCTATGCCGGATGGCTATGTCGATGGATGAGCCGGGAGTACATGGGAAAGCCGGCCGGCAATGTATCCGGCCATGTATCGCCGCTTCCCGGATGATTCGATCCTCAATTCAATAATACAGACGACCGGTGGCGCCGATGACGCCGATATCCAGGTATTGCGAGCCATTGCGGTTGGTTTCCGTAAAGCTGATCGGATGGCCGCCAAGCTTGAAGTTATCCATCGATGTCAGCGCCTTGGTGATTTTTTCCGACGTGGGATTGGGCCCGGCCATGCGAATCGCCTCCACAAGCAGGCGCGTGTTCATATATGTCTCGAAATTGGTGGCGTTCGAGGTGATGCCTTTGCCGTAACTGCTTTTCAGGAAAGCCTGGAAATCTTTTGCCAGCGGCAGGGAGGTCGAGTCCGGGTTGGGAACGACCTGGCTGATGCCCATGCCGCGAACGCGCTTATCGCCTGCCGCGTCGACCAGCGCCTTTACCGGAACGAATGACAGGGTGAAGATTTGTGCCGCACCGACCGGGGCGTCGTACACCCGCATGAACCGGATGACGGCCTCCGGCACGCCCATCAGAAAGATCGCCTGCGGCTTGGCGTCGATGATCTGCTTGGCATGTTGGGTGAAGTCGGTTTCGCCCGCCTTGTACGGCGTTTTGTTGATGACTTCGAATTTGAACTGCTCGGCTGCCTTGGCAATACTCTGATTGATCCCGGCGCCGAAACCGTCATCCTGGTATAGCACTGCAACGCGCTTGAGCCCAACGGTCGATACAAGGCGCGAGATTTTCATGATCTCGTCGGTGTACGTCGCGCGGGTATGGAAAATCATTTCCGAACCTGGTCCGCGTATGACTTCCGCTCCGCTGAACACGCCGACCAGCGGTACCTTGTGCTTGGCAAGGACACCGGATTTGATGATGCCTATCGTGTTTGCCGTGCCTACGGCGTTCATCATGGCGACGACATTGTCTTTGGTGATCGCTTCCTCGACCAGGCCGGCAGTCTTCTTCGGATCGTATTGGTCGTCCTTGATTATGCGTTTCAGGAGGTTGCCGTTGATGCCGCCCTTTTCATTGATCATGTCAAAGTAGCCATTGACGACCGCGGTACCTTCCACTCCGGTGGCGGCGTTCGGACCGGTCAGCCCCAGTACGGAGCCGATCCTGATTTCTCCCGCGTAAGCGGTACTGGCGACGCAAACTGCATACAGTGCTGCAATAACACCTCTGACCAACATACTGTCTCCTCGAATACTGCCGTTTGATGAATGTTTTCGGTTTCGTTTGAAACATGCCGTCGTGGCGACGACACTGCTAAGGTAAATACCCAGCCGGAGAAAATAGCAAGGAATTTTCTTATGAGCAATATTTGCGTTGGAGAATTTGCTCTAATGCAGACAGGCGGCTCTTTCAGCCCAGGCGTTGGCTGAAATTGTGAAAACCATCCGAAGGTGGAACGGATGGCGCATCGTAAGCGGCGAAACGCGCTCGATGATTACTTGGGATTTCCCGAAACAAGCTCGATTCGTCGCTGGATACGCGTGTAGACGTCCTGCGCGCCTGCTTGCTGGGCGCGCTGCGCCTGCACACCGAGCCAGGCCAGCAGCGGCCGGCGCCATCCCTGGGACGAGGCCGTCTCGGTTGCGACTTCCATGTCAGCCGGCGTCAGTCGTCCGTTCTGGAGTAACGCGCCAGCGGCGACGAGCCGGGAAAGCGGATCTTCGATTTCGCTGAGCAAACTTTTACCGATAGCGGGTGCCGATGCGCTCACCAGCGCTCGATGATGCGTGGGCAAAAGCGCTGGATCCACATCTTGCCAACGTCCGGCAATATAAGCCGCATAACTTCGCTCGGCCGGGCTGACATCATCGGCGATCGCCTGGAATCCGGTGCATGGTCCGACCTCAAGGCTGGCTACACGGGTAGCGCAGCGGATCAGTTCCGCCTGCGCCACCAGATCGGCGCGGCCGGTCGCAGCCAGTTCACTACGTGCGCGTGCAAACTCCAGATCGGCGACTCTCGTGTTACCGCTGAGATAAGCGGTGGAATAGCTCCGCAGCGCCGACGATGCGCTGGACTGCCAGGCAGGCGGAGCGGGCGTGCTTGCGCACCCAGCCAAGGCGGCAAAAATGGACGGCAGAAAGAATGGCGTGATTTTCATGGCAGTTTTATGTCGGTGGAGCGGGCGAACGGCCATTTGCGATTGACTTCGTCAACCAGCGCCGTCACCTTGCGCAAACTGGCTTCCACCTCGGCACGCAGGGTGCCGAGATCGTCGGTAGCAATGCGGGCATTGGCGCCGACCGCCTGGGCTTCGGCGAGAACGGCATCCACTTTCTTCAGCGTGGTCCGTGCGTCGCCGAGCACGTTGTTGAGTTGCGCGACGCTAGCCTGAGCATCATCCATGATTCCCTGCTTCCCGAAAACGCGTTGGTCGGTCTTGGACAGCAACGCATTGACCCGTTCGAGCGCGACGATGAGTTTCTTTGCTTCCTCGTCGCTGCCCAGCGCGCTGCCCAGCATGCCGTAACGGCCATTCATCCGGGCAGTGGCGGTCTGCAGGTTGGCAAGGCCGACGTTGAGGCTGGATTCGGAACCGGTCATGGCCTGAAGGTTTTCCAGCAATGCGCGCGCCGTCGCGACCAATCGCGGAATCTCCGCATTGGTATCGCCGCGCAGCACCGGGCGCTCCGCGTTCGGCGGAAGGGGGGGATCGGTCAATACGCCGGAGAATGCGCGGATGCGCGTTTCGCCGACGAGTCCGCGTTCCATCGTGAACACGCTGGTAGTCCGCAACCATTTGGCGTCTTTATCGGGTACGTCGATCAGGATGCGGGCCCGGCCGTCCGGCGCGAGTTCGACGCGCTGGACGCGCCCGATCGGAAATCCCGAAAAGGTCATATCCATGCCGACGATGACCCCTTCGGAGTCGTCCGATACCAGAACCAATCGCTGCGTTCGTTCGAATGTACCCCGTGCGTACATCACATACAGCAAAAAACCGGCGATCAGGCTAGCCATCAAAATCAACAGCAGGATTGCCTTGAACTGGACGTTGGGTGGGACGGGAGAAGGGGACGGATCGGAAGGGCGTTCCATGTGGCGGGAGTCGGGTTAGATGTACTTGACTGCAAGCGATCCGGATTCGATCAGAAGCAGTACGAAGAACAGGCGCATGGCGCCAGGTTGTACGGTGGACAATACGGATGCTTGCGTGGAATCGGCGCGGCGTGGTCGTTCGAGCATGGCCGCCATCGGTATGATGGCAACCGCCAGACCGAAAAGCAGTGTTTTCAACGCAAAGCCGACGGTGACGACAGGATCGAATACACGTCCGACGGTACGCGTATAGTCCATCAATCCCCAGGGCGACAGGCCATAGACGTTCAGGTAGGCCAATACCAGCACTACCGCGCTGCTCATCAGGGCAAGACTGAATACGGAAAATACGTTTGCAATTACTTCCGGCACGACGTCGACGTGAAAGTCCAGGGCGGAATTGCCAGCCTTCGTCGGCTGATTTGCTTCCGGAACGACCGGAAGCGCACCCGCATTGAATGCAAGTCCGGCGCGCAATGCGACGAACAAAGCGGCGCTCAACGGGATCAGCTCGAGCACGAGAACACGGACCATCATCTCGAGCGCATATTGCGACAGCCCGTAGCTGAGCGCCGTGACAGCCACGATCCGGATCAGCACCAGGCTGACGAGCATGCTGGCTAGCGTAAACCAGAGCAATACCCGCCAGGTGCTGGTGTAGATATGGGTTGCGATCAGGACGCGGTTGGCGCGGCGATAGGTGGACGGCGACAGTGCGATGACGAGCGCACCAGCGCCAAAAAGCGCGAGAAACCACCAGCTCGCCAGCTCCTGCCGGCAGATCGCTCCCCATCGGCGTGGTCTGAAGGGGGTAGGGGGGCTTGAAAACATGGACGAATGATAGCCGAAGCAACACCCGTCCCAAAAGATTGTTTCGACCAATCGCAATTCGGGTGAAAAGAAAGCCGGACAATGCATTGACAGGCGTGCAACTCCCCGGGCGACACCTGTCGACTTTTAGTTTGCGGATAGGGATTCGAAGAACCGTACTGCCAGCGTGTAGCAGAACGGCGGCGCCAGGAAGTGATCATCCGCATCGGGATGGCTTGCCGCCCACTGCGCGAAGCCGCCATGCACAAGATCGCCCAATGGTCCAGCCGCCAGGCTTGCGCGATTTCTCAGGTCGTACACGGGTACCGTCACACCACGTGACGCGAAGTAGGCCGCCGCTTCGGTCGTGTTGGAGAAGTAGACCATGCCATCCCGCGCCGCACCGCATAACGCCATGGCGGCTCTCGGCGTCCAGTTCAGCAAGTCGTTGCGCATGATTGCCTGCCGGAAGGGGCTGTCGCGATTTAGCCTGAAGTCGTCGCGCAGAGCATTCCGGATTTCACTCCTGATGAGAAAGGTCTGACCGTCACCCTTGTCGAAGAGATTGGCCGGCGCGAGCCTCGCTTGCGTCGTTTCATCGAGAGTTGACGGAAACCATGTCTCTACCGTAGCCGCATAGGGCAGTTCGTAGAAATCAGCGGGACGCTGATACAGGTTTCCGTACGATTTCTGATAGCTGGTGACGATCAATGGAATTAGGGTGGTCGCGCCGAGATTGACATTGCCATCGATGATAAACTTTGCAAAATTGGTCAACGCATACGATCCGGACATGGGCATCGAACCTGTCACGCTGAACTCTCCCGCATAGTCGCGCTCGATGGCACGATGGGCGGCCATCGCGACGAATCCGCCCTGGGAGTAGCCGGCGATGAACAACTTCCGGGATGCGGCGGCACCTGTGGTCGGCAGGACGGATTTGGCGGCGCGAAGCGCATCGACGACATCGATCGCCTGCGCTTCGGCGTTTTGATAAGGATGATACGGCGAACGGTACCTGTCATAACCAACGTAGTTCGGCGCTACAACGACATAACCTTGGGCTGCAAAGAATGCACTGATCGCAAGAGCATCGGTATTCTGAAGATCGGCCATGTTGAAGCTTTTTTGTGTCGCCGTTCCATGCGCATAAAGCAGAATGGGGCGCTCTCCTTTGCAAGCCGTATTGGCACCCGACGGAACCAGCAATGCAGTCGTGGCATTGGTCTCCTCACCGACACCGCCCTGTGTTGTGTACTCGACTGCACGGAACACGACATTGCATTTTGCGGTGCCTGTCAATGCTTAAAGGCCCGACACGCCGGTGATTCGATCGATTTCTCCCGCGGTCAGAGTCCCGGTCAACGTCGGTGACCCGATTACCTGTCCCCGGGCGGATTTCGACGCAGCATCGTCACCTCCGCAGCTTGCCAGCAAGGAGGCGCACAGCAGCGCAGTCGAAAGGTTTCTCCACAGGTTGTTCGTAGTCAGCGTTCGCATGTATCTCCCCCAGATTTCAACAAAAAACCGTTCCGACAAATCGCGAAACTTGCAGAAACGACAATAGTTGCAATTATGACAGCAAAGATTGGCGATTTACGTATTATTTGGAGCGGGTTAAATCGGAAAGCGAGGTGCCTGAAAATGAGGTGAATGGTCATTCACCAGCTTTCAACATGATTGCGGCGCATATATGACGGAGGACGGCCAATTCAATGAATGCCCGGATTAGTGCCGTTCGATAAGAGGCAGAAATTCAGGCGCAAGGCGAGTGGCGGCATTGTCAAGTATGATCTGGAGATTCATTCGTACAGGTGAAGCTCAAACCGGTTCGGTGCCACGGTGCCTGCACCCGGTATCCATCGGTTGAGGTGTCCCGTCGCGTACTGGACACGACGGCCACTTTGCCATTAGCCGGATACAGTCATTGAAATGAATTCCTACAATCCTCCGCCGGACGGCCTCGTCGTCATTGCCAAGCGTGAATGCCCCACGTGCATGCTGGTAGAGCCGTTGCTGCGCGACTTGGCGCACGGTGGAAAGCCGGTGACGGTCTATGTGCAGGATGATCCCGGTTACGCCACCGGGCTCGACACGGTCATCCTCGACGATACGCTGGAGTACTCCTATCGCCTGAACGTCGAAGTCGTACCCACCCTTATCCGCATGGAGAACGGCGTGGAGCTGGAACGGACGTATGGATGGCACCGCGAGGACTGGCAGCGCCTGACCGGACATGACGGCCTGGGGAAGGACTTGCCGCCGGTGCGCCCGGGGTGCGGCTCCAAGACGCTCGAACCGGGCATCGCGGAAGAGTTGGCGATCAGGTTCGGTAATACCGTATTCACGTCCCGCCCGGTGGAAATCGCCGGATCGGAGGACTTGCTGGAAGTCTGCTTTGAGCGAGGCTGGACTGACGGGCTGCCGGTCGTCCCGCCGACGCGCGAGCGCGTGCTGCGCATGCTGTCCGGAACGATGCGTGCGCCAGACGAAGTGATCGGAATGGTTCCGCCCGACCTCGCTGCATGCACGGTCGAGAAGGTCGCCATCAATGCCGTCATGGCCGGCTGCAAGCCCGAATACATGCCGGTCGTTCTCGCGGCAGTCGAGGCAGCCCTGATCGACGAGTTTGCGATGCACGGCATCCTGTGCACCACGATGTTCGCCGGCCCGCTCGTCATCGTGAACGGACCGAAGACAAAGGCCATCGGCATGAACTCCGGTGTCAACGCACTAGGGCAGGGTAATCGCGCCAATGCAACCATCGGTCGCGCCTTGCAGCTGGTGATCCGTAATGTCGGCGGCGGACGCCCCGGCGAACTCGATCGCGCCACCCTCGGCACGCCGGGCAAATACACATTCTGCTTTGCCGAAGCGGAAGACGATGCATGGGAGCCGTTATCAGTGGAACGCGGTTTCGCCCGCGGCGCGTCGACGGTTACGCTGTTTGCCGGCGAAGGCGTACAAGGTATCGTCGATCAGAAATCCCGCACCCCTGAATCCCTCGCGCGCAGCTTTGCATTGTCCCTGCGCGCGGTAGATCATCCCAAGCTGGCGATGGCCGGCGACGCGGTGCTCGTCGTATCGCCGGAACACTGTCGCGTGTTCACCGAAGCCGGCTGGTCGAAAGCGCGGCTGCGCGAAGAGCTGGAACGCCTGCTGCTATTGCCCGGCGACGACATGGTCGTTGGCGCAGGCGGTATTACGGAAGGTTTGCCCGCTGCCGTGGCCGGGACGATGGTCCCGAAATTCCGCCCTGGCGGGCTGCTGATCGTCCGCGCCGGCGGAACGGCTGGGTTGTTTTCCGCTGTCATTGCCGGCTGGGCCGCCTCCGGTCCGGTCGGTTCAATACCTGTAACCAAGGAGATTCTTGAATGAAAGATCCCACCATCCTTCTCGATCCGACGGCGGAACGGTCGCCCGCCATGCGAGCGCTGCTGTCACGCCCTGCGGATCTGTCCGATCTCACGGTCGGCATCCTGGATATTTCGAAGGCGCGCGGCAACGTCTTCCTCGACCGGATCAGCGACCAGCTTTCGGCGCGCGGCGTCAGTGTCAAGCGCTATCGCAAGCCGACCTTCACCCGCGTCGCACCCACTGCGCTCAAGCAGCAGATTGCGTCCGAGTGCCATGTCGTCATCGAAGGACTGGCCGACTGAGGGTCTTGCACGTCGTGCTGTATGCATGACATTGCAGACCTCGAAAGTCGAGGCATTCCGGGAGTTGCGATTGCATCCACCGAATTCGAGCAGGCTGCCGCACTGCAGTCCAAAGTGCTGGGTTTCGATCCCGCAATGGTGTTCGTGCGGCATCCGATCCAGGACCGCACCGATGACGAATTGCGCGCGCTGGCGGATCAGGCTCTCGAGTCGATCCTGCGGGGTATCACCTCGACCTGATCAGTGTGTTGGCAAAGCATGAGCGCGGTAGGACTACCTCACCGCATTCATCTGCCGTCGGTCGACGGCGTTCTCCGCTGGCCGGCAATCGAAGCGTTGGTTGCCGCACACGGCCGCGCGGTGGTTCTTGGCGCGGTCCGCGATGAACTTGCCGCCCGGCGCTTGGCGGGCGAGGTCGGCGCCGACATCGATATTGCCGCAGGCATCGCTGGTCGGGCGCTGGCAATCATGGCACCTTCGCTGCAAAAAGTTTTCAACCTTACCGGCACCGTTCTCCATACCAATCTTGGACGCGCCCCTTTGCCGCCCGAAGCGATCGAAGCGATCGTCAAGGTCGCCTCCGGCGCAACGAATCTTGAATTCGACCTGGCAACGGGCAAGCGAGGCGACCGCGACGATCATGTGGAAAGCTGGCTGTGCCGGCTGACCGGCGCTGAAGCCGCCACGGTGGTCAACAACAATGCCGCCGCCGTGCTGCTGACACTGAACACGCTCGCACCGCGAAGGGAGGTCATCGTATCGCGCGGCGAACTGGTCGAAATCGGAGGTGCTTTTCGCCTCCCCGACATCATGGTTCGCGCCGGCTGCAAGCTGCGTGAAGTCGGCACGACCAACCGCACCCATCTTGCCGATTACAGGGAAGCGATTGGTCCGCGCACCGCTTTGCTTCTCAAGGCGCACGCCAGCAACTACCGGGTAGAGGGTTTCACCGCCGCCGTGCCGGAGGCGCAACTCGCCTCATTGGCAAAGGAAAACACGCTGCCGTTCGTCGTAGACCTCGGCAGTGGAACGCTCACCGACCTTGTACGCTTTGGACTTCCCCATGAGCCGACGCCTGCAGAAACGCTGGCCCATGGAGCCGATCTCGTTACCTTCAGCGGCGACAAACTGCTCGGTGGTCCGCAGGCCGGCGTCATCGTAGGACACGCGGACCTTGTGGCGCGCATCAAAAAGAATCCCATGAAGCGCGCAATGCGATGCGACAAGCTAACCATCGCTGCGCTGGACGCCGTGTTGCGCTTGTATGCCGATCCTGACCGGCTGGCCCAGCGGGTTCCGGTGATCCGGCTGCTCACGCGTCATCCGGATGCCATCGCTGCATCAGCACAGCGGGTTGTGTCCCTGGTAGCAAAATGGCTTGGCGCCCGAGCGGTGGTCGACACGATACCCGTCCAAAGCCAGATCGGCAGCGGTTCATTGCCGATAGACCTGCTGCCCAGCATGGCACTGCGAATCGTGCCGCAAGGCGGCAAGCGCGCGTCGGGTAGGGCGCTCGACGGGATTGCGGCTGCTTTCCGCGCACTGCCTGTGCCAGTCATCGGGCGCATTGCGGAAGGCGCTTTCCTGCTCGACCTGCGCTGCCTTGAGGACGAACAAGAGTTCCGTGCGCTCTTCACGGGTGAGGCCAGCCGATGATCATCGCCACCGCCGGACATGTCGATCATGGCAAGACATCGCTGGTAAAGGCACTTACCGGTGTTGATACCGACCGGCTGAAGGAAGAGAAACTGCGCGGCATGTCGATCGAACCCGGCTTTGCGTACGCCGATCTCGGCACCGGCATCCCGATCGGCTTCGTCGATGTGCCGGGGCATGAACGCTTTATACGGAACATGCTCGCCGGTGTCGCCGCGGTGGACTTTGCGTTGCTGGTGGTCGCTGCAGACGACGGTCCGATGCCGCAAACATTTGAGCATCTGGCCATACTCGACCTGCTTGGCATCAGGCATGGCGCGGTGGCATTGACCAAGGTCGACCGTGTTTCGCCGGCTCGCATCGACGAGGTTCGCGCGGACTTGATGACTATGTTGGCAACGACGGCATTGCGCGATGCGCCTGTATTCCCGGTCGCCGCTTTGCTGGAAATTGGATTGGATCCGCTACGGACATATCTTGCATCCGTTGCGCTAGCCTTGCCGCCACGGCGAGCGGGGGGGAATTTTCGACTCACCGTCGACCGTTGCTTTACGCTGACCGGAGCCGGAATGGTGGTCACCGGTGCAGCAGCCTCCGGTACGGTTTGTGTCGGCGACCAGGTGCTGGTCGCGCCGCAAGGAATCCCGGTACGGGTCCGTGGCATTCATGTGCACAATCGTGTTGCGGGCGAGGCAAACGAAGGCTGGCGCTGCGCGCTCAATCTGTCAGGGGCCGATTTGAAGCGTGCAGCCATCGAGCGTGGCAATTGGATTGTCGCGCCACGCGCTCACGTGGTGACACTGCGCTTCGACGCACGCATAACCGTGCTCCCGTCTCGGGAAAAACCCCTCTCGCACTGGACACCGGTACATTTGCATTGCGGTACGGCTTCGATAAGCGCCCGCGTGGCGCTGTTGGAAGGGCATCCTATCGTACCGGGCAAATCGGCGCTGGCGCAGATCGTCGCTGATGAGCCGATCCACATTCTGCGCGGTGACCGCTTCATCCTGCGCGACCAGTCAGCGCAGCATACGATCGCGGGTGGATTTGCACTTGATCCTTTCAGTCCGGCGCGCGGAAGGACGAAACCGGAACGGCTTGCGTATCTGGCCGCCATGGCGAAAGACAAACCGGGGGAGAGCCTCGATAACCTGCTTGCCACGCAAGCGGAGGGGGTAGCGATCGAGTCATTCGCCCTGACATGGAATCTCACGGAAGAAGAAATGTCTGGACTGACGGCGCCGTTTTCCCTTGTGCACTACAGTCATGCCAGCACGGTGTTCGCCTTGCCGTCCGGACGCTGGCAAGACATGCGGCATCAGTTGGAAGCAGCCCTTCGCAGCTTTCATGTCGAACGGCCCGAGGCTGTCGGTCCTCCGGAAGCGACGCTTGCCGAATTACTCGGGATGCGTACGCTTTCGCCGGCTTGGCGTGCCGCGTTGAAATCATTGAACGAAGAAGGGGACGTCGCGCGCGATGGCATTTGCTTCCGCCTTGCCAATCATCGGCCACGATTAACCGAATCCGACGAAGCGCTGCTGGGTAGTGTCGGCACGCTATTGCGCGAGGCCGGTTTGCGTGCATTGGCCGCTGGTGAACTTGCAAAGGAAATGGGCATGGATTTGGCGCCGCTTCTCGACTTCCTGGAGAGAGTCAGCCATCTCGGGCATCTGGTGCGGATATCCAAAAACCGCTTCTTCCTGCCGGCCACCGTGGATCAGCTTGTCGACGTGGCTGTCGCATTGGCGCGTGAGTCCGATCGTGGCGTATTCGATGCTGCCACGTACCGCGACCGGTCCGGCATAGGACGAAATGTAACCATAGAAGTGTTGGAATTCATGGATCGTGTTCGCATCACGCGGTATGCTGGCGGGGTGCGGAGCATTGTTTCATAAATACCTGCGTTCGGTCGCAGCCAAGTTAAAAGCAAGAGGAAGGGAATCGTATCCCGGTGGAGCGCCCGGACTTCAAATCCGGCGAGGCGCGCAAGGCGTGTCTGGTGGGTTCGACTCCCACTCCCTTCCGCCAGATTTTAACGCTGAGCACGCAATCGCTTGCGTGGCTCCTCTGTTGGCACCTCTAGAAGCGCGTTCCGGACGTATTCAGCGACGATGTTCCCGTCCCGAAGCCGGAGCTTGAAGTACCGAGACCCGAGCTTCCAAATCCGCCTGTGCCGGAGCCGCTTGTTCCAAAACCGGATATCCCGAAACCACTGGCACCGGTCCCGACCGATCCGCCGACGCTGCCGCCTGTCGTGCCTGTTCCTATCGTTCCTGTGCCGACCGTACCGGTTCCCACCGTACCCATACCCGTTGTGCCCACGCCTGTCGTACCCAGCCCGCCTGTACCTGTACCGAGTCCGCCGGTGCCCGTACCGATGTTCCCGGTACCGGTCGTTCCGACGCCCGTCGTGCCAATCCCCGTCGAGCCAACGCCAGTGCCGACGTTGCCGCTGCCGGGCGTTCCTGCTCCAAAACCCGCGCCCCCCGTAAGACCGGGCCCGGTGGCACCCGCCGGTAAAGAAGGAGTACTGTTGCCCGTTGTTGTGGTGTTGTCTTCATCGCCGCCGCCACAAGCAAGCAGGGCGACAACCGCAATGGCGATCGATGCGTGTTGGGCAGCAATCCGTATGTTTGAAAGTTTCATGATGATGTCTCTAGATGGTAGCTGTAGCCGGTGCCCGTAAATGAACGAAGCTGCTATAGCAGACCGTCATGCATCGAACGTGCCAGAAAATCATTCATGAATAAACTTAGGCACATGCAACAGATACCTATATTGCTCCCCCTGCAAAGAGTGAATAACGATAGCTGCGTCGATTATTTTCCCGACCGCACCGATTTCATTGCCGAAGAGCGAACGTTACTGGATCGGTTGATTGTGCCCGTTATAACCGACACGTAAAAACTACAAGCGTAGTCAGGAAATTGGCCGCCCGATCGCGCCACTGGACCGGGAGCCACAAAGAAGAAATATCGAATACTTGAAACTCTAGCCGCGGCCATGCGTTCAAAGTGGATTTATGGTCTTTTCAGCAACCTTGAGGTGACTACCATGCAACCGATTTCAGAAGTCATGACGCGTGAAGTTTCAGTGCTATCGCCGGACGACACTTTGACGCAAGCGGCGCAAATGATGCGTGATTTGAATGTTGGAGCACTGCCCGTATGTGATGGCAAACGTCTGGTTGGCATGCTGACCGACCGCGACATTACCATTCGGGCCGTCGCAGAAGGTAAATCACCTTCCGATGTTCGCGCTTCGGATGTGATGACCGATCAGGTCCTGTGGTGTTTTGAGGATCAAACCGTTGGGGAAGTACTTCAGCAGATGGGTGACCAGCAAATCAGAAGGCTGCCTGTCGTCAGCCGGAATATGGAACTGACCGGCGTGGTGTCGTTAGGCGACCTGGCCACGCGGCAAGCCGCTCAGACGGACAGCACTCTGGAGGACATTTCCGCTCCAGTACCGCCTACTCGTCCCAGTACAGGCAAGCAGCCCACCCAACACTGAGTTGTAAAATATTTCCGCTTTACTGCTTCGCCGAACAGCACGAAATCCATGCAACCGTTGCCGACGCACCGGCAACGTTGCTGGTCGTGGGTTCAGCACCTTTGCCTTTCATCCTCGCCCCACTTTTCCAAGCAATATGAGCTTTTAGCTCTTGCGAAAGCTCGTCAATTCCCCTTCCTTTAACTAGCTTCTCCGTCAAAAAGTGGTTTGCGGCCGCCTTGACACGCCAAATGCCGTCAAAAAGTTAATACGAAGAAATTTAGTTGTAAATTTTTCCTTCATTGTGCCCATTTAGCAATATTTCTTTATCGGCAACTTATATAAAGTGCAATAATTGACTTGCCGTCAATCATTATGATGTTCGGTTCGCGGCTTGAGCCGGTCAGCAAACCAAACGTGCCTCCCATTGCGACTGGAATCTCTTTTCTGAAAGTAGTGCTTTCTTTAGGAGTCATGCAATGAACGATCTATCGCTTAGCGCCACGACTCGCGCTTATGCTGAATCAAACATGCAGCACCAAGGTGTTCTTCCTGAATATGCGATGAAAGAAGAGAAGCTGCCCTTTACAGTCAAGCTGGTAGACAACGATGACGAGTTGCAAAAAGCCGTTAACATTCGGCACGCGGCTTATCAGAGGCATGTACCGGCGTTTGCTGAAAAGCTCAAGTCGCCTGAACCGATCGACAAGGAAGAGGGCGTCATCATCCTGCTCGCTGAATCCAAGCTTGACGGCTCTCCCATCGGGACGATGCGGCTCCAAACCAATATCGGCAAGCCACTCCCGCTTGAACAGTCCGTGACTTTGCCTGACTGGCTTTCGGGCAGAACGCTCGGCGAGGCTACCCGCCTCGGCGTCAGCGGCAGTCAGGCGGGACGGCTTGTCACCGCCGCCTTGTTCAAGGCAGGACTGCATTATTGCTTTCAAACCGGAATTGAATGGATCGTTGTCGCAGGCCGCTCGCCAATCGACCGGCAATACGAGCGGCTGATGTTTGACGAGGTGTTCCCCGGTTTAGGATATGTGCCCCTCAAGCACGCCAACAATATGCCGCATCGGATCATGTCGATCGAGATCGGACAGATCGAACCTCGCTGGCACAAGGCTAACCATCCGCTCTATAACTTCTTTTTCCGAACGTTTCATGAAGATATTCGTGTAAACAACGAGTTTTTGGTCAGAAATGCCCTAGAAGCGTAATAAAAATGGCACGTCCATACGGAAACGTATATTATTGATTTTCCGCAACATTTTGCTGCCTTGATTTTCCGTGTCTGTCGTTCGATTCAGATACCGGTGCATGAGGGCAGCAAGTTCTTACTTGGACAATCATTCGTGGCTACGTAAAACGGTCGAACATGGACGATTCATCTACAGGCAGACAACACTGCGGCACACGATTGCATCGTTTTCTGGATCGAACGCTGACATTCACATCAAGCCATGTTCTGTCATTCCTGATTCTGCTGATTTCCGTCGTTGCTCTAGTCGCGTGGGAAAAACACCAGCCGCAACGAGACGCATATCCACTGACCATACGCGTTCTGCCTGAAGGCAATTCACCAATCACCCTTGACGAAGCGTCGGCTCAATTGAGCAAGTTGCGCGACGTGGCTTACTACGATACAGAACTCTCCGAATCTCCTTTCTGGTTCAGCTTCACCGTTCCCCCTTTGCCGGACGGTCGGGCTTCCACAGTGGAGTTCCCATCGCGGCACACGCACAGCATGGCTTGTTGGGATGCCGAAGCTCGTTTCGAACTCGGTGCCGCGAGCCGCTCGAGCATTAGCGGCAAGATGGCGCCCGCCAAAGGCGGATTTGCGCTTGCGCTCGACCCTGACAATACCGATGCACATATCATTTGCCATGCCTCCTTCGTCGGGCCGGCGCGCATCTCCGCATCGCAGTGGCCAGCGTCGGCGCTTCGCATGAATACGGAAGAGTTTTTCAGGGATTCAGGACTCATGGACGGCGGCCTGGTCATGCTGGCGCTCTTCATGACCATCACTGCATACATCAATCGTGAGCGCACCTATCTTCTCTTCGCGGCATGGCTCATCGTTTCTCTTCGCATGGCGGCTCTATCAGGAGGATGGGATACTCAATGGCTGGGGCGCACCATTCCGGCGCAGTGGCTTTATCAAGGTCGGCTGTTCACGCTGGCGCTGTATTTCACGCTAACCATCTCCTTATTCAAGACGCTGTTCCGCACCCATCTCGACAAAGTGGGCTACGCATCGCTTCTGCACTATGCCCAGTGGACATGTGTGCCGCTGCTGGTCATGTCCATGACGATGTCGTATCAAACATTTTTGCCGATTTACTGGACAGCGGCCAGCCTTCTAGCCGCCGTTCTCGTGTTTCTCCTCACCCGCATTTTGGTCATTGCGCCGTCCTCCACCGCAATCTGGTACGCAGCATCGCTGGGAGTTTCTTTGCTCGGCAGCGTATTTGAAATCATTGGTGCGGCTCTCGGATACAAGGTCTTAATCGGCTCGATCAACAGCGTTACGGCGGCTTTATCGTCCAGTCTGCTAGCCGCCATTGCCATTGCCGAGCAGATTCGCGCTACCCAGCAAGCGCGGCTGGAAGCGCAGGCAACGCTTGAACACACCTACGAGGCCATGCCGATCGGACTATTCACCGCCAATACCGAAGGACGGTTTCTCAGCGCGAATCCCGCTATGATCGGCATGCTCGGTGCCAAACTGACAGACCCGTCAAGCAATGGCTGGGACCAGTATTTCGATGAGGGATCATGGTTGCAATTGTCGCAGCTGGTGGAGCGGCAGGCCGACGGCGAACTGGAAGTCGGCAACAAGACGGACCATGCATCGGCCGAACACAAGCGCTTCCTGGTAAAGGCAAGGTTGTCGCGTGGAAAGATCGAAGGTTCGCTGCAGGATGTAACCGAGCGTTCCAAGGCCATCACGGATTTGCGGTTCATGGCCAATAATGACCCGCTTACCAAGGTGTACAACCGCCGCGGTATTGAAAAAGTCATTATCAAAGCACTGGCTGAACTGCCGAATCAAAAACCATCAAGCCTCGCGCTGGCTTACCTTGACCTCGACCGCTTCAAACTGATCAACGAGTTATATGGTCATGTCGCGGGCGATGAAGTCCTCAAGCAGGTGTGCGACCGTGTACAAGGAGCACTGACCTGCAATCAAAAAGTCGGTCGCGTTGGCGGCGATGAATTCGTCATAGTCTTTTCCGAAACATCGCTGTCCGAGGCAGCAGCGATTTGTAATGAAATAATCGATCAATTAAGCGGAACCCACTATCGCATCGGCGACAAAGCGTTCCAGCTGCGCGGAACAATAGGCCTGGTCGAGATAGGGCCGGGAACGTCGTTCAAGGATGCAATTTCCACCGCTGACCGTGCATGCAGGGAAGCCAAGAGGGATTCGATTGCCCATCTTGTGGTGTACGAAAAGACTGCCACCGTCTTCAGCGAGCGGGCTGCGGAACTCACCATGGTTGAGCGTCTGGCTGCCGGAACTGCACTTGAGTACCTTTTTCTCGACATGCAGCCCATCATGTCCCTGAAGGCGCCGCATGCGTCGCTGAACTTCGAAGTGCTTTTGCGAATGCGCGATCGTGACGGCAGCCTCGTTTCTGCCGGTCGCATCATCACTGCTGCCGAGATCAGCGGATCAACCGGTGACATTGACCGCTGGGTATTGGCAACGACCCTCGCATGGATAGAAGAAAACGAAGCCAGGCTGACCAACACGCAATTTATCTGCGTCAATCTCAGTGGAGCGTCATTGAACGACGAGCGGTTTGTTCAAGATGCATTTGTACTTCTGGCCCGAAATGAACGCATCTCCAGCCGTCTATGTCTCGAAATTACCGAGAGTGTCGCGCTTCACGATCTCGATAACACCCGTCGTTTCATCGACAAGGTTCGCAGTTGCGGTGTGCGTATCGCACTCGACGATTTTGGCGCCGGGTACACGTCGTTCTCCTATTTGAAAGAGTTTCCCGCAGATCTGCTCAAGATCGACGGCAATTTCATTGTCGACATGAATGCCCATCCGGCCAATATCGCCATCGTGGAAGCAATCGTGAATCTCGCAAAAAATCTTGGCATGCAAACCGTCGCCGAATGGGCCGAAGACAATGCCACGGTTGAGACGCTGGCTGAAATCGGAGTTGACTATGTGCAAGGCTACGTCGTTGCCCGGCCACAGGCACCTTCCACATTGCTGGCTGCGACATCATCAGCAAGCTTTATCAAAGATGAACAATTGACCCGCTTTGTGCATACTTTGAGCCGCGCCACGAATGCTAGGGAGCGCTCAAGAGCTAAAGGCCATCCGAAACCGGTAGAGTCTTAACGCTTTTTCGGGCGTGGCAAGCTGGGCATGGACGGATAAGATGGCAGCTATTCGTACGGTGGCCGCTGACGTAGTGGTCATCAGGCAAATCCGCTCCTCCTTCTGAAATTCCAACCATCCTCGACTGTTTCCTTTTCCAAATCCTTTTGGTTTTTTTACCTTGGCTTTGTCTGTCGCAAACGGCATTGGCCTGTCTCGACTCCGACCCTTCGTTCGTAGGCAGTGTTATTCCCTTACTACAATTAAGAGACATTCTTTCCATTCGCAAAGCAGATACCTAACCAACTCCTTTGTAGCTGTGCAACTTGCTAATAATGTGAGCGCTTTCTGAAAAAGATATCAACACTTTGAATAGCAAAATCGCATCGCTAAAACGACTTCAAAAAAGTGCTTGGCGTCCAGCGAAATGGTTTGCTATAGTTCGCCTCCCGTCGCAAAACACAAAACAAAACGCGCTGCAAAGCGAGTGATGTAAATGTGTTGATGTGGCAGGAAAGTGTGGCTTAGAAGTAAGGTTTTTTGAATTGAATTTACAGCGTTTTTACGCTTGAAATCGACTCTTGAAACCCTATATGAA
>NZ_DASZBA010000132.1:0-7013 GCF_035944575.1 Noviherbaspirillum sp.
AACCGTGAATAAGGGCAATGAACCCGTCCGGTCCGCAAACGCACCACGTATCGAAGACCTTTACACCGGCGGTTGATCACCTTTCATGCCGGCACAGCGCCACGCTTTGTTAACCGCGTGGCGCGTTCTCATTCCCTTGTGAGCTTGAGAAGCACGGGTCGTTCACGCCGTCCTTTTCAAGACTTTACATTTTCAGGCAGTGCGTTTCCTGTCATATTCAATCGGCCTTCCTCGACAGGGTGAATTCTGCTGCATCAAGGCGTGCCGACTCATTCCTATCCCCTTGCTCGCTACTCACGCTCCCCCGGCGTGTCCTATTGCGTCTCTCTTTTTTGTGCTGTGCGATATTGTGAATCCGAAAATTTCGCATATTCGGGAACTCGCCTGACCCATTTTCCTTACACGTCATGACAACAGCATTCGAATTTGCCGGAGCACGGCTCACAACATGCAAGCGTGCCGGTGCGTGTCGCTCTTGCCGTGCGTCGCAGCCGGTGAGAATGTGCCTGCAGTGATACATGCTTTGACCGAAGCATCAAATTTTTACCATAAAGCCTTTGATTATCAATGCCTTGTCATTCGGGCTTAGGTTTTGCATGAAGTCGTCCGCAAAATACGTTCAGTGATTTGGGAAGTGTGCAGCAATCAGGTATTCCCATGCGAAACAACTGCAAAGGAGACTGAATGGGATGAGTCCAGATAGCTTTTCTCCGTACGAACACGAACTAAATAATTGCATGCCAGGCATAGCCGGCTGCAACCGGATAGAGATTTTCAAAGGGCATTGAAATGACGCAAGCAAGTAATCCATTTTCGGGACAAGCTCCCCATTCTGCGGTGAAGCTGGCCCGCAACAAACTCAAATCCAGGCCGCACGATGTGCGCAACTTGTATGTAAGCCTCAAGCAATGGCGAATATTGCATGCGGTGATCGATTGCGGCGGTTTCGCGGAAGCAGCGGATTACTTGCACCTCAGCCAGTCCGCCGTCAGCTACACCATCGGCAAGCTTCAGGAAAATCTCGGCGTACAACTGCTGAAGATCGAAGGAAGAAAAGCGCATCTCACCAAAGCAGGACGCGCTCTGCTCGATCGTTCGCGACACGTATTGAAGGAGGCCATCGAACTAGAGTTGTTCGCCAAGCATCTGGAGGCGGGCGGCGGTTCCGAAGTCCGTCTTGTTGTTGACCAGAATGTTCCTGCGCAACTTCTAATGCAGGCGGTAAAGCAGTTCTCGGCTACTACTCAAAGCGCCTCGGTGCAGCTGACCGAGACAAACATGTCGCGTCTTGAGGAAATGCTTCGACGCTCATCGGTCGATCTTGCCATAGGCGCCAGAGTGCCTTTGGGCTATTTCGGCGAGCCACTTGTCGAGCTGGAGTACATTGCTGTCGCTCACCCGAATCATGCACTGCAAAAACTGGGTAGAGACATCACTCCGGCCGATCTTGCCCGGCAGGTGCAAGTCGGTGTCGGCTGTGCGAGCGAAATGGAAAGCGGCATGAACGCCGATTACCGGGGGGCTGCATTTACCTGGCAAATCAATAGTTTCGATAAGGTGATCGAGGCTGTATCCGGATGTTTGGGATATGCGTGGCTACCCAGGCACCGCATTCAGGATTGGCTTGACCGTGGTGCCCTGGTTCCATTGTCGCTTAGCGAAAAGATCATGCACAAGTCAATGCTTTACCTGATTCATGGGCGTCCAGCGTCCTTGCCGAATTCCGCAACGATTCTTGCCGACATCCTGCGCACTCTGGCCGATGAAAATGAAAATGGCTGTCGGACACAAGAATTAGTGGCTTGAGCAGGTGACCCTGAGATAGATACGATGATTTGTTGCATGCCGATAGTGCTTGGCAGGCAGGTGAAGTAGGCAGGGTCTAGGTGCAGCTTTCTTAATAAAGCACGAAGGCGGCCCCGGCAGTATTCGCCAAAGGCCGCCTCCAAAAGCTTACGTGCGATTACTTGTGCCGAGTTTATTTGTACTCATAAGCGCCAAGATCATCCACTCCGCCTTGCGGACGCGGAGTGCCGACGATGTCGGTCGGTGGTGCGTAAGTTGCGGAGCCTTTATTGACTGCAGGCGATGTGCTCTTGAGACGGTAGTCACCGCCGCCGTCACGTATGTAATTCACGAACTGCGGATCGGCTTTGATGGTGCCGGAGTGCGTGTTTCCATTCTTGAGGTGGACGCTGATATTCGAATTGCGGAAAACCAGATTGTTGGTATAGGTGTTATGCGTTCCGGTCACGCCCACTTCACGAATGCCGTCGACATTATCGAACACGATATTGTTGGATACATGCGTGTAGTCATTGATTGCGTTGTGGTAGAAACCGCCGCCGCCTACCTTGATGCCGACATCCGAGCTAAACACCGTGTTGTTGGCAATGACCGTATTGTTTGCATCGTGCCAGAGCTGAATGGCGGTTTTGCCGATCTTGTACACCACATTGTTCTTGATGGCGCCCGTCGTCTGATGATAGATCCCTTGGTAGTACTGGCAGCCGGTGTAGCCGATGTGATGAACGACATTGCCAAGGATCTGGACGTTGACGCCGTAATAGTAATGGGTGTTCGAAATGCCGGCGGCGCCGTTGCTTTCGCAAGGCACGTTAGTGGCGATGTGGTGCACGTGATTGTTCTTGAAGACGACGTTGGAACCACGCGTGGTGAGGCCGATGCGCCACGATGGATTGCTTCTTCCGTCGACCTCGAAGCCCTCGACGTCGATATTGCTTCCGTGAACCGACCATGCAATTCGACTTGTCGTGTTCGCGGCCGGTACCAGCTTGGCACCCCATTTAACGTCGGATACATAGCGAATTCTGGCGGTAGTCGTACCGCTTGTGGTCGTACTGAAGCCGGCGGGATACGAACCAGGCGCAACGTGCACCGTCGTACCGGGCTTCGCTACCTTGGATGCTTTCAGAATGGTTTTGAATGGAGCAGTAGCGGTGCCGGGGTTTGAATCGGACCCGGTGGTGGCAACATAAAGATGCGTGCCGGTAGTAACCGCTGTCGTTGTTGCAAGCGTCCTGGTCGACGTGGGGTCTTCATTCGATTCCTGGGATGTGGAGGCGTCAGAATCTGCGGTCAGGGCGGCCATCGACTCGGGGGAAGGCGAGGATGCAGGGTCGGAGTCCACTCCGGATTCCGCAGACAAATCAGGATCGGATCCTGTGTCGGCATCGTCCATCAACGCCAGTGGCGCCGTTTCATCGTCAGCTACCGAAACAGTCGTGTTTGAGGATGGCGCGGATGAAGTCGGGGAATCGGAACCACCTCCGCCGCAAGCGGCCAAGGTCAAGGTTAGTAATAGAAGTGAAGGATATGCAATGCGTTTCAAAATACGTACTCCTGGAACGGTGATGTATGCAGTGGTTTCTGCCGCCCTAGCGACAAGAACACCTGCGCGGATAGAAAACTCGACAAGCCAAATACAAATTCACAATGTGGTTGCCTTATTTCTGCCTGATGTAGTTCTGCATTCAGTGCGGATCTGAATGCTGTCGAGTAGATGTTTCCTGGCGGAAGAAGTTCCTGGAAGAATGTTTCCTAATGTAATTAAACGAGATCCTGACGCTGCGTCTTTTTCATGTTCTTTTTGCATTGCAGAGGGACGCACTGCTCAGTCTGTCGTCTTCGAAGAGGAGTATTCATGGCCGACTTTACGTTGAACAAAAGGAAAGTAGGCTCCCATGGTGTTGCCGTTTCCGAACTGGGATTTGGTGCCGGCGGCTTTTGGGGGATGGAGATATTTAGTGAGCAGCTCGCGCGAAATCTTGTGGATGTCGCAATCGATCATGGCGTCAACTTTTTTGATACCGGACCGAACTACAGCGGCGGCAATGCCGAAGTTCGATTAGGGAAAATACTCGGAGGGCGTTCTGCGAAGTTATGCATAGGCACGAAGTGCGGTACGCATCTGATTGGCGGTCGGCATGTCAAGGACTACAGCCATAAGGCATTGAGAAGAAGCCTGGATGGCAGCCTGCAAAAGCTGCTTGTCGATCATGTCGATGTGCTGCAGTTGCATGGCATGCCGAAAAAACTCGACGACGAAACGATCGAGTTTCTCATTGCCGCCAAGCGGCGCGGCGATGCGAGGCTGCTGGGCGTATCGACGGATCTCGCCGGTGCCGAACTGGCTTTGTCGTTGGGAATATTTGATTGCGTGATGATCGAATACAACGTCATCAAACGTCGCGAACAGGAACACTTCATCGGACGTTGCGCAGACGCCGGGTTGGGCATCATGGTGAAGTCGCCGCTTGCGCAAACTTTGTATTCGGACGAGATCTTCAAGATCCGGAAACTTTCCGACGTCTGGTACTTATTGCGTGCGCTGAAGAATCACCGCAGCAAATTCCTGGCCGGCAGAAAATACCGCTTTCTATCCGGATTCGAAAATTTCACCTGCCACGAGCTTGCGCTTGAGTATGTATTGAGCAACCCGAATATAAGCTGCGCAATCATCGGGACAACCAACCCGTCGCACCTGGTCCGCAATTTTTCCGCCTCGTTAAAAACCATCCCGGAGGACATAAAGCGCAGTATTGAGGCGATTCACTAAGGTCATCCAGCCGTCGGAGTGTCGATGAATGAACGGCTGCGGGCGCAGTCGTGGCGGTGCGTCCCGGCAGGCCGCAGTGTCGTCTGCCGCTGTGCCTTGCCGTGCAACATCGCATAAGCGCCAACCAATCAAAGAAATGAATCCGTTGAGATGCAAGCCGCCACGAGTCATCGAATTTATGTACTTATTCTCCAGTTGCAGTGCAGGTAAAGTAGGTTGAACGGAACCGGACGAGATACAACACGCGTTCGATTTTGAGATCACTGAGCAACCTGTGCAGATCCCCTCCTTTTGGCAGGCACTGATAGGCCGGCGGTCTTGCTCTTTGGCTGAAACCAAAACCACAAGGAGATGCAAAATGGATTCTATACATGCGGGGCGGCGCCAGTTCGTCAAAGGCTCTCTGTCCGCATTAGCTCTATCGACACTACCCGGACAGGTTGCTCTGGCACAGACCACAATCAGAAACCGGCTGGAGTGGAACGATTTCAAGACGACCCCGGACTATGCGGCGTTCATCAATGCAATCAGCGCCATGCGCGCTAACACGAACTCGGCCGATAGAAGAAGCTGGGCCTACTGGTCCAACATACACGTCAATGCCTGTCCTCATGGAATTGCCTATTTTCTGGCTTGGCATCGTGGATACCTGCATTACTTCCAGGAGACGGTGCGGGCGATATCCGGTAACAGCACACTGATGGTCCCCTATTGGGACTATTACAAATCCGCGGTCATGCCGCAGGAATTCACCGACTCCTCCTCAGGCAATCCTCTCTACGTTCCAGGGCGAGTCAATACAAATGTGTACAGCGCATTGTCATTGACGCCGTTTTCGACCAAGTACAAAAACTTCCAACGGGGCACGGTCGACTCATTTGAAGTTGCAATCGAGTATCAGCCGCACGGGAAATTTCATAATGTCATCGGCGGTTACATGGCGCAGAAGACATCGCCCATGGACCCGATATTCTGGCTGCATCATGGGCAGATAGACAGGCTTTGGGCGGCATGGGTGCTTGCTGCCAACGGCAGGACAATGCCGCCTATCGGCGATCCGTACTGGAGTGGAAACTATACGTACCGGTCTGATCTGACGATGCCGCGCAACCGGGCTTATAACACCACGACCTACCTGAGTTACGACTACGTGGACAAGACACTTCCTCGGGCATTGCCGCCCCAGGCCAGTGCCGGACGCCTGATTCGCGTTCAGATGCCGGGACGATCCGGGTCGGGCCGTCCCGCGGTCGGAAATTTCCCGCAATTGGGCCCGGCGTCGGCAGGTGGCGGCCGACGGTCCATCGGCGGAGCTGGCAACGTGGGTTTAGACGAAACGTCGGTAAGTGTGCAGATTCCGGTCGAGCAGCCCGATAGCCAGGCATTGCGTTCAATCATTGAACGCCAGCGCGGTGGCCAAGGCGGCCGTGGAGGACCGCCTGCCGGCCCATATACATCGGTTCAGATCGTCGTCGAAAATGCACGGGTACTGCCCCAAGGACAGGATGGCGGGTACTTTTACGACGTGTATTTAAATCTTCCACAAAGCGGCGGTGCTCCGGACGAGGAGCATCTGATCGGTGGCTTCGGACCGTTTGAAATCGCTTCGCATGAGCACCATCCCGGCTCGTCCCATCTCACCTTTCCTGTGACGCAGATCCTGGCGAACACCACACCAGACCAATTGCGCGACATCACCCTGTCATTTGTTCGCGTCAGCGGAAACAACTCTCCCAGAGGGCGGGTTATCGTTCTCGGGGCAGTGCGCATAGAGCTATCCAACGATCCTGTTCAATAGGCCATCGGGAACAACTGAAATGCCGGGAGATTGCCCGGCATTTTTTTTGTCCGCAGTACATGAAGCATTTCACTGCACGTCCAGTATTTCGCTTTCAGGAGAAGGGCTCGTCGCAGCAATCAATAAAACGAATACAAGGCTGCAGGATCAGGTGCCAAGCATCGAATTTTCATACTTAATCTTCATCGCCCTTCTGGGTACATTGATACGACCCCGATACAGGAACTGACGACTACAGGGCCGTATTGGCTTTTTCAGATTCGATGTTGTCTTGTCCTTGGAAACAGAACGATGAACCAACCGATCGAAAGAATACAGTTCCAGCCCTATCCGGTATCGAATCCGGAACCGCCAGACGATACGATCGATTTGCGCAAGCATGTCGGGTTCGTGCTGGACCATTTCTGGCCCATTGTAGGTGTCGCGTTTTTCGTCACGATGCTGGGAATAGCTTATGCGTTTCTTGTCGCGCCTACCTACCAGGCCAACATCCTGATCGAAATCGAAGACAACAACGGATCACCAAGGCATGCACTGGCAGATGTGACGACCGGGCCCGATACGAAGGTGAAGACGTCATCGGAGATGGAGATTCTGCGTTCACGTTTCGTCGTCTCCCGAGCGGTTGACAATACG
>NZ_DASZBA010000133.1:0-82665 GCF_035944575.1 Noviherbaspirillum sp.
TCCCGGGTATATGGCACCGATCATCCGCCTTCCGAGAACGGATGCCCCGCCCGGTGATCGTGCTTGTGCGCTTGGGATGTTCGGCATGGTCCCCCATTGGGCTGATACAAAGCTCGCACGGCAGACCTATAACGCACGCACGGAAACGGTAGCCACGAAACCAAGCTTCAGGAATGCATACAAGCACCGGCAATTTTGCGTTATTCCGGTGGCGTCGTTCTATGAGCCGTCGTATGAAACCGGCAAGGCAGAACGATGGGAAATTGCCGATGCCGACGGGGCGCCGCTCGGCATTGCGGGAATCTGGGAGCACAGGCAGGACGGCCCGAACGGATTGCCATTGCTGTCATTCTCCATGTTGACGATCAACGCGGACGGGCACCCGCTGATGCAGCGATTTCACAAGCCCGAGGATGAGAAGCGCATGCTGGTCATTCTGCGGCCGGAGCAGTATGACGAATGGCTGACATCCCCGGTGGAGGATGCGCCCACGCTGTTTGAACCTTATCCTGCCGAGAGGCTGATCGCCCAGGCGGCGCCGAAGACGAGCGCCAAGCCGGGAAAGCAGACACTTCTCGACATTTAAGGCGCGCTGGATCCAGATCTCCATTGCAACTTGCGCCGAGCACTCCGGTCGACGGGAACATGCGAGATCGATTGCGAATCTTGTTATCCGGCCATATTCATTCGTCCTGTTACGACAAGAATTTGTCAGCACAATGAAAAAGGGCTGACAGCCATCTCGGCGGTCAACCCTTTTTGTCTGCATTGATGAAAACGCTGCAGTAGTGTTCATTGATGCCAGCTGAAGGACTCGAACCCCCTACCTGTCCATTACATTTGGAATGCTCTACCTGTTGAGCTAAGCCGGCGCATTGGAGCCATCATATTCCGGCGGTTTGGAACGACCTAGACAGAGCGCAAACAATCAAAAAATTTATGGCCCCCCGCCTACGTGCGGCCGTTGGAGCCAGTCGGTACCTCGCCTCGCGGGAGTCGGCGCGGCTGATTGGAAATTGACGGACCGCAAGCATAACTTTCCTTCTTTATTTTGCATGGTGCTCAATCCGACTTATACTGTATGCACGTACAGTATTGATGCACGACGCCGCATCTGGATGAGAAATGCGTCTTCAGACGGTCGGAGGCCATCAATCGCCTTTCCAACGCTTTAAAAACGCTCTATTCACATGCAAAGAGAAAAGTCCGCGCTGTCCCTTCTCAAGGATGGCGAACTCTGCGAAGTCATTACCAAGGATGGACAACGCCTTGCGCGCTGGAGCGCGCTCAACTGGTGTTTTTATTTTATCGATGCAGGCAATGTCAGCATTTGCCGGATGTCGGATATCGAAGAATGGATGCCGGCTGTCACAAAGGCGCAGTGACCACAGAGGATTGACAAGGAAGCGAGGCTGCGCCCGGTCAGCTCGAGGACGCCTTTGCTTTGTTGGTGCAGAAGGAAGAGGATGGATCGCTTTCGCAGCGCTTGTCGATCAATGCATCGACCAGGAACGATCCGGCAAGGCCCGCAATCAGCAATACAAACATCAGCTGAATGATCGTGAAGCCTGCAGTTTTTGTCATAGTGTTCTCCCTGAAACCGGGGACCTGGAAACACGTCCCCGAAGGCGCAACAGGATAGCAGAATGACAGGACAAACGAAAACGCCGGAATTACCGTTTGCCGAACCTTCCATAACGGTCGGACCGGCTGCGCTCGGCAATCACATGGCGTGGTTTGGCGGCAGTCTGACGAGGTGTCAGCGAAGCCAGCTCTTGTGAATGCAGAACGGCGTGTTGTGGCATCGGACCGGATGTCGGAGCTTTTAAGTACATGGCGAACCTCCCGTGATTGAACAGGGCCATGTTCACACAAGAAACTTAGAGCAGACTTAAGCAGTTCAAACAACGGTGCCTTCAATGCGGATGGCCGATGAACCGGTCTGAAAAATACCAATCCAATAGTCATTTATCAACGTTATCCAGGGCATTTATGAACGCCTATTCCGCATTGGCGGTAGCTGCAATCCTTCTTGCCGGCTGCGCCATTTCTACGAGTGGAGAAGTGACTCCCGCACGTCCGGTTGCCGCACAGGGCGCGAATGACGTACAGGGCAACCCGATTTCGGTGCCGGGTTCCGGCATGGGAGTAGGATCCGGCGTGCCTGGCGCCGCAACCGGCCCGGGAACCGGGCTGCGCTAAACTCCCGGCGACGGCCAAAAAAAATGACCCGTACGCCTTTGGGGCAACGGGCCGCAATCTTTGGAGAATATTACGTCTACAGCGTCTTTACTGTATTCCCAAATTCATTCCAATTATGTGACTGCGATCACAAACTGATGCCTCTTCTGTTGTGACCGATCGGAGTCCCAACGGACCTCAGCCGCGTATTCCAAGCACCGGCACGACCAACATCGGCGATATGCGCGATGCATCAGTACGCGCACTGCCCTGCTCTTCCCGCTTCTTGAGACGGTATTCGCTAACCACCAGCGTAGTGGCTACCAATATGAGAACGATCACAGATTTATGCACTGGCGTAGACATGCTCTTGCATCACTCATTCGAGATGTAGACATGCCTAGACCGAGTTCTATTTCCTTAGTTCAATGCAATGGGTGCAAAGTGGAAACAAATCTCAGCGGGACTAAGAAAAGTAATGAATGCGCATGTCTAAACGATAAACATGCTTTTCGTGCATGGCAAAGAAAAAGGCCTGCCATCGATAAACGACCGGCAGGCCCAAGCAACGCCTTTTAAGGGAAAATCAATTTCATGTTAACGCAGAGTGGCGTACTGCCATTGACCTTCATCAAACTTGAGAGATTGCTTCCGCAGCGAGCTGTTTGATGAATGATATGCGTTCAACCATGTCTCGTGCGATGTGCGGCAATGCAATTTGTTCCTTAACGCACGATGAATCGATTGGCATTCATTTCAGCATTTGTTAGCAAATGCCAGGATGTCTGTTCAACCCCTATCGCCTGAAAGTATTAGTTTTCACAGCAATACATTGCCATATAAATCAAATTCCGAGATGAGGCAAAAGATAGGCAGCTGTATGCCTTACTTCATAACGACAACAGCCGCCGGCTATGGCTTATCCGCCTTCCTCGCTGCTTCACCGGCATCCACGCCAGGTGTTGCGGATGCGGCATGCTTTTCAATCATCAGGAAAAAGTGTGCCTTGATGCCGAACACGCGCTTATGGCCGACGTCATGCTTGGGCTTTGCCGGCAGCAGGCTGGCAAGTTTATAGAGTGCGCCTGAATCCAGGAGATTGAGCGAGGCAGCGGACAAGGGCTTGCCTGTCCATGCCAGCATGCGTCGCCACCATGCTTGCGGCAGCCAGTGGAAGAACGGTATGCCGGTATGGAATTCGATAGGGTGCCGCCGGTTCGGTGTGGTGACGAATACGCCCTTGCGGGCGACCCTGTTCAACTCCATCAGCAACTGGAACTGGCGCTCGAAGTTGCCGGCATGCTCGATAACCTCTCCGCAAAAAACCCAGTCGAATTCACCATCGGCGAAAGGAAGGTGCGGATTGTCGAGCTGACGTGTCCAGGATTCGGCGAGCGTTGGACGGCGGCTTGTGCCGGCATCGGGCGCCGGGAGTTTGAAGAAGGTTACGCGGGAACGGGTCTGCTGGTCAGTCGCGCCTGCGAGCGGACTTGCGGCATCAGGCAACAAGGCGCCCGGCAATCCGACGTTTAGGACCGAGCCATCCGGATCATTGCGCCGGAATTCGGTGAATGCGTCAAGCAGCTTGCGGCGTTGTGACTCGAGCAGCCGTTCAAACATGCCGCCTGCCGGACCGGCGCCGTATTCCGCGTTGATGGTGTGCTTCAATTCTTTTCTCCTGCGCTTGCCAATGGGATGCGATCACCGCGGCGTGGCAACCTCGGTGATGTCGCTTTTGCATATTATTCGCCGTAATGGGTGAATGCCGGCTTGTGAAAGCACAAGAAAAGGCAAAGCGCTGAAGCGGAATCTCAGGCGGCGCAGGGTTCGAGGATAAGCGGCGCTGCCTGGCCGATAGCATTGCCTTGCGCAAAATCGATCCCGATCTCGCGCAACTTTCCGAGAATCAAGTCGTTTTCCACGAATTCAGCAATGGTGCGGATACCCATCAGATGCCCGATATGATGAATGGAGGCAACCATTGCATGATCGATCGGGTCATCCACGATATCGCGTACGAAGCATCCGTCGATCTTGAGGAAGTCCACCGGAAGGTGTTTCAGATAGGCGAAGGAAGACATGCCGCTGCCGAAGTCGTCGAGCGCGAAGCTGCATCCAAGGGCCTTGAGTTCCCCCATCAGCGCGACGGCATTGACAAGGTTGGCGATGGCAATCGTCTCGGTGATCTCGAAACAGATCTGAGACGGTGGGATGCCGGATTCGGCAAATGCCCCGCGTACGAAATCCAGAAAAGCTTCATCGGCCAGCGACGCACCGGACAGGTTGATGGCAAAGCATGCCGGCGTTGCGCCAGGGCGGGAAGCAATGTGCGCAAACACCGACCGGATCACCCAGCGGTCGAGCGCGGGCATGAGGTTGTAACGCTCTGCCGCGGGGATGAACGCCATCGGCAGCACCATCTGTCCGTCCTGGTCGCGCATCCGTAGCAGCACCTCGATATGCGATGGCGACGCGGACGATTCTGCGGCTTTGGAACGCAAGTCGATGATGGGCTGCATGTACAGGCAGAAGCGGTGCTCGTCCAATGCGCTGTTGATGCGGCTTATCCATTCCATTTCGCCGTGGCGCGCCGCCAATGCCTGATCCTGGGGCAGGTAGGTATGGATGCGGTTTCGTCCCCGCTCCTTGGCCACATAGCAGGCGGCATCGGCATTGCTCAGTATTTCGGCAAGGGTGAGCGTGTCATCGTCAAAGTTCACCCGGCCGATGCTGACGCCGACAGTGAATCGCTTGTCCTCCCACGCGAAAGTATGTTCGGCCACCGCCTGGCGCAGTTTTTCCGCGATGCGCAGCGCCGCATCGGGCGGACAGCTTTCCAGCAATATGCCGAACTCGTCGCCGCCCAGCCGGGCCAGCGTGTCACTGTCCCGCAGGTTGAGCCGCAAGACGGCGGACAGCTGCCGCAACAGTTCGTCGCCGGCGACATGGCCGCAGGTATCGTTGACCACCTTGAACTGATCCAGGTCGAGATACAGCAGGCAGTGCCCGACTCCGTTGACCTGAACCCTATCCAGTGCGAGCCGCAGGCGGCGCTCGAACTCCATCCGGTTGACCAGGCCGGTCAGCGGATCATGCCTGGCCTGGTGCGACAACTGCGCCGCCAGCTTGCGCGCAAGCGACACATCCCGGAAAGCGATGACGCAACCGGTCGAATGCCTTTCCCGGTCAAGAAGCCGTGCGACCGATCCTTCGATGGAAAACTGTTCGCCGTCACGCCGTATCAGCAAGGTCCTGCTGCCGATGCCTGCCGGCCTTCCCGAGGCGGTCATGTCCGGCGACAGGGAGACTGGCGTGCCATTGTCTTCATCGACAAGGTTAAGCACCTGCGACAGCATGTGCCCCACCGCCTCATCGTTGCGCCATCCGGTCAATTGCTCTGCGATTGGATTGAGGAATGTGATTTTTCCATCGACGTCGGCGCTGACCACCGCATCACCGATCGACTTGAGCGTTGCCTGCGCCCGCTCCTTCTCCTCGAAGAGGGCGGCCTCGGCTTTTTTACGTTCCGTGATATCGCGGAAGAATCCGACGAACAGGCGCCGTCCGTTCAGCGCCATGCCGGAAAAGGCGATCTCCACCGGCAGTTCGGTGCCGTCGCGCAGCAGCGCACGGGCTTCGGTCGAGCGCCAGTCGAGCTGTTTCAAACCGCTTTGCAGATAGCGTTGTTTGCCGCGCCGATGCGCTTCCCGAAAGCGCTCCGGCTGTATGGTTGCCAGGTCCTTGCCGATCAATTCCTCAGGCGTATAACCAAGTACCCGCAAGGTGCTCGGGTTTGCATATCGGATCACATCGTCCATGTCGAGGATCAGCACCGCGTCGGTCGTGGTTTCCCATAAGGTGCGGTACAGAAGCTCGGCATTCTGGTGAGCGGCGGAGGCCAGCGCGAGTTCGCGCGTGCGCGAATGCACCCGCGCTTCCAGTTCATCGTGCATGCGTTGCAAGCCCAACTGGGCCTGGTCGCGCTCCATCATCAGCCGGTTGAGTTCAGCGATGCTGCGCCGCGATTCGAGCTGCGTGAGCGCCTGATGGGCCAGCACCCGCAGCGCAAACACCTGGTCGTCGCTGAGCATGCGGGGTCTGTGGTCCATCACGGTAAGGGTGCCGACCGCATGGCCGTCGATGTTGACCAGCGGTATGCCGACATAAAAACGGATGTTCGGCACGCCCTGCACCAGCGGGTTGTCAGAGAAACGCGGATCGGCAAGCGCATCATGAACGATGAACGGGTCGGAGCGGATGATGGCGTGAGAACAGAAGGCGATGTGGCGCGGCGTCTCGGTGACGGTGAGGCCGCGCCGGGATTTGAACCACTGCCGGTTTTCATCTACGAGGGTGACGGTGGCCATCGGTGTGTCGCAGATTAATGCGGCGAGCTGCACGATATCGTCGAACACGGTTTCCGGGTCCGTGTCGAGAATATTGTATTGACGAAGCGCATCGAGACGCGCCTTCTCGTCAATCGCAATTTCGTTATCGCGGGTCACAGTCATGGATGACGAGCCTTGCCGTGTGGGCCAATACTGGATGAAGAGAAACGCTGCCGAAGGTCGGATGCCGCCAAGGGCGGACATTACGCGGTTCCATGACGGTCCGGCCTGCTTTGCCAGTCAGAATATTTCCTGACGAAAACAAATATAGCAGGGGTTTTTCTGGCGTCAGGGGTACGACGAAGAATATTGACCCGTGTCAATAAAGCGTCACATCCTTGGTTCGCAGCGGATTGTTTTAACCCGATGAGTTGTCAGGAAGGTTGTCAAGAATTCACCGACCTCGACATCTGGCTCATTGGCTTGGAATTTGCATCCCAATCCGCGTGGTCGGCAATTCATCATTGCATTAAACGCTAATCGTCTTTAGGGCAGGCACGCTTGATGACACTATGCGCACACTCCCATTCTCCACTTCCGCTTCCCGATAGCAGTTTCCCCCCTCACTTTTCCGAATTCACAAGGCTCCAAGGCCATTATTGAGAAAAATGTTATGAAAAATTTACCAAAAGATCCAATCCCTCCGCTTGAACTCTGGGGCGGCCTCGAATGTACCGTCAACCGGGTGGTCGACGAATATTTCAGCCAGATGGAACGCAACGGCCACGCAACCCGCACCGATGATCTGGAACGCTTTGCATCGCTCGGCATCAAGGCGATCCGTTATCCGGTGCTGTGGGAGCGCACAGCGCCGAACGGAATCGCCAGGGCCGACTGGTCGTGGCCCGACGAGCGGCTGCCGGAACTGCAGCGGCTGGGCGTCACGCCCATCGTCGGTCTGGTGCATCACGGCAGCGGTCCGCAACATACCAGCCTCGTCGAACCGGATTTCGCCGACAAGCTGGCCGAATTTGCCGGTGCGGTCGCTCAGCGCTACCCATGGGTCGAGTACTACACCCCGGTCAACGAGCCGCTGACCACCGCCCGCTTCAGCGGCTTGTACGGCGTCTGGTACCCGCATGGACGGGACGAGCGCACCTTCATCCAGGCACTGATCAATCAGTGCCGCGCGGTCGTCCTTTCCATGCGGGAAATCCGCAAGATCAATCCGCAGGCAAAACTGGTCCAGACCGATGATCTCGGTAAGTCTTACAGCACGCCGGAAATGTCGGCCCTGGCGGATTTCTATAATGAACGCCGCTGGCTGGGCTGGGATCTTCTCTGCGGCAAGGTCGGCCCCGGGCACGCGCTGTGGCAGTACCTTACCGGCACAGGCATCGCCGAGTCGGAATTCCTGTGGTTCGCGGATAACCCATGTCCGCCGGACATTATCGGCGTGAACTATTACATCACCAGCGAGCGTTGGCTCGATCATCGGGTGGAGCGCTATCCGGAACGCTATGTGGGTTCCTACCGCGGACTTCCCCATGCCGACATCGAAGCGCCTCGCGCGCTCGCAACACCGACCGAAGGCATCGGCCCATTGCTGCAGGAAGCGTGGGATCGTTACGGTTTGCCGCTTGCGGTGACCGAAGCGCATATCGATGCCAACCGTGAAGACCAGCTGCGCTGGCAGCTCGAGATCTGGGATGCCTGCAAGGAAGTGCAGCAGCGCGGCGTCGACATGCGGGCGGTGACGGTATGGGCGCTGCTCGGTTCCTATGACTGGAATTGCCTGGTAACGGAATGCCGGGGCTACTACGAATCCGGACCGTTCGACGTGCGCTCTCCGGAGCCGCGTCCGACGGCCGTCGCGACGCTGATGCGGGAATTGTCCGCAGGCAGCATGTTGTCGCATCCGGTTCTCCAGGGCTTGGGCTGGTGGCGGCGTCCGGGACGGTTCTTCTGCGAACCGGTCAGCATCGCGGCGACAGCGACGCCGATCCGTTCCGGCGTGAAGCGCAAGGAACAAGGCCTGGTTCAACCCATCCTGATTACCGGCGCAACCGGCACGCTCGGCAGCGCGTTCGCCCGCATTTGCGAACAGCGCAATCTCGCCTACCGCCTGCTGAGCAGACAGGAAATGGATATAGCCGATCCGCAGTCGGTGGAGAGCGCGATCGGCAAATACCAGCCATGGGCCATCATCAACACCGGCGGCTATGTGCGGGTGGACGACGCCGAAAACGATATCGACCGCTGCATGCGGGAAAACGCGCTCGGTCCGGAAGTTCTGGCACGCGTCTGCGCGAACGGCGGCATCCAGTTGCTGACCTTTTCAAGCGACCTGGTGTTCGACGGGCTGAAAGGGCAACCGTATGTCGAAAGCGATCTGGTCGCGCCATTGAACGTCTACGGCAGGAGCAAGGCGGAAGCGGAGCGCAAGTTGCAAGAGATGTATCCGGATGCGCTGATGGTGCGCACCAGTTCCTTCTTCGGCCCCTGGGATAACTTCAACTTCCTGACACAGGCCCTGCGCACCTTGCAAGCAGGAGAACCCTTCAGGGCCGCCGGCGACATCACCATATCGCCTACCTACGTCCCCGACCTCGTGCATACCTGCCTGGATCTGCTGATCGACAAGGAAGGCGGCATCTGGCACCTGACCAACGATAAGGAAATCACCTGGGCCGAACTCGCGGTAAAGGCTGCCGAGATGGCGGGACTCGATCCGAAGCTGGTGGTGCCGGTGTCGGGGAACGAACTCGGCTACATCGCGGCGCGTCCTGCCTATACCGCGATGACGAGCGAACGCGGCAATCTGCTGCCGTCGCTGGATGATGCGCTGGCACGCTTCATCGACTCGCAACGCCAGACTGTTCTGGCAACAGGCGACGATGCGGAAGAAGAAGCAGTAGGTTGACAACCGCGCCGTACCCGGCGAGCCCCGGTGCGGCCCGCCGGGCCGCCGTTCAACGGCTCGTCATAGCGGGAATGGCGCCAGCGGCTTTACTTGGGCGCCGGGCTCGGCTGGCGTGCGCGCGACATTCATGATCAGCGACACGGTAGTGAAATAACCGGCCAGCCCGATCATGTCGATGACGCCGCGCTCGCCGAACGTTTCCACCGCGCGCCGGTATGTCGTATCGCTGACACCGTGCGTGCGAAACAATTCATCGCATACGTCGTAGGCAATTTCCTCATCGCCGGCCATGCCTGCCGGCCTGCGGCCCTCGGCCAGCGCATCAAGCACCTCCGCCTTCACGCCTGCCTTCAATGCAAGCGGATAATGCACCCGCCACTCGAACTGGTTGGTCAGGTGGCGCGCGGTGATCAGCATGACGAATTCATTCAGGCGTGTATCGAGCGCGCTCTGGAAGCGCAGATATTCGCCGACCTTTTGCAGCCGGTTCATCAACTCGGGACTGCGCAGCATGGAAATGAACGGCCCCTTCACCGCGCCGCGCGGTCCGGCGATCATTTCCTCTGCTGCAGCCTTTTGAGCATCGTCCATGCTGCCGGGGTCCATCGGCGGCATGCGCTCGGGACCATTTCCCTGCATGACGGATTCAGAATTGTTGCTCATGGCTTTCCTTTCTCAATGAAATACGAAATCAGGTTGCCGCACGCGGCCGGTCCGGCTGGCCGGGGCGACCGATCCCCAGCAGCACCGCGCTCATCACCAGCAAGGCGGCAGCCAGCAGCAGCGCATGGGTGAAGTCGCCGTCCTTGCCGGCGATGACGCCGATGCTGAGCGGACCGGCGATCTGCCCGGCGGCGAACGCGGAGGTCATCGCGGCGATCAGGCCGGTGGCGTCCTTGCCTGCCACCTGCTTGGCTTCCTGCATCGCGCACAGTGTGATCACCATGAAAGTCCCGCCTACGAAGAGCGCCGCGATCAGGATGGCAGGGAATTGCGGCCATTGCGCATTCCACAGTACCGGCAGCGCGACGCCGACCGCCATCACGACATGACAGGCAACCCATAGCGGACGGTTGCCGAAGCGGCGCACCAGTATCGCAACCGCCAGGGTCGACAGCGCCGCCGCCGCGCCGAACACCGGCCATGACCAGCCGAACAGCGTCGGGTCCTCCAGTACTCTCTTCGCCATCACGGGCAGGAAGGTCGCCGGAATGATATAGCCGAAACCGAACAGCCCGTAACACGTGACCAGGCGCACCGAGTCGCCCGTCCAGCGAACACGCGCCCTGCCCTGCGCTGCCGTCGCCGCGACGGCAGCGCGGCTTGGAAAGAAACGCCAGATGACGGCCGTCACCACAGCGGAAAACAGGCCGAGCGCCAGCCATGCGCGGGCAGAGCCTGCGTCCTGCGCGATCAGCGCGATGCAGAGCATCCCCGCGATGGCGATGCCGCTGCCGACACCGGCGAACACGATGCTGTTGAGTGCCGGCCGCTGGTAGCGGGCCAGTGTTTCGAGGCACCATGCGGACACCGATATCAGCACCCAGGCGCTGGCAATGCCGGCCGCGAGGCGCAGCACCAGCCATCCGGCGAGCGGCAGCTTGAGCGCCATCGCCAGCGTGGTCAGCGCGATCGCGCTCAATCCCGCGCGGATGGCGCGCGACGGTTCGATGCGTACGAACATGGCGGAGACTGCGCCGATCAGGTAGCCGAGATAATTGGCCGAGGCGAGAAGGCCGCCGCCGGCAATCGAGAGGCCTGCGTCGTCGAGCATCATCGGCAGTACCGGCGTAAAGGCGAAGCGGCCGATGCCCATGGCGACCGCCAGCGCGAACAGGCCGGCGAGCGCGGCGGGAACGGGTGAAGAAGAAGCTGTATCGGCGGCAAGTTCGTTCACGGGCATATGGACAGGGTGGTTGGTTGTCAATGGCGATGAGGATTCCATTCGTCATCGCGCCGGCATGAAGATGCCGAATGCTGCAAGTGTAGCTTGACCAAGCCATATTGAAAAATGAATAATCGAGATAGGAGGTTCTCAAAATGAGAAACATTGATCTGGATTCGTTGCAGATATTCAAGGCGGTGGTCGATTTCGGCGGCATCACCAAGGCGGCGGCGCAACTCAACCGGGTGCAGTCGAACGTCACCACGCGGGTCAAGCAGTTGGAAGAGCGGCTGGAAGTGAAGCTTTTTCAGCGACAAAACGGCAAGCTGCTGCTGTCGTCGGAAGGCAAGGTCCTGCTGGCCTATGCCGAACGGCTGCTGCAATTATCGTCCGAGGCCGAGGCGGCCATCCGGACGGGCACCCCGCGCGGCACCTTGCGTCTGGGCACGATGGAGAGTACGGCGGCGGCCCGCCTGCCGCCGGTGCTGGCGCGGTTTCACCGCCAGTATCCCGGTGTCCAGATCGAGCTTGTCACCGGCACGTCCGGCGCATTGCTCGGCAAGGTGCGCAACTACGATGTGGAAGCCGCGCTGGTGGCGGAGCCCTTCACCGCGCCCGACCTCGACGCGCAGGAAGTGTTCGTGGAGGAGCTGGTGCTGATCACATCAAAGTCCACGCCGAAGGTGCGCACGCCCAAGGACCTGCAAAAGCATACGGTCATCGCCTTTGCCTCCGGCTGTTCGTACCGGCGCACGCTCGAAGACTGGCTCGGCCATGCCTCCATCGTGCCGGACCGCGTGCTGGAACTCGGGTCGTATCATGCCATCGTCGCCTGCGTCGCGGCAGGCTCCGGCATGGCGATCGTGCCGCGTTCGGTGCTCCGGGTGGTGCATGCGGACAGTGAGGTTGCGGTGTATCCCTTGCCGGAAAAAATCGCCAGGGCACGCACCTTCCTGGTTTCACGCCACGGGCATCAATCGGCGGCGCTGGATGCGATGCGAGAAGAACTCGCGCGGGGAAAATCACTGAGGAGCAGGCAGGCTGCCGCGTGAAGCGGACTCAGAATATCGACACGCCGCGCATGCCCGAGAAGATGAACATCGCACCGGCGAAGATGGGAATCACGACATAGGTTCCGAGATGGATGCGGTTGCCGAGTTCCTCCCCAAACAGTTCCTGAAGGGCCTGACGTTTGCCATGCGCCTGGGGCTGGCGTTTCCTGGCGATCGCCATGTAGATGCCGAAAAACATAAGGGCAATGCCGATGGCGATGGTGACGATGCTCATGATGTGCTCCCTGCGTGACGGTGTGCCGCTATTTTAGTCACTTAACAGCCCGGTGAACCACCCGGCAGGGATGCATGCCGAGCCCGCCGCCGAAAATAGCAGGCCCGGTATGGAGAGCCATATCAATCGTTCCTGGGAATCGTCTTGTCCAGCCATGCCAGCACGTCGCGCTGCACCTCGTCGCGGTTGGTTTCATTGAGCATTTCATGCCGCCCGCCCGGATAAAACTTGTGGCTGACGTCCGTCATGCCCAGTGCCTTGTAGCGGTCGAGCAGCGCCTGCGTGGCCTTGAGGTTGGCGCCGACCGGATCGAGCTCTCCCTGGATGACGAGCACCGGCAGGTTCTTGATGATGCGCTCCTCGCGCGCCGGATCGCGCAGATCGGCGATACCCTGGAAAAAGTCGCGCACCAGTTCATTGCTGAAGGCGAATCCGGCCAGCGGGTCCTGCTGGTATTTCGCGACTTCGGCCGCGTCGCGGCTGAGCCATTCGAAACCCGGCTTGCCGGTGAAAGGCTGGTTGAAATCCTTGAACAGGTTGGCCCAGATTTCGGAAGGCCCGAGCGGCGCCGATTTGGCTGCGGCTTCGAGCGCTCCCAGCAACTCCTTGGGCGGCGGCGGACCGTAGGCGGTGCCGCTCAGGATCACCGCATCGATGAGCCTCGGCCGCTGCGTCATGTAGTCCTGCGCGATGAACGATCCCATGCTGTGGCCGAACAGCACGATATGCGAACCGGGATGTTCGGTGCGCAGCAATTGCGTCAGGTGGGTTTCGTCGGTGACGAAGCGGCTCCATGCGTCCGGTCCGGCGTCGCCGAGCTGGCCGGACCGTATCCGCGTGCGGCCATGACCGCGATGGTCGGTTGCCGCGACCGCGTAGCCCTGTGCGACCAGCGCCCGGGCGAAACGGTCGTAACGGCCGCTGTGCTCCGCGGCGCCATGGACCACCTGCACCACCGCGCGCGGCTTCTTGCGTGACGCTGCCCAGTAACGGTAATGAATCTCGGTGCCGTCGGTGGCGCGGAACGAGCGCCAGACGCTGCTGCCGTCCGCCGTCATGTTGGCGTTGCCCGTGCCGGCGCATCCGGCCAGCGTCCCGGTTACCGCGGAGCCGGCCCATGCCAGCATAATCATGCGTCGCATTCTGTTCATCGGATTCTCCTCATTATTGGTGTTGTCGATGGTGTGGGAACAGCTTTACGGCTTGCCGGCGGTCAACGAAGACTGCCAAGTTTTCAGACCATACGCCAATGACGCGGACACCGCTTTGACAGGATGCAAGAAAGGCGGTCAGGCCGCCGTCAGTCCACGATGAAGAGTCTGGCACCGGTCCTGGTCCAGGAACGGTGCGGTTCGGTATTGTCGGCAACCTGGTAGCTCATGCCCGGCTTGAGGATGAATGTCCGGCCGTCCTCCAGCTCGGTGTGCAACTCTCCCTCCAGGCACAGCAGCACATGCCCCTTGGAACACCAGTGGTCGGCGAGATAGCCGGGCGTGTACTCGACCATCCTCACCCGAATGCCGCCGAAGGTTTGTGTACGCCACCACGCAGTGCCGGTTTCACCCTTGTGTTCGGTCGGGGAAATGCTGCCCCAGTCCGTTGTCCCGAAAGGAATGTCGGTCATGCGCATGGCGGATCCTTATTGGAGTTTTGACGTATTGGAGCCGGAGGCGGCGGTGAATACGCCCAGCCCGATGAATACCGATGCCGTCGCATAGCGGCCTACGGCACCGATGCCTTTCAGGTTGACGAATGCGGGCGCTGCGGCGTTCGCGGCCAGCACATAGACCATGTCGGTGAGCGAGGCGATCAGGACAAAAGCTGCGCCGAACAGGATGCTTTGCGCGACGGCCGATGCTGCCGGGTCGATGAACTGGGGCAGGAAAGCGGCGAAGAACATCGCGGTTTTCGGGTTGAGCAGCGCCACCAGGAAACCGTCGCGGAAGATCATCCCGATCCGGGGCGCCTGCCTTTCCATCCCGACGCTGGCCGCCGGCGATCCGGCCGGTACTGCGCGCAAGGCCTTGACGCCGAGATAGATCAGGTATGCGGCGCCGGCGTATTTGACGATGCTGAATGCCAGCGAGGAAACGGCGAACAAGGCAGCCAGGCCCAGCGATGCACCGATGGCATTGCCGAGATTGCCCAGCGCGACACCCGCCACGGAAGCAAGTCCGGCGCGCCGCCCCTGGGCGATGGTACGGGTGACGATATAGACGACCGCCGGTCCGGGCGTGACTGCAAGCACCAGGCTGGCGACAAGGAAGGCGGCCAGCATGGGCCAGGCAATGACGGTATCAGGCATGACGGCCCTCCTTGAACGGTGGCAAGGATATCAATGATGGTGATGATGATGCGACCAGTTGCCGTCCGGGGAAGCAAGGAAGGACTCGACGGCGTCTTTCTGCCCGGTTGCGTGGCGAAGTACCTCGCCGCATTTGCAGATGCCCTGATATGGCTGGATGTGGGAACAGGCCGATACCTTCTGCAGGAACAGGGTGACCGGCTTGGAGCAGGCTTTGCACTTGAATGTCAGCGTGCGGGCGGGTTTGTTGCTCATGGATGTGCGATGAAGTGAAGTGAAAACGCAGCTATTGTCCCTGACCGCTCAGCGCGCCGCAAGCCGCCAGAGCGAAGTGACTTCGGCGGCACGGGCGGTGTGGAGCGGGTCTTCGGGGTCGGCGGCTTTTGGGTGGTGCGGCCTCACATCGATCCGGCCGGCAACCTCCAGGCCAGCGCCGTCGATGAGCGCCAGCAGGTCGGCGCGCGAGCGCAGCCCGAGGTGCTCCGCGATATCCGACAGAATGAGCCAGCCCTCGCCGCCAGGCTCCAGGTGCGCTGCCAGACCGCCCAGGAATCCGCGCAGCATGCGGCTGTCAGGGTCATACACGGCATATTCGACGGTGGAACTGGGCCGAGCAGGAATCCATGGCGGATTGCAGACGATCAGCGGCGCCTTGCCGGCGGGGAAAAGGTCCGCCTCCACCACATCCACCTGCGACGAGTAGCCGAGCCGCTCGATGTTTTCACGGGCGCAGGCCAGCGCGCGCCGGTCCTGATCGGTCGCGACCACCCTGCTCACCCCACGGCGTGCGAGGACCGCCGACAGCACGCCGGTGCCGGTGCCGATGTCGAACGCCAGCGCGGTGGACGGCAGCGGCGCATCGGCAACCATGCCCACATATTCGCCACGCACCGGAGAAAACACGCCGTAATGCGGATGGATGCGGGCGCCGAGCGCCGGAATCTCGACACCCTTCTTGCGCCATTCATGCGCACCGATGACGCCCAGCAGTTCGCGCAGCGATGTCGCAAACGGCCCATCGTCGGGACCATAGGTTTCCAGGCAGGCCTGCCGGACATCGGGAGCGCGCCGCAGCGGAATCAAGTAGCCGGCGTCAAAGGGAATCAGCAGCATGCCGAGGATGCGTGCGCGGTGCGCCTGCGCCTGGCGATGCAAATGAAAATTCTCGACCGGCGAGCTGCCGGTTTTACGCGGCTTGCGGTCGATGCGGCGGGCCAGCGCCTGCAGCAGCTGGCGGGCATTCTGAAAGTCGCCCCGCCACAGCAGCGCACTTCCCTCGCTGGCAAGCCGCAGCGCGGCATCCGCCGTCATCCGGTCATCCGCCATTCGCACCCGTTTCGGCACAGCCGCCCCGGTTTCCGACCGCCAGGGCAGCGTACCGGACTTTTCCGGCGCGTCTTCCTCGGTCCATTGCAGGAGCGATTGGGTAGTCATTTGATTAACTTTCTTGAATAAAAAGCCATGATCGGTGGCGCGCAGCCATCAGTCCGGAAAAATCCTGCCTACGACATTTCCGCAGAGCATCACAAACCGGTATCCTTTCGGGATCGCCAGATGGCATGGATGCCGGCGTCGACCCCGGCTCCACCCTCACCGTTTTGCAAACAATTCCATGAATTTGAAAAAGATCATTTACGACCGCGGCGTGGGAGTCTACCTCGCAGTCGTGTTCTCCGCATTATCGCTGCTGCTGACAGTGATCCTGGTGGAAGTCATCGGCGTCACCGCCACCGAACAGTTGAAATCCAACATCGGCAACAGCCTCGGCGAACTCGCCCTGCAAACCTCGGACAAGCTCGATCGCGGCATGTTCGAACGCTACCGGGAAGTGCAGCTCATGGCCCGGCGGGCAGATCTCGGCGCACCGGAAAGCAGCACAGCAGCCAAGCGGGCGATTCTGGAATCGCTGCAGCATGAATATCCGTACTACGCCTGGATCGGCCTGACCGATTCGACCGGCAAGGTCATGGTCGCGGCCAGGGGGCTGCTGGAGGGTGCGGACGTTTCGAAGCGGCCATGGCATAGCAATGCCCTCAAGGGCATCTATCTCGGCGACGTGCATGAGGCGGTGCTGCTGGCAAAGCTGCTGCCGAACGACGCCGGGCGGGAACCGATGCGTTTCGTCGACGTGGCATTTCCATACGGCGGCATGGAAAATGCCGCCAAGGGTGTTCTCGGTGTGCATCTGTCGTGGCAATGGGCGAAGGAGATCGAACAGTCGGTGATGCGGCCGATCGAAATACGCCGCAAGGCCGAGGCGATGATCGTGGCGGCGGACGGCAAGATCCTGCTCGGACCGCCTGCCATGCAGGGAAAGACAATCTCGCTGACGAACTACCGGCGTGAGCGCGACCAGCCCGACCATTTTCGCACCGATATCTGGCCGGACGGCCGGGAGTACCTGGTCGGATTCAGCAAGAGCAAGGGTTATGCAACCTATCCGGGTCTCGGCTGGACGGTGCTGGTGCGCCAGAGCACGGACGACGCCTTCGAGCCGGTCAAGCGCATCCAGCGCCAGGTGCTGGCAAGCGGTATCGGCCTGGCATTGCTGTTCTCCCTGCTCGGCTTGATCGCGGCCCGCCGCATTACGAGACCACTGTGGTCGCTTGCCCATTCGGCGCAACGCATCCAGAAAGGCGAAGCGGAAAAGATCGTGCCGAATACCGGCGGCTATTTCGAAGTCAGGGCACTGACAAGTTCGCTGAACCTTCTTGTGGCTAACCTGTTGTACAAGGAAGCCGCCTTCAAGGAACTCAATCAGACGCTCGAAAAACGGGTACAGCTGCGCACCGCGGAACTTGCGCATGCCCTGGCCGGCGTGACAGCCAATGAAAATCGCGTCCAGACCATCATCGACACCGCCCAGGATGCCTTCATCGGCGTCGACCTGCACGGCCACATCACCGACTGGAACCGCAGCGCCATCAGCATGTTCGGCTGGCGCAGCGAGGAAGCCATCGGGCGATCGCTTACGCAACTGGTGGTGCCCCAGCGCTACTGGGCGGACTATGAACTGGCGATCCGAAGTTTCCAGGAGAGCGGCAAGGCCAATTTTTTCAACCGGCGTCTGGAACGCACGCTCGTCAATCGGCGTGGCGAGGAAATCCCGGTCGAGATGACCATCGGGCTGGCCGGTACGCATGAGACTTATTTTTTCAGCATCTTCGTCGAGGATATTTCCGAGCGCAAGAAGGTCGAGCAGATGAAGAACGAATTCATCTCGACCGTCTCGCATGAACTGCGCACGCCGCTGACATCGATACGCGGCTCGCTCGGCCTGCTCGCCGGCGGCGCGCTGGGCGCTTGTCCGCCTCAGGCGAAAAAGTTGATGGATATCGCCAACGCGAATTGCGAACGCCTGGTGCGCATGATCAACGACATCCTGGACATCGAGAAGATGGAGTCGGGCAACATGGAATTCGATCTTGCTCCGCGCGCACTGCGGCCGCTGGTGCAGCAGGCAATCGACGCCACGCGCGGCTACGCGGAGCAGTTCAATGTGGCGCTTGTCTTGCACGATGCGTCAGCCGAGGATGCCGCCGTCGTCGTTAACGCCGACCGCGACCGCATGATCCAGGTCGTGGTCAACCTGTTATCCAATGCGGTGAAATTCACGCCGCCCGGCCAGGCGGTCGAAGTGCGCGTCGGGTCGCACGAAGGACGGGCACGCCTGTCGGTGATCGACCATGGCACCGGCATCCCGGAGGAATTCCGCTCACGGATCTTCAAGAAATTCGCGCAGGCCGACACTGGCGGTTCGACGCACAAGGGCGGCACCGGGCTCGGCCTGAGCATTTGCAGAAGTATCGTCGAACAGCATGGAGGCCGGATCGATTTCATTACGCCGCCCGGCGGCGGCACCGAGTTCTTCGTCGAACTGCCCATGTACGGGCAGGACGCCCCCGGACACGACGATACCGCCATAGATAAAAAGGAAACGGCATGACCGTGCACGCATTGTCGAGCATTTTGTATGTGGAAGATGACCCCGATATCCGGACGGTCGCTCAGATGGCACTTGAAGTCGTCGGCGGCTTCTCGGTGACCGCCTGCGCCTCGGGCGCCGAAGCGCTGGCGGCAGTGGACGGCGAACTGGTTCCCGACCTTTTCCTGCTCGATGTGATGATGCCGGGGCTGGACGGTCCCGCGACACTTTCCGCGCTGAGGAGGATGCCCTCGGTGGCACAGGTGCCGGCAATCTTCATGACCGCGAAGGTACAGGAAAGCGAAATCGCGCTGTATAAATGGCTGGGGGCCATCGGGGTAGTCGCCAAGCCGTTCGATCCGATGCATTTGCCGCAGCAACTGCGGCAGTTATGGGAAACGGGGGGAAAGTGATCATGACGGGCGAAGAGACGCTGCGGGAACAGATGCGCCTGCTGCAGCATGGCTTTATTGCAAAACTGCCGGCGCGCATCGACGCCATGGAGCAGGCCATGCATCAATGGATCGCCGGCGGCGATGAAGCCAGCCTCAGGGCGCTGCATCGCCTGCTGCATTCGCTTGCCGGAACGGCTGGCACCTTCGACCTGCCGGATACCGGTGATGAAGCACGCCGATTGGAGGACATCGTCGCTTCATGGCTGGCCGATGACCAGATTGCGGAAAGCGATGTCAAGGCATTTGCGGTTGCGCTGCAGGACCTGCGCAGGCTGTCAGAAGCTTATTGATGAAATAGTTTCATTCAATCACCCTCATAAGGCATTACCGTTAGAATCGTGAGTTTTGCCGACAATCAACATTGGATATCAGCTCCTTGGTCGGCCCTCATGAACGTGGCGATCCGACATGTATTCGTTTTGCGCAGTTGTGTTCCTTACCGCTCCGTCGGCTTCCCTATCGTGCAACGGGCCATATAGCGATGCATTAATGACATCATCGACCGAAACATTGTCACCATCGACCGAACTCTTTGCGTACGGCAATGTCCATCCCGCGGTCGGCTTGCGGCGACTGATCCGGACAAAGGCGGCGGGATGACGATGTGGCAATGGATGTGGCGGATCGCAGGATGGGTGCTGTTGACATGCGGTGTGGCGGCGCAGCCGCACGCCTCTGCATCCGCACCATCAATTGCATCATCTACCAGGCCATCGGTCGCTTTCTACTACGGCGACAATCCTCCCTTGTCCGATTTGCAGGCATTCGACATCGCCGTCGTCGAACCGGCGCATGTGCGTAATCCGCGCGCCACGGCGCGAGCCTCCGCTGACGGAGGGCACGAGCTGTTTGCCTATGTGTCGCTGGGCGAAGTGCAGCCGTCGCGGCCTTATTACGCCAGCCTGCCGAAGAACGTCCTGCGTGGCGACAATGCGGCCTGGGGCAGCCGCGTAATCGACCAGGCCGCCCCGGGCTGGAGCGACTTCTTCCTGAACACCATCATCGCGCCGCTCTGGGAACAAGGGTGGCGCGGCTTTTTTCTCGACACCCTGGATTCCTATCAGCTGTTTGCAACCACCGATGCGGAGCGCGCGACGCAAACCGCCGCGATGGTTGGCATCCTGCGCGAAATGAAGCGGCGCTATCCGGAAGCACGGCTGATCTTCAACCGCGGTTTCGAGCTGCTGCCGGAAGTGTCCTCGCTGGTGTATGCGGTGGCGGCCGAATCGCTGTACCAGGGTTTCGACGCCGGAAAGAATGCATACCGTCCCGTTCCCGAACAGGACCGCGAATGGCTGATGGGACAGATGAAAACGGCGCGCGACCGCTACAAGCTCCCGGTGATCGCCATTGATTACGTCGCACCGGACAGCGCGGCATCGCGCGAGCTGGCGCGCAGCACCGCGGCGCGAATCATGGCGGACGGTTTCATTCCCTGGGTCGCCGACGGCGGCCTGGTGTCGCTTGGCGTCGGCAGCATCGAAGTCATGCCGCGCACCGTGCTGGTCCTGGTCGATACCGGCAACAAGCAGGATCTGCACTACACTCCCGCGCAGCGCATGCTCGGCATCCAGCTCAACCATCTTGGTCTGAGATATGAATTCCTCGACCTTGCCTCTGCTCCGCTACCAAACATGCTGATGGCCGGCCGTTATGCCGGCGTCGTGACGTGGTTCGAGGACAAGGTGAGCAACCCCGGACTTGCCCCATGGCTTGCCGCGCGCGTGCGCGAAGGCGTGCGACTGGTTGTGTTCGAGCGCTTTGGCTTTGCGCTGGATGGCGCCACCGCGGCGGCTCTGGAAATTACGCCATTCCGTGCCGCGCGGCCGGACCGCCTGACGGTGCAGGCGATGGACAAGGACTTCGTCGGTTTCGAATCGGCGCCCTTCCCCAACCGGGACAGCGTTGTTCCGATCCGGCTGGCCGCAAACAAGGGCAAAGGCTTGCTGACCCTCGCCGATACCCGGGGCAATCTTTATGACGCCGCAGCGCTGACCTCCTGGGGCGGCTTCGCGCTGACGCCATTTGCGGTCGGCAAATGGGAGTTGTCGGAGTACGCCTCCTGGGTCGTGCATCCCCTGAAGTTCCTGAGGGCCGCCCTCGCCCTGCCCGACCTGCCGGTGCCCGACGTCACCACCGAGGGCGGCCGGCGCATGCTGCTGGCGCATATCGACGGCGACGGTTTCGCATCGAGGGCGGAGCTGCCCGGCGCGCCGTTTTCCGCCGAGGTGATCAAGAGGGACATCCTGGAACGCTACCGCATCCCGACCACCGTCTCGATCATCGAGGGAGAGCTGTCCAGCCAGGGGCTGTATCGCAACCTGACCGAGAAGCTGGAGCCGATCGCGCGAAGCATCTTCGCGCTGCCGTATGTGGAGGGTGCGAGCCACTCCTACTCGCACCCGTTCGTCTGGGCCGAAGCGGTCGCCAGCCAGCAGGCGCGCATGGCGGGACAGGAGCAGGCGCAGAAGAAGGCATTCAATCTGCGCTTGCCCGGCTACGAATTCGACCTGGAGCGGGAAACCAGGGGTTCGATGGATTACATCAACAGCCGCCTGATGCCGAAGGGGAAAACCGCCAGCGTGTTCCTGTGGTCGGGAGACTGCATTCCTCCCGCGCAGGCAATCGAGGAAACCTACCGGCATGGCTTCCTTAACCTCAACGGCGGCGACGCGGCCATCAATCCGAATTCCACCACCTGGACCACGCTGGCCGCGCAGGGTCTGCGCAAGAACGGCTGGTACCAGGTATTCGCGCCGAACCAGAATGAAAACGTCTATACCAACGGCTGGACCGGCCCCTTCTACGGCTATGAGCAGGTCATCGCCGCCTTCAAGGTGGCGGAATCGCCGGTGCGCTTCAAGCCGGTGAACATCTATTACCACTTTTATTCCGGCACCAAGCCCGCCGGCATCGAAGCGCTGCACAAGGTATACCGCTGGGCTGCCTCGCAGCCGCTGACCCATGTCTATGCATCCGAGTACGTACGCAAGGTGCTGGACTTTGAACACACCAGCATTGCCCGTGATGGTGCCAGCGGCGATATCATCGTGCGGACCGGTTCCGCCTTGCGGACGCTTCGACTTCCGCCGGGTGCCGCCGCGCCTTCGCTGTCGGCGAGCACCGGCATCGCCGGCGTCACACCCGGCCCGTCCGGCGCCTACCTGACGCTGGCGGCATCGCAGGTGAGGATTTCCTCGAAACCGGAGGCCTCGCGGCCGGCTTATCTGCACGAAGCCAGCGGGCCGGTGAGCGACATGACGCGCAGCCGCGGTGCGAAGGGTTCGGAACTGCGCTTCACGCTGACCAGCCACGGCAATGCGCTGTTCGCCCTCGGCGGAGCCGGCGGGTGCGCGGTGCAGGTCAACGGCAAGCCAATGCAGGGCACGACAGCGGGCAACCCTGCCATCCGGCATTTCGATCTGGGTGCTCCTCCACCCGGCACGACCACGACATGGCAGCATCGGATTGCGGTGTCCTGCAATGCCTGAGCGCCTTCAACTCTTTTCCGGAATCGAGGTTGCCGGTTTTTTCGTCGCCGTTGGCGTGGTGATGGTGCTCGTCTTTCCGCACAAGACGCTCGAACAGCGGCTGGCCGAGGGCAACCAGGACGGCGACCTGTTGACGCTCGAATACCTGAAGGTGTCGATGAAGGCGGAGCCGGGCAACATTGCGCTGGTGCTGCCGCTGGCGGACCAGCTGTCACGCATGGGTTCCTATGAGGACGCGCTGGCGGCGCTTGATCCGCTTTACCGGCGCAATGAGCCGCGCTGGCACCTGGAGGCCGACTGGCTGAAACTGTCGATACTGGAGCAGCAGGCCTATGCGGAGCCGGTCGATGCGCCCGGCCGTGAAGCGAAGCGCGGCCTGCTGCGGCAGCAACTGCAGGCGATGCAGCGCTCGCCGCTGACAGGCCAGCGCTTGCTGGAACTGGGGCGCAAGGCGATGCGTATCGGCGAATACGCCGTTGCATCCGCCGTGTACCGGCGCATCGCCGACGGTCGGGAAGACTTGCCGGCGGCGTTCTACGATGACGCGGCGCGCGGCATGCTGGGCATCGGCGACTACCGCACCAGCGCGCTGCTCTACCTGCGCGCGATGGAGCAGAGCACCGGCATCGACCGGCAGCGCCGGCTGTTCATGGACGCCATCGGCACCCTGCAGTCGGGCGGCTTCGCCGACGAAGCGCTGGCCGCAGCCGAACGGAACATCGGGCCCCTCGGCGACGATACCGAAACCCTGCGCTTTCTGGTGCGCCTGGCGCAGGCCAACAATCGGCTCGACATCGCCGAGCGCTACGTCAAGCGCATGCTCCGCATGTCTTTCCTGGATCGTGACCCGGACATGCGTCGGGTTCGCTACCAGACGCCTTATGAGTGGCTGGCATCGCTGCGGCAGCCGGCTGCAGAACCGGTGCGGATGGTACGCGTGGCGACGGCCGCCGAGCCAGCCGCGGCACCGCCCGCCGCCAATGCCGAGGCGCTGCCGGCGGCGCCCTTCGACGAAGAATCGTACCGGCTCGGTTTCGAGGTTTTTCTTGCCAACCGCAACCTGGATGCGGCCCGCCGCCTGGCGCTGTCGGCGGTGCGCCAGCGGCCGGACGCGGCGGAATGGCGCAAGCGGCTGGCCCAGACCAGCGAGTGGAGCGGCTTGCCGCGGGATGCGCTGCCGCAATGGCTGGCCTATGCACGCATGACCGGCAGCAAGGAAGGATGGGACGCGGTGCTGCGCCTGTCCGAAAGCCTGTTCGACCAGGCCGCGCTGGAGAGCGCGCTTCGCCACAAGATCGTGGCCGAACCAAAGAACCGGGCATGGATGGAACGCCTGCTTGCCCTCTACGAAAATGCCGGGCAGGCAGACAAGGCGATGCAGGCGCTGCGTGAGCGGCTTGGCGTGAATGAAAACGGCGACACCATCGGCAGGAGCGCAATTTCCGGCGCCGAGCGGGAAAGCGACCTCGAATTGCTGGCGGGCCTTGCCGGCCGCGGTGGAAGGGAGGGAGAACTGATCGCCGTGCTGCGTCGCCTGCAATCCGAGTTCCAGCCCAATGCGGCGAGGGCATTGCGCATCGCCACCCTGCTCTACCAACGTGGCCAGGTCGACAAGGCGTTCGACGAGTTGTCGCGTTCCGTCTCGCAGGCCACGCTCGCCGATGCGGCATTCTGGCGCGCGTATGCCCAGATCGCCGCGCAACTGCAAAACGATGCGGTAGCGCTGGAAGCCTACCGCAAGCTGGTCGAAGGCAACGCCCATAACGGCAACGATGCGAGCAACCTTTTCTCGCTGTTATCCACTGAGCAGCCGCGGGCGGCAGCATTGCTGGCGGAATCGGAATTTGCCCGCTCGGGCAATCCAGAATTCGCCAAGGGAGTGCTGAACACCAGGCTGGCCGCAGCCGATTACGACGGTGCGCATCGTTTCCTGCAAGGGCTATCGCGGGACGCATTGACGACACTGGAGCAGGACGCGAATTTCCTGGCCGGGCGAGCCGCGGTGGAACAGGGACGCAACAACCTGCCGGGCGCGATGCGCGACCTGCGCGCGGCATTGAGGCTTGCGCCCGACAGCGCCGATTTCCGCGCCGGCCTGTTATGGACGATGATCGCTGCCCGCGACACCGGGCCGCTGAAAGAGGCGCTCGCCGCATGGGCACGCGATGCGGAAACGACGCCGGCCCTGTGGGGACCGTTCGCCGCCGCCAACATGGCGATCAATCGCCAGGTCACCGCCCTGCACTGGTTCCGCAAGGAGGGTTTCCCCAAGGATGATTATCTGTGGCTGATGAGCTATGCCGAATGCCTCGATGCCAACAGCCAGCCGGACCTCGCCTGGCGGATTCGCCGGCGCGCATGGCTCGATCTGCGCAAGCCGGAAGTGTTGCGAAACGCGCCGCCGGATCAGTTGCGCGCCCTGCGCGACCGCCTCGCCGCCACCGCGCCGCTCTTCATGGGCGGCGACGGCGCGCAGTACGTCATGCAGGCGCTGTTGCGCGCCGACGTGACCCAGCTTGCCCCATCGCGCGCCACGGAAATCGCTTCGCACCTGGCGGGCGGCAGGGATCTGCTGGCTGCCATGGACCGGGCCGACCTCGAACCATCCAACCGCGCACCTGCCGTGCCGGCAGACCCGGCGCAGATGTTTGCACCGGGCAGCGGACAGCGGCCACGTGACGATGCCCGCCTGTCGGCCACCGTGCGAGAACTGGCGCTGGCTTACGCGCTGAACCGCCAGGCCAGCGATCTTGCCGCCGCCTGGCTTGCGACACGCTTTGCCGGGCAATTATCGAAACCGCTTTGGGGTGATCTTGCCCTGGTGCTCAACAGGGACGACCGTGCCCAGCTCAACGAGATGCTGGACAAGCTTTCCGACTGGCTGCCGATGTACGACCGGGTCGAAGCGGCTGCGCGCGCCGGCCGCACCGCGCTGGCGCAGACACTGGCGTTCGACCAGCTCGCGCTGCTGGATGCGGATGAACAATTGCACCAGCGCCTGACGATTCTCACGGTCGATGAGCCGGCAGCCTTCCAGTTCAACCGCTCGCGCCTGGAAGACCCGGTGTTGCAGGTCGATCGCACCGAAGCCACGGCGGGCATGCGCCTGACGAACGGGCTGAGGATGTCGCTGACGCTTTCGCAGCGTGATCCGCAGACCATCGACCCGGCGGCGCTGCGCGGCACGCCAAAGCGCGACAATGAAGCGGAACTGGCACTGCGCCAGCGCACCTCGACCGGCTACGTGGCCCTGAGCCTGCAGGCACGGCAGGCGGCCGCCAGCGTCACCGGCCTGCGGCTCGACTACGAGCTGTCGCCGGCTTCGGCGCTCCGCCTGACGGGCAACATCGGCATCCACCAGCGGGCAGTCGAAACACCGCTGCTGCGCATCGGCGGCATGCGCAGCGGCATCGACACCAGCCTGACCTATCAACTCAGCCGCGCCGAATATCTGCGCCTGGGTCTCGGCTGGCAACGTTATGCGTCGCAGGACGGCGCATCGCTCGGCACGGGCCGCAGCTGGACAGCGGAAGCGGGCAGCCACCTGCGGCTGGAATACCCGAATCTGACGGTGCGCGCCTTCGCCGCCGGTAGCCGGTTCAATGACGACGGCCAAATCGATGCTTCGCTCCTGCAATATCTTCCAGAGAACAGAACGGATCTCGGCCGGCTGCCGGCCGACGGCGTGTCGTATGGCGTCAGCGTCGGTATCGGCACGGTCATCGACGGGCGTTACAGCAGGGCCCTGCGCCCATTTGTCGAAGCAGGACTTTTGTACAACCGCGACTCCGGTCGCAATTTCAACCTGTCGGGTGGCGTGGCCGGCAGCGTGCTCGGTCAGGACGTGCTGACCCTGCGCTTCCAGCGCAGCAGCGGCACACCGACCATTCCACGCGGCTTTCAAGAATTGGGGATCAATTACAAATGGCTTTACTGACTACCGCACCGGCAGGCGCCCCGGTTTCCCGCTCGCGCGCATGGCGTTCCCTCGCACTCGCGTGCTGCCTTTCATTGCTCGCCGCCTGCACCACGATGGATGCCGGGCCGCCGCCCAAGCTCGAATCGAATGCCCGCTGGACGGTGCTGCCCTTCATCAACCATACCGAAACGCCGCAGGCCGGACTGCGCGCCGAATCGATCGCCGAGAATCTCCTGCGCGCCGGCGGCGTATCGAAACTCACCCGCTATCCAAGCAGCCTGAATACCGAAACCCTGTTCGAGCCGATGGACCGCAAGCAGCGCGATGCGGCACTGGAATGGGCGCGGCGGGAGAACATCCGCTATGCCCTCGCCGGCGGTGTCGACGAATGGCGCTACAAGGTCGGCATCGACGGCGAACCCGCCGTCGGGCTGACGCTGCAGGTGATCGACGTCAACAGCGGCGACGTGCTGTGGGCATCCGCCGCCGGCGGTACCGGCTGGAGCCGTGAAGCTTTATCAGCGCTGGCGCAAAAACTTCTTCGCGGCCAGCTCGCGCCGGTCATCAACGCGGCCCGCTGAATGATTGCCTTGCTTCGCCGCCTGTCGGCGGTCCGGATGCGACGTTCGTCGGCGGACGCGCCGACGAATGACGGAACGGACGACGGCGCACTGGCCATCGGCGACATGCTGCGCCGCTTCTCCGTCCTTGAACCGGACGAGGTGCGGGCTGCCAGCCGTTCGTGGATGGCGCTGGTGGACGTGCTGGTATTCTGCGGCGGCGCGCTGGCGATCGGCAGCTGGATCTGGCCTGGCGATATCTTCGGCGTGCAGGCGGAATTCCCCTGGCTATGGCTTGCGCCGCTGCTCATTGCGCTGCGCCACGGCTCGTCGATCGGATTGCTGGCCGTGGGACTTTATGTCGGCTACTGGCTGTTGATGGCCCGCTACGGCTGGCCGGGCATCGGCGACACTCAGGCGTTTCCGCGGAATTTCTTCGTCGGCGGCTTCGGCGTGGTGCTGATCGCCGGCCAGTTTTCCGATACCTGGAAGGAGCGTACCCGGCGCATGCTGGCAACCAGCTCCTATCTGGAAGAGCGTCTCAAAACACTGACCAAAAACCATTTCCTGTTGCGCCTGTCGCATGAACGCCTCGAACAGGATCTGCTGGTCAAGCCGGTAACCCTGCGCGAAACGCTCAGCCGCCTGCGCGACATCAGCATGGACCGCAGCCAGGCCGGCGAGCCTTTGCCGGGCGCGCAGGAACTGATCCAGCTGCTTGGCCAGAGCTGCCAGCTCGAACGCGCCGCGCTGTACGCGCTCGATGACGACGGCGTGCCGATCCTGCCTGCGGCCGCGGTGCTCGGCAGCCCGTCCGAGCTATCGATGCAGGACCCGCTGCTGCGCCACAGCCTCGATGAAGACATCCTTACGCATGTGCAGTCCGACGGCATGCCGGACGGTGCCGACAGCAGCCGGTATCTGATCTGCGCGCCGCTGCTGCCTTCCACCGGCCGGCCGATCGGCGTGCTTGCGGTGGAGAAGCTGCCTTTCCTGGCGCTGAATGCGGAGACACTGCAGCTTTTGTCGGTTCTCACCGACTACTACGCCGACGGCGTCAACCTGGACGCAGCCGCGCGGCGGGTACTGACGAAGGTGCCGGCCTGCCCGCCCGAACTGGCGCTGGATGTCGTGCGCCTGCACCGGATCCGGCTATCGTCCGGCATCGATTCATCGCTGGTGGCGCTGGTGTTCGAGAATGACGAGGTGTCGCTCGATATCCTGGAGCAGGTCAAACGCCTCAAGCGCGGCGTCGATATTTCCTGGGAGCTGGCGGGTCCGAAGCACCATGCGCTCATCACGCTGCTGCCGCTGGCCGGTTCGGCGGCGGTCGAGGGTTACCTGCTGCGCATCGAAGGCGCGATCCGCAGCCAGTTCGGCACCGGCTTTCTCGGCAGCCGGGTCGTCATGCATACCGCCCGCATCGGCTTTTCCCCGCCGGCGGCCACACTTTCCCACCTGGTGACGCGCTGTGCTGTATAAGCTGACGCTTTCCTCGCTGACCTTCGAAACCGCCGCCCTCTGGCTGCTGTTTTCGCAAAGCCGCAGCATCGCCCTGATGCTGCAGTATTTCGTGCTGCATGGCATTGCCAGCGCGTTGATGGCGGTCGCCATCGGCATGCTGGCTCCCAAAAAGTACCGGCGTCAGAAGACCCTGCTGTTCGCGCTGCTGTTTTCCTTTCATTTCTTCATTCCGGTATTGAGCATGATCGCCGAAGCGCTGGCTGCAGTGCTCTACCGTGTCATGCCGAAGCTGAAGAAAAAAACCACCTTCGGCACCGTGCAACCGCCTGAGTTCAACACCTACCGCAATCACGAGGGCACCGGCTTCCGCAGCGGACAGGCGCGCTCGCAACTTGCCAATACCAACGCGCCGGTGGAGCAGCGCCTGAAGGCGCTGATCGCCGTGCAGGACACGCCGGTCCGCGCCATCGGCCCGCTGCTGCGCAACCTGCTGGCCGACCCGGCAGACGACGTGCGGCTGCTGGCCTACGGCATCCTGGACAGTAAGGAAAAACACATCACCCGGCAGATCGTCGAAAAGCGGCAGCTGCTGGAAGCCGGCACGGGTGCATCGCAGGGCGAGCCGCCCGGCCCGGCCGAACGCTTTCGCCTTTGCAAGCGCGTTGCCGAACTGTATTGGGAACTGATCTACCAGAACCTTGTGCAGGGCGACATGCAGCTGTTCTCCGCCGAGCAGGCGCAGCAGCATGCTCTGCAGGCGCTCGACATCAATCCCGAGGATGGCGGACTCTGGTTCATCATCGCCCGCCTGAAGCTGGCGCGCGGTGACGTTGCCGGCGCCAGACACGCGCTGGAACAATCGCGCCTGAATCACTTCGCCTACGAACGGCTGCTGCCCTACTACGCCGAACTGGCATTCCTGGAGCGGCGCTTCGACACCTTGCATGCACTGCTCGCCGAGCTGGAAAGCAGCGGCGGCGGACCGGCGCTGGAAAACGTCAAGCGCTACTGGCTCGGCGACCGTGCCGGCGCGCGTGCAGGCAATTCATCCATGACCCGGAGACTTGCATCATGAACGCGCCGCTACCCGCATCGCAGGCCGCCCCGGCGGCCTTGCCCACCGCCGGCGACTGCGACGTGATGCTGCTGCTGGAAGGCACTTTCCCCTATGTCAGCGGCGGCGTGTCGAGCTGGGTGAACCAGATCATCCGCGGGTTTCCCGACATCCGCTTCGGCATCTGCTTCATCGGTAGCCGTCGCGAGGACTATGGTCCGCCGAAGTATGCGCTGCCGCCGAACGTCGTCCATGTCGAAGTGCACTACATGCATGAGCGGCACAATGTCCCACTGGTCAAACCGCGCCGCAGCGACCGCAAGGCGTTCGCACAGATGGAAGCGTTCCATGACCTTTTCCGCTCGCCGGGCAGCGCGGGCGGCCAGCTCTCTGCCTCCCTGGAGGCGCTGGTGCCGCTGATGCAGGACGGCAAGGCGATGGACGAACCCGCCTTCCTGTACAGCAAGGCTGCATGGGAATACATCACCCGGCAGTACCGGGCGTTCTGCACCGATCCGTCGTTCGTGGACTACTTCTGGACGGTGCGTATCATGCATGCGCCGGTATGGCTGCTGGCGCGCATCGCCAACCGCTTGATACCGGCACGCTGCTACCACAGCATCTCCACCGGCTATGCCGGTCTGCTCGGCGCACTGCTCAAGCAGCAGACCGGGCGGCCGCTGCTGCTGTCGGAACACGGCATCTACACCAAGGAACGCAAGATCGACCTGTTTCAGAGCCAGTGGATCCGGGACAACCGCAGTGTCTTCGAAAAGGACGCCTCGCAGATCTCTTATTTCCGCGACCTGTGGATCCGGTTCTTCGAAGCGCTCGGCCGCATCTGCTACGAGGCATCGGACGAGATCGTCGCTCTGTATGAGACCAACCGGCTGCGGCAGATCAAGGACGGCGCGCCCGCCGCGCGCACCCGCAACATCCCCAACGGCATCGACCTGCCGCGCCTGTCGGCGCTGCGCCCGCTGCGGCCTGCAACGCCCCCGCCGGTGCTGTGCCTGATCGGCCGCGTGGTGCCGATCAAGGACGTGAAAACCTTCATCCGCGCCATGCGCACCGTGGTCAATCTGCTGCCGGACGCGGAAGGCTGGATCGCCGGACCGGAGGATGAAGACCAGGGTTATGCCCAGGAATGCCGCAATATCGCCGAAGGACTCGGTCTGCAGGATAAGGTGAAGTTTCTCGGCTTTCAGAAAATCGATGAGCTGATGCCGAAGATCGGGCTGGTGGTCCTGTCCAGCATCAGCGAAGCGTTACCGCTCGTGCTGCTGGAGGGATTCGCCGCCGGCGTGCCGGCGGTCACCACCGATGTCGGCTCCTGCCGCCAGCTTGTCTATGGACTCGATGAGGCCGACCAGGCGCTCGGCGCCGCCGGGGAAGTGGTCGGCATCGCCGAGCCGGTGCTGCTGGCGCAGGCGGCGGTCAACCTGCTGGGTGACCTGCCGCGCTGGCATGCGGCGCAGGCCGCCGGCATCGCCCGGGTGGAGCGGTATTACACCCAGGAGCGGATGTTCGGCGAATACCGCAGTCTTTATCAGCAATCGCTGCAGCAATCCGACGTGCCTGCGCAGGCGCTCCGCTGCCCGATGCATCCACAGCGCTGACGGATTGCCATGGCCGGAATCGGATTCGAACTGCGGAAAATCCTGAAGCGCGACAACCTCGTCTCGCTGGTGCAGGCATACGGGTTTGCCGCCGTCATCAGCTCGGGGCCATGGCTGCTGTCGATCTTCGGCATCCTCGTCATCGGCATGCTGAATTACTCGCTCACCGTACCGAACCGCTTCATCGAAGAATTCCAGGTCAGCGTCACCTATCTGATCGCCTTCTCGCTGATTCTCAGCGGCGCCTTCCAGCTCGCCTTCACCCGCTTCACCGCCGACCGCCTGTTCGAAAAACGACGGCATCTCATCGGTCCCGCCTTCTACGGCGTCACCCTGGTGCTTACCCTGGTCAGCGGCGCATGCGGGCTGCTCTTTACACTCTTCCTGTTTCCCGAACAAAGCGTGTTGTTCCGGCTGCTCTTCCTTGCCGCCTTCGTGGTCCTCTGCAACATCTGGATCGCCACCATCTTCCTGTCCGGCATGAAGCGTTACAAGCAGATCGTCTGGCTGTATTTCCTCGGCTATGCGGTGACGGTCCTGGCGGCGCAACTGCTGCGGCGGTGGCAGCTCGAAGGCCTGATGGCCGGATTCCTGGTGGGTCAGTCCTTTCTCCTGTTCGGCATGATGGTGCTGATCGCCCGCGATTTTCCGGCGCAGAAGCTGATGTCCTTCGACTTTTTCAGCGGCAGGTATCTTTATCCGTCGTTGATGCTGATCGGGGTGCTCTACAACCTCGCCGTCTGGGTGGACAAGTTCATCTTCTGGTTCACTACGGAGACCAGTCAGGCCATCATCGGCCCGTTGCGCGCATCGGTCATCTACGATATGCCGGTCTTTCTCGCCTATGTCTCGATTATTCCCGGCATGGCGATCTTCCTGCTGCGGCTGGAGACCGACTTCGTCGAAGAATACGACGGCTTCTACTACGCGGTGCGCACCGGCGGCTCGCTGGAAACCATCGAGCGCTACCGCAACGGCATGGTTGCCACCGTCCGCCTCGGCATCTTTGAGATCGTGAAGGTGCAGGCGATGGCGTCCCTCATCCTGCTGATCGCCGGCGAGCAGCTGCTGACCTGGATGGGTATCTCGACCCTCTACCTGCCGCTTCTTTATGTCGACGTGATCGGCGCCGGGTTGCAGGTGGTGTTGCTGGGCATCCTGAATGTGTTCTTTTATCTGGACAAGCGGCGTATTGTGCTGTGGCTTTGTCTGGCGTTCGTGGTACTCAATCTGCTGTTTACGTGGGTATCGATTCTTCTGGGGCCGGCGTTTTATGGGTATGGGTTTGCGGTGAGTTTGCTGGTGGTGGTGGTGGGGAGTTTTGTGTTGTTGTCGCGGAAGCTGGCGGTGTTGGAGTATGAGACGTTTATGTTGCAGTAACTGGCTTGCAAGCCGGGACGCGCGCTGCAAGGGGAAATCCAGAGTTGCAGAGTCTCTTCGGAGAACCGAAAGAGTTGCATTACCGGAGAATCTCCGTTGCTCTGGATTCCCGCCGACGCCGGAATGACGGAGGTGGCGGCACCGGAAAATAAACGGCTACCAACTACCCCCCACCCACATCCCTCATACAAGCATAAAGCGTCTCCCACCGAAACGGCTTGAAAATATACCCATCCGCCCCCTCCTTCAGCCCCCGCTGCAAATCCTCATCCGCCACCCGCGATGTCACCATGATCACCGGCACATCCGATAAATCGGTATACCGCCGGATATGCTTAAGCACGTAAAACCCGTCACGGCTCGGCAATACCACGTCCAGCAGCACGATGTCCGGCCGGTAACCATCCTTGAACAGTTGCAGCACATCCGGCGTATCCGCCGCCTGCGTGACCGCGAAGCCCCTCTCGCCGAGCAATGTGGTCATGAGTTGCACCATGTCTTGATCATCCTCCACCACCAGCACCTTCAGGCCGCTCGCCGCAAGAGGCTCGCCAGGCGTCTCGCGGCTGACATGGGTATAAAACCCCTTTTCATGCAGCAACCGGGCCGCGCGCCGCGCTTCGGACCACATTGGGGCCTCGTCGTCGTCCAGCCCGGAGGCGCGGCGTTGCGCGTCTGCAGACGGAACATCGTCCACGCTCTCAATCCAGCCGCGACGGTGCAGGTCGCCGGCGACGGACATGAAGTCGCCCGTGATCCTGTCGCCTACGCGGGCAGTGAGGTGCGCGATGGACGATCTGCCGTCGATCATCTTCAACAGGCGGAGCGCGTCGGCAGGGATATCCGGGCCGGCTTGTTTCATCGCGGCTTTGCCTTCCGCGGTCAGCCTCAAAATCGTATGTGCATACATTGCTGTTGAAAAACCTTTTCGGATGTCGTCAGGAATGCGGCTAGCTTACCGCCGATATGGTCGTTCATGAAATACGCCGCCCGCTGCGTTGCGGATGCAAAAATTACCTGCCATGCGTATAAAACGCAGGCGGCGCCGGCCCCGCAGCAACAAAATCCGGAAATATGGGCAGTATTGCGATGCCATGGTGCATATCCGCCTCCGTGGCACACCCTTTGCTGCATTTCATAACAGATGCGCAAGAAAAAGACACGGGCTTGCGGTATGTCGTAGTGCCAATTGCTGATTCCATCATCATTGTCCTTACCGACTGACCGGTTGACAGGGATGGGACGCAAGCGGCATGCAGCATGTTTCGTTGTCGCGCAAAGACCGCCATCCGTTTCCGGACGGATTTCGAGGTGTCGACGGCTGACATATTCCTCCTGATCCGTTTTGGCTGATTTAACTGCGTCAAGGAGTGACCAATGGATACGAATACACCAGCAACACCAGGCGGCAACGGGTCGGATTCGACCATAAAGACCGGATCGAGCAACTACGACAGGACATTGAGCACGACGTCGGGCGCCAATTCGCCCGGCGGGTCAGCCGGGATGCGCAGTCAGCTTACCGGCTTGAAGGCCGACCTGGATGCGCTGGTCAATCGCGCGCCGGGCATGTCCGACGACGAGCTTGCCGTGGAGCATGCCAAGCTGATGGCGAAGTACAACTCGCTGCGCTTCGCGGCGAAAGGGCTTGCCAGCCAGGCGACGCAGCAACTCAGTGTCGGCTATGAGAATGCAAGCCGGCAATTCAATCGCGGCGTCGAGACGACGACCGGCTATGTGAAGGAAAAGCCGATGCAATCGGTGGCGGTAGCAGCCGGCGCGGGATTGCTGCTCGCCATGCTGTTCAAGCGTCGTTGATCCATGCACGCGAGCCACGAACAATAGCGGAGAAAGCTGATGGACAACTCAAACACGCACGCAACACGTCATCCACACGGAAACGGAGCATCCGGCACAGCCTATATCCCGGGAGGCAATGCCGGCGGCTCATCCGGTCAGTACAGCCGGTATCAGACACAAACGACGCCAGTGGAAGCGGCTCTCGATTGGGCAAAGCAGCATCCGCTGTTATGTGCAGCAGCCGTAGGAGCAGTGGTTGCCATCGGTCCGCGCCGTCTGGTGCGCACACTGGCAACCAGCGGTGGAGCATTGACGGCATTGACGCTCCGCAATCCGTCGAACATTGACGCCCTTGCAAGACTCATAAGCAAAGTGGGCGCCTATTTGCAACAAAAGAGTGCGCAACAGCAAGGCGACCGCGCACGTTACCGACCCTAACGCCGAGGTGGCGGATTAACAATGGGGCTGGAGCAATAAGCAGCACCATCGTTGCAGTTAGGAGAGGAAAGTCCGTTTAACTCGTTAACCAGAAAGGAAAGTAAATCATGAAAAAAATCATTTCCGTATTCGGCATCTTGGCATTTGCCGTCGGCCTGTCAGCATGCAACACCATGCGTGGTATCGGTACCGATATCGAGCGTGGCGGTGAGAAAGTCCAGGGCGCTGCAACGAACGTGCAGAAGGGCAACACCAGCTCCGGTTCGTCACGGTAATCGTCATTACCTGACTCGCAGTCATACGAAACGGGCTGCGTCTCCAGGGACGCGGCCTGCTTTTCCAATTGCATCTCTCCTCTCAGGTGCGTCGGCTGGCCTGAATACCGGTACGCCCTGTCCCTCTCTGTCCTGACCAACGTCATTCCCGGTCTGGCGCAGGCATATCGCTTCAATCGATCAATCGCTTCCTGCCGGCGCCCTTGGTGTGCGCAATGCCGCTCGACCGTCCCCCGCCCTTCCTTGCCGACGCATACGCGAAGGCCACCGTCCCAAGCCATAATCCGTTAGACTCTTACCCGCCGACAATAAAGACCGCGCCAAAGCCCGGCAAGGAATCGCACCGCTTCCGGCGCCCCGTTAACGACCAGACAGCACGAAAGAATGACTCCATTCGACTGCAATCCCGAAGGCCTTCAGCATCTGGCCAGTATCTATGCTGTGCTAAGCGCAACCAATGAGGCGATTCTGCGTTCGGAAACCCCGACCGGGCTCTATCAGGCGGTCTGCGACGCGGCAATCGATGGCGGCAAGTTCACGACGGCGGCTGTGCTGGTTCCCGATCCCTGCACGGGCTGGCTGAAAACGGTCGCCGCGGCCGGCATGCGTCGCGAGCAGATCGGCGGTGAAAGCGGCATTTCAGTCGACGAATCGACCGCCGAAGGCCGCGGACTCGCCGGCACCGCATACCGCAGCGGCAAGCCCTGCATCAGCAATGACTTTATGGACGATCCCCGCTCGCTGCCTTGGCGGGCGGTGGTGCGCGCCTCCCGCATCGCCGCCGCCGCAGCGGTTCCGGTGGCGCTTGAAAACGGCGCGCATGGCGTGCTGATGTTTTACTCCAGCGAAAAGGGCGCATTCGATGACGAAGCCGTTTCCCTCATCGAACGCCTGGCGCGCAACATCACCTTCGCTCTCGGCGCCTTTGCGCGCGATGAGCTGCGCCGGCAGGCGGAAGAAGCGTTGAAGACCAGCGAGGAGCGCTACCGCGCAATTCTGGAAAACATGGACGACGCCTACTACGAGGTCGATATCGGTGGCCGCCATGTGTTTTTCAATAATGCCTTTCCACGCCTGTTCGGCTACACCAGCGAGGAAATCCGCGCTACCAGCAACCGCGATTACCAGACACCGGAAATGGCGGCGGAGGTGGCGAAGACCTTCAAGGAAGTCTATCGCACCGGCATTTCGCAGAAAAGCCAGTACTGGCGTTATGTGCACAAGAACGGCAGCGTCATCCACGTTGAAGGATCGGTGCAGCTGATCCGGGACAAGGATGGCGTGGCCAGCGGATTTCGCGGCATCCTGCGCGATGTGACCGCGCGCCGGCAGACCGAGCAGGCACTGCGCGAAAGCGAGGAAAAATACCGCAGCATCCTGGAATCCATTCAGGACGCCTATTACGAAGTCAATCTGCAGGGCAAGATCGTGATGTGCAACGGGGCGTTCTGCCGGATGCTGGGATACGCCGAAAGCGAGATCTGCGAACGCGATTACCGCGAATTCCAGACACCGGAAGTTGCCGAGAAGGTATTCAGGACCTTTAATGCCGTTTACCGCACCGGCGTAGCCGCGCCCAACTTCGACTGGGAAATGATCGCCAAGGACGGACGGACGATCGTCGGCGAAGGATCGGTCCAGTTATTCCATGGACCGGACGGCAAGCCGGCCGGCTTCCGCGGCATCCTGCGCGACGTGACGGAGCGCCGCAAGGTCGAACGGGCGTTGCGCGAAAGCGAGGCGCGCTTCCGTGCACTGACCAACCTGTCGTCCGACTGGTACTGGGAACAGGATGCGGAATTCCGTTACATTCTCATGGAAAGCCGGCGCAAGACGTCGGGATCGACGCAAGGCACGTTCCTCGGAAAACTTCCCTGGGAGACCGAACTCGACATCGAGGAAGCAGGCGGATGGGAGGCCCATCGCGATCTGCTGGCGGCGAAGCAACCGTTCCGCGATGTGATCATGCACCGCCTGCTGCCGAACGGGAAACCGTACTACATCAGCGTCAGCGGCGAACCCGTGCTCGACAGCGAAGGCCGGTTCAGCGGCTACCGCGGCGTTTCCCGTGAAATCACCGACCAGAAGGTTGCCGAGGAGCGCATCCAGCATCTGGCCACGCACGACGGCCTGACCGGACTGCCGAACCGCATCATGTTCAGCCACCTGCTGAGCCATGCGATACCGACTTCGCAGCGCTATGGCCGCAGCTTCGCGGTGCTGTTCATCGACCTCGACCGCTTCAAGTTCATCAACGATTCGCTCGGTCATGAAGCCGGCGACAAACTGCTGAAGGAAATCTCAAGCCGCTTCAAGAAGGCGCTGCGTGCCAGCGACGTCGTCGCCCGCCTCGGCGGTGACGAGTTCGTCGTCCTCGTGCAGGAAATGAGCGACCCCGAGCAAGCCGCCGCGGTGGCTCGCAAGCTGCTGTCGGCGGCCATCAAGCCGGTCATGCTGCTCGGCCGGGAATGCCGGGTCACCGCCAGCGTCGGCATCGCCATGTATCCGAACGATGGCGATGATGAACAGACGTTGATGAAGAATGCCGACATCGCGATGTATTTCGCCAAGGAGGAAGGCAAGAATAACTTCCAGTTCTATTCAAAGGACATCAAATCGCAGTCGCTGGAACGGCTGGCGCTCGAGGCCAATCTGCGCCATGCATTGGAACGCAAGGAGTTTTCGCTGCACTACCAGGCCAAGCGTGACCTGACCAGCGGTACTATCACCGGCGTGGAAGCGCTGCTGCGATGGGATAACGCGGAACTCGGATCGGTGTCGCCGGTGCAGTTCATCCCGGTTGCAGAGGAAACAGGATTGATTGTCCCGATCGGCAAATGGGTGCTTGAAACCGCCTGCGCCCAGAACGTCGAATGGCAACGGCAGGGCTTGCCGCCGGTATGCATGGCGGTCAATCTTTCGGTGCGCCAGTTCGCCGATGAGCATTTGCTGGAGGATCTCGCCACGATCCTGCGCGAAACCGGCATGGAACCGCGCCTGCTGGAACTGGAAATCACCGAAGGCATGGTGATCCATAATCCTTCGCAGGCGATCAAGCTGCTGACTGCCATCAAGAGCATGGGCATCCGGCTGGCGATCGACGATTTCGGCACCGGATATTCATCGCTCGGCCAGCTGAAGAATTTCCCCATTGATACGCTCAAGGTGGACCGCTCCTTCATCCGCGACATCGGCACCAATTCCGATGACCGCGCCATTACCGAGGCCATTATTGCAATGGGCAAGACGCTGAGTCTTACCGTGGTGGCCGAAGGTGTTGAAACCAAGGAACAGGAAGCTTTCCTGCGCACTCACGCATGCGATGAAATGCAGGGCTACTATTTCAGCAAGCCAATCCCGCCCGGCGAATTCGCAACGCTGCTGCGCGAGCATGCAGCCAATGCAGGATAGCAGTGTCTTATTCAGTTTATTCCGAAGAAACCAATCTCCTTTGATCGCTTTTTCAAGTGAAGCGATGCCCGTACCATGTGGCTTTCCGACGCGCCTCCCAGGCGCCCTTCATTTCAGGAGCGAAAGATGTCCAACAAAGTCGAATGGGAATTGGTTGATGGCTCGGCATCCCGTGCATCGCAATCAGCACCCCACTTCCTCAAAGCGCTGCTCGGCCCGTGGTGGAAATGGAAAGCCGGCGGTGCCGCGATCGTGACCGCCGCAGTTCTGTTGCTGCTGGCCACGGTCGCCGGCATCGTCATGCTGGGCGTGGTTGCCCTTGCCCTGTTGTCGCTTGCCGTGCATCGCGTCCGGGTATGGCTTGGCAGTGCCCGGCGGGCCGGTTCGTCAGCGGGCTCATCAGTGCAACGCCGGTAAAACCCTGCCGAATTTGCATCGTTTGAAGAACTTGCGGGATGCATGATTGTCATTACCGCTTCACGGTGCCGAATTGTGCCTGCGTCATCCGCATGCAAATCCGACATTTCCACCAAAAACATCCTTGGAGAATTCAATGGCAACAATCCAAAACAAGTTGGCGGCGGTCGTGCTGCCGCTGTTTCTGGCGGCCGGACTGACAGCTTGTCAGAAGCAGGAAAGCGCCACCGGACAAGGCCCTGCGGAGCAGGCCGGGAAGACGATCGACAGCGCCGCATCCAAGGCCGGCACGGAGTTGAGCAAGGCTGGCGAGGCCATCGGCCAGACGATGGAAAAGGCGGCGGAAAAAGGTGGCCAGGCAATGGAGAAGGCCGGCGAGAAAGTGCAGAGCGCGGCACAGGAATCGAAGTCCGAAGCGGAACAGAAAAAAGAGTAGCGCCGGCAATATTCAGGCGCTTTGCGCCAGCAGGAGGCTCCGCAGGTCCTCCGCATCCATCGGCTGCGCGAGGAAATAGCCTTGCAGCACATCGCAGCCGAGATTCTCCAGCAACCGGGTGGTCCGCTCGTCTTCCACGCCTTCGGCCACCACCAGCATGCCGAGCGCATGGCCCATGGCGACAATCGCCTTGACCAGTTCAAGCGCCTGCTGGTTGGTCGAAATATCGCGCACGAAGGCCCGGTCGATCTTGATTTCCGCTGCAGGAAAATCGCGCAGGTAAGCCAGACTCGAATAACCGGTGCCGAAGTCGTCGATCGAGATCGACACCCCGCAGTGGCGCAGCGACTGGAATACCTGCATCGCCTTCGCCGGATCCTCGATGGCGACCGACTCGGTGATTTCCAGGGTGAGCGATTGCGCCTCCACATCATGCTTGGCCAGCGCCGCGCGTACCTTGGCGGTCATCTCATGGCCGCGCACCTGCAATGCCGACACATTGATCGATACCGGGACCACCCAGCCCTGCCTTGACCAGCTGCGAATCTGCCGGCACGCTTCGTTCAGCACCCAGTCGCCGAGCGCGGCGATCATCCCGGTGCGCTCGGCGACGGCGATGAATTCAGCAGGCAAGCGCATGCCGCGCTGGGGATCGATCCAGCGCACCAGCGCTTCGACACCGACGATCTGGCGCGAGCCTGCCGCGTACTTCGGCTGATAAAGGAGCCGGAACTCGCTGCGTTCGAACGCACGGCGCAGGCTCTTGTGGGTTTCCGCCGTCGCCACGCGCTCGGCATCCATGTGCGGCGAGAAGCGCTTCCACATATTCCGCCCCTGGCGCTTGGCATGGTACATCGCGGTGTCGGCGCGCAGCAGCAGCGGCTCGGCATCCTGGCCCGTCAAATGTCGCGCCACGCCGATCGACGCGGAGATATTGACGCTGTCCGATCCCACGCGCATCGTCGCCTTCAGCGACAGGACGACCCGCTGCATGATGTGCTCGACGCGCGCTTCGTCGGCATCGACGAGAATGATCACGAACTCGTCGCCGCCGACACGGATCACGATATCGCCTTCGCGCAGGCACTCTTGAATGCGCCGCGATGCGATCACCAGCACCGCGTCGCCGACGTCGTGGCCCATCGTATCGTTGACAAGCTTGAAACCGTCCAGGTCCACGAATGCGAGATGCAGCGAGGTCCGTCCCGCCTGCGCTTTTTGTATCAGGGCCGGCAGCTGCTGCTGCAGAAAATGCCGGTTCTTCAAGCCGGTCAATGCATCGGTTTCAGCGATCTGCTGGTGTTCAAGCCTGCGCCGGTCGTAGTAGGCGATCAGCGTCGCCCCGGCCAGCAAGGTGACCGACGTGGCGAAGACGACGCCCGGCAGCCAGTCGCTGTCAAGGCTGTCGGCAGCAAGGCTGACCGCGCCGGCAGGGAACTCCGCCGCCGCCATGCCGGTGTAGTGCATGGCGGCGATCGCCGAGCCGAGTAAAAACGCGACCAGTATTTTTTTAACCAGCATCAGCGATTCACCACCCTGGAAGATATGACGCATTGCCCAGATCGCTGCCGCGCTCAGGCCAATGGCGATCGCTATGGAAAGAACAACCAGCGGCCAGTCGTAGCGGATCGAGGGCGACATGCGCATCGCCGCCATGCCGATGTAATGCATGCCGGCGATTGCCACGCCCGCCAGCGTCGATGCGGCGGCGTAGTGCCAGGGCTTCACCGACTCCCGCTGCGCCATGAATAACGCCGCCGCCGATGTCGCAACCGGAGCTGCCCATGACAACAGTGTTAGTCCAGGGTCGTAACCGATGGGTACCTCGAGCGTGAATGCCAGCATGCCGATGAAATGCATGGACCAGATGCCGGTTCCTGCCGCAAGAGCACTGCCGGCGAGCCAGAACCAGCGCTGCGGGGTCATGGCGGATCGGGTACGGGCGGCGAGTTCGAGCGTTGCATAACCGGCCAGCATGGCTACCAAAAGCGACAGCACTACCAGGGGAGTGTGATGGGTACCAGTCAATTTAGTGTTCCATCGTTGGTCAGGGCCGCATGATGAAGAAAAGCGCGGGTGGGAACGCAGCCTTGGTGCTGAAGAAAGACAGCGTGCAGCGATGAAATGTTCCTCAACGCGCTTGCGTCGCGGATGAATACGCGACGCCGTCGGCGAACGACGACCATGCGGATTGCGGAAAGTGACAGGGGAAGCGAGAGAGTGAAGCGAGGGGTCGGACCCGGGGAGAGCCGCCGGCCGGAAGGCCGACGGCGGGAAACTACAGCCGGATGATCAGGAACCGATGCGCGCGAAGTCCGGTGTCAGCACGACCGCCGAACCGCCTTGTGCATTGTCAGGTTGTACAGGCATCTTGCGCGGCGAGACTTTCTGGCTGCGCACCCGGCGTGCGAATGCGGTGAGAAATGCAGCATAGCCGTTGCAGCCCGGGCGGATGCCTTCCCTGGCGGCCTTGATCGGCCCCATCTCCAGCGTATCGCCAAGATCGTATGCCAGATCGCCTTTATCCCAGGCGGATTCGTCTTTGTGTGCCAACTTCACTTGCATGATCGTTCCTAAAAAATGATGAGGTCCAGAATTTTGCCGCTGCAATATTGCGCGTGCGAATGAGGACAACTTTAGCTCTGGTGCCTATGAGCATTCAAGGTTTTAATGAACATAAAAGTAAAAATATTTTGTGTTGCGCAACAAGGTTGTCATTCGTAGATGCTGTTCGATTAAGTTCTTGTGACACCCGACTATTTTGGTACGCCGATCAGGACGACGAGAAGGACGGGGAGCGGATCACCTGGGGTTGCGCTGGCCAATTTGCTATCATGCGCGGCTGTGTCGGTGCTCTGCAAAATCCGTAGCTGCATAGTCCGCGCCATCCATCATCCTGAATCCATTCGGATACAATAAAAAGGCTCCCGCATGCATCGTTCTTCCTTTCGTTCGCCCCTTGCTTCCATTACCTCCCTCGTCGGCCGCTGCATGCTTGCAGCAGCGCTATCGGCGGCCAGCCTGGCGCATGCCCAGCAGGTATTGCGCGTGTCTGCCATCCCGGATGAGGCGCCGACCGAACTGCAGCGCAAGTTCAAGCCGCTCGGCGCCTATCTCGAGCAGAAGACCGGCATGAAAGTAGAGTTCATTCCGGTCACCGACTATGCCGCATCGGTTGAAGGCCTGGTGAACAACAAGCTGGATATGGTCTGGTTCGGCGGCTTCACCTTCGTGCAGGCCAAGATGCGCAGCAACGGCAAGGTCATCCCCCTGGTGCAGCGCGAGGAAGATGAACGTTTCAAGTCGGTGTTCATCACCAGCGACAAAGCGATTTCGCGCCTGGAGGACCTCAAGGGAAAAACCTTCACCTTCGGATCGGAATCGTCCACGTCCGGTCACCTGATGCCGCGCTTTTATCTACTGGCGGCGAACGTCAATCCGGATACCGATATGAAACGTGTCGCCTTTTCCGGCGCGCATGACGCCACGGCGGCGGCCGTTGCCGGCGGCAAGGTCGATGCCGGCGCGTTGAATGCATCGGTATGGGAGAAGCTGGTTACGGAGCGCAAGATGGATCCGAATGCGGTCAGGGTTTTCTACACCACGCCGGGTTATTTCGATTACAACTGGACCGTGCGCTCGGACATGGATCCGGCATTGCGCAAGAAGATCACCGATGCCTTCCTCTCCCTTGACAAAGCCGATCCGAAAGGCAAGGAAATTCTTGAACTGCAGCGGGCCACCCGCTTCCTCCCGACCAAAGCGGAAAATTATGAAGCGATTGAAAAGGCGGCGCGCCAGGCCGGGCTGCTCAAGTAATGAGCTTTCGCCTTGAAGGCGTCTCGGTACGCCATCATGCCAATACGGCGGCGCCGGGCGCGCTGTCGGACATGGCGCTGTCGATTGCCGCCGGCGAGCATATCGCGCTGGTCGGCCCGTCCGGTGCCGGCAAGACGACTCTGCTGCATACCCTCGCCTGCGCGCACCGGCCGCATGGCGGCCGCCTCACTGTCTTCGACAGGGACCCCTGGATGCTCGGCAACCGGCAACGGCATGCGTTGCGCGCGCGTCTCTTCCTCGCGCCGCAGGCACCGCCGTTGCCGCCCCGCCAGCGCGTGGTCACTGCGGTACTCGCCGGCCGCCTGCCGCAGTGGAGCACATGGCAGGCGCTATCGTCGCTGGTTCGTCCGGCGGATGCCGGAGCGGCCTTCGATGCGCTGGCGCGGTTCAACCTGCAGGACAAACTGTATGAACGGGTCGACCGGCTGTCCGGCGGCGAACGACAGCGCTGCAGCCTGGCGCGGCTGCTTGTTTCAGACGCGGAAGCGTTCCTGGTGGACGAACCGCTGTCCGCCCTCGATCCGGCACTGGCTGCGCAAACGCTCGGGACACTGCGGCAGGAAGCGGCCACGCGCGGAGCCATCCTGGTATGCAGCCTGCACCAGATCGAACTGGCGCTCGCTCACTTCCCCCGCATCATCGGATTGCGCAATGGCCGCGTGGCCTTCGATCTGCCGCGCGAGGCAGTGACCGATGCGATAGTGGATGCGTTGTACCGGAATGTGGAGGAACATGCTTCCCCGGAGCGGACGACGGCGCCGGTTGCGCCGTCCTCGATCGCCGGCTGCTTTTGAAACAACGCATTCGAAGCCGTCACGTCCTGTCTGACCGATATCCATGTCCACCACGCTGAACAATCACCATCCCGATCCTGCCTGGCGCAGCCGCGTGACCGCCGCCGTGGTCGCGCTCATCGTACTGTGGCCGCTGCTGGTATGGAGCGAGTTCAAGCCCTGGATGCTGTTCGACCGGCAAAGCCTGAATGCCACCGGCCGCTTTCTCGCCGCATTCGTGCCGCCGGCGCATTCGCCGGAGTTCCTGTTGCTGATGCTGGAAGCGACATGGCAGACGATCGCCATTGCCACCGCCGGCATGACGCTGGCACTGCTGGGCGCGGTGCCGCTCTCCATCCTGGCTACCGAACAATTGTCGGTTTCCCGGCTCGGCACCGGCCGCATCAGCTGGTTCGGCAGCACCGTCCGCCGCCTGGTGCGATGGCTTCTGATTCTGCTGCGCAGCGTACCGGAACTGGTATGGGCGCTGCTGTTCGTGCGCATCGCCGGACTCGGTCCGACCGCCGGCGTTGCCGCAATCGCACTCACCTATTGCGGCATGCTCGGCAAGGTGTATGCGGAAATACTGGAATCGTCCGACACGCAGCCGACCGATGCGCTGCTGAAGAATGGCAGCGGTCGTCTCGCGGCCTTGTGCTATGGCGCCCTGCCGGTATCGGCGTCGGAACTGGTGTCCTACACCGTCTATCGCTGGGAATGCGCGATCCGCGGTTCGGTCGTGATGGGTTTCGTCGGCGCCGGCGGGCTCGGGCAGCGGATGGATGAATCGATGAAGATGCTGGCCGGCGGGGAAGTTGCGACCATGCTGATCATTTTCGTACTGCTGGTTGCCTGTGCGGATGGCGTCAGCAAATTGTTGCGCAGGAGGCTGGCATGAGCACGCGCCGAATGCCGCCGGCACCGCGCCGCGGCCTGGCTACGCGCTTGCTGCTGGTCGGAATGGCGGCGCTGGTGATTGCCAGCTTCGCCAGCCTGCCTCTGCAATGGCGGGAGTTTTTTTCGGACCGGGCGATGCAGACGTCCGCCGAGTTCCTGCGCGGTTTCATGCCGCCGGATTTTTCGTCTGCATTCATGCGCAAGGTGCTTGTCGGCGCCGCTGAAACGCTGTCGATGTCCGCCCTCGGCACCGCACTCGCCGCGATCGCCGGCATCGCGCTGGCATTGCCGGCGGCAGGCCGGCTCGGCCGTACGGCGCGCGCCTGCACGCGGATGATGCTGAATGTTTCGCGCTCGATCCCGGAGCTGGTGTGGGCGGCGATCATCCTCGTGGCGGCCGGCCTCGGCCCCTTCGCCGGCACGCTCGCGCTTGCTTTTCACACCACCGGCGTGCTGGGGCGGTTGTTTGCGGATGCGCTGGAAAACAGTTCGCCGCTGCCTGAAGCCAGCCTGCGCATCAATGGCGCGGGCGCGCTTGCGGCATTCCTGTACGCGACACTGCCGCAGACCGTGCCGCAGATGATGTCCTACACCCTGTACCGATGGGAAAACAATATCCGGGCAGCGGCCATTCTCGGGATGGTGGGTGCGGGCGGACTGGGACAGATGCTGAAGTACCACCTCTCCCTGTTCCAGATGCACCAGGCGGCGACAGTGATCCTGGCAATGCTGGTTCTGGTGGGGCTGGTGGATACGCTCAGTTTCGCCCTGCGACGCGTGATGACGCGATAGCGATGCGGTGCTGCCGCTGCATGCGCGGCAATCCCGGTGTGCACGCTATTCGTCGCCCGATACCTTGTCGAGCAATTGACTGAGTTTGTCGCTGACGACAACCAGCGTATCGGTGAGTTGTGCAAGCCGCAGTTCCAGTTGAAGCACGCGGTTTTCCAGCGCCTCGATGGCTGACGGTTCGTCCGGCGCTGACTGCGCCGTGCTCTCCGGTGCATCCGGCCCCGGAAGCACGCCCGGTCCGCCGCCCTCCCCTGCCTGGTCCGTCTTCCGCTGGGCAAGGATGCGCTGAAGGATGGTCAGCGCGAGTTCATAGTCGCCATTGGTCTGTGTCAGCAAGTAGTTGCAGTTGGCGACCGGCTCGCCGGATATCTTGTGCAGCTTCAACACCATCTGGGCATCGACTTCCTTCATCGTCGTCTCCATTCCATCGTTTTTTATCCCGGCGATCACTATACGCGTTTGCCGCGACGTGCGTTACCTGCAGGCATGCAATATCCGGGAGCCGAACTTTTTCGGTTTGATATGCATCGAACCCTTGCCGGTTTTGCAAGGCGCCCTTTCGAATTATCGAAAGGAATTTTTTTCAGCCTTGAGCTACGGCATCCACCGCAAGACACAGTTCTACGCAATCAGCCTGATTGCGACTACCGGAGAATGCAATGGACTCGAAAATGCGAATAAGCCTGGCGGCGTTGCTCGCCGCATTAATCAGCACACCCGCAATGGCTCAGTCAAAAGATAGCACCAAGGAAGACGAAGATAAGCGGCCCAAAAGACTGAAAGTCACCAAGAATCCGGAACTGGACCGTTCCGGCAAGACGCGGCATGGCGAAGCGTCTTATTACGGCAAGGAATTTTTCGGAAAGAAAATGGCTGACGGCACGCCGATGGATCCGGAATCCAATATCGCGGCCAGCAGGACGCTGCCGATCGGTACCAAGGCCAAGGTGACCAATTTGGATAACGGCAAAAGTGCGGTCGTGGAAATCCGCGACCGCGGGCCGTACATCGACGGCAGGATCGTCGATCTCACGCCGAAAACCGCCGAGCAGCTCGACATGAAAGATGAAGGCGTGGCGCCGGTGGCCGTGACGCCGATCGATCTGCCGGATTCGACTTCCCGATCAAGCGGCAACTGAGGCGGGAATACGGGCGGCAACTCAACGGGCAACGGCCTTGACGATGATGCATCGGGAACCCTTCAACAGGGCTCCCTCTGTTCATCGAGTCGCGCCGCTTACCTGGATCGTCACGTCGGAACCCGGACGCGCATCGAACTGCAACGTGCCGTTGACGATGGACACCGGCACCGCGGCACCGATTGCATCTCGCGCGGTGACCTGTCCCCTGAGCGCTTCCCTGACGGGGATCGCGATCGTCAGCGGCTCGGTGCAGAACGCCGGATTGAAGCTGCCGCTCAGCCGGACGGTTGCGTGGCTGGATGACGCTGTCGTGATTACCGGCCTTACCTGGGTGCGGCATTGGCGGTATCGCGCCACGTTCACATACGTGTCCGTCCAAAGTTGCGGGGAAAACGTCTGCGCATAGTTCAGGTGGTCGATCAGGAATTGCGACGTCACCGGACTCCAGCCGTCGCCGTCGACACCATGGCCGCCTGCAACGAACCAGCCTCCGAGAGTGACCGCCTCGGCAAGCTGGCGGTTCACCAATTGCAGCGACTCTGCTTGCGTCCTGCCATGCTCCTGGTCGAAGTAGGCGAAGCGGTAAGTGCTGTCATCGATGTCCAGTTTGCGCACCGAAAAGTGGTTCTGCATGGCGACCGCCATTGCGCGGTCGGAGTATTGGTGCCACGGGAAGGCAAAGGTAAGCGGCTTTCGTCCCAGCCTCTGTTCGATCACGCGCTGGGATGCATTGATCTCGGTATCCAGGACCTGATTGGTCAGGACGGGATCGCTCATGACGATCTGATGGGTCATCGAGTGGTTGCCGATCTCGTGTCCTTTGGCCGCAAGCCCGCGCCAGAATGCCCAGTCCGCATCGGCGACCGCGCTGGCGACGAGATAGAACGTCGCCCGCAGGCCTTTGTTCTCGAAGATGGCGGCGATCCGCGCGCTTGAACTGTAGCCGTCATCAAAGGTGTATGACGCGGCGGCTTGTTTCCCGTTCTTGTACCGTGTTACCTGTGGCGCAGTAAGGTCGAAACAGCGGTCGATGATTGCGCGGCAATCACCGCTCGGCACCGGTGCAGGTGTTGGTGTTGGTGTTGGTGTTGGTGTTGGCGTTGGCGTTGGCGTTGGTGCCGGCGTTGGCGTTGGTGCCGGCGTTGGCGTTGGTGCCGGCGTTGGCGTTGGCGTTGGCGTTGGCGTTGGCGTTGGCGTTGGCGTTGGCGTTGGCGCTGGTGCTGGCGCCGGTGCAGGTGCCTGAATCCCGCCACCGCTGTTCGCTTGTGTCGTCGGCGCCGAACCGCCACCGCATGCGCTCAGGCTGCTGATGAGAGTGAAGATCAGTGCGCCTGTAGTTGAAGCACGTTTCACTGCCATGTTGGTTCTCCCTCATAATGTTCGTTCCTGGTAATTTCAGAATAGGCAATTGTTCACACAGTCAATTGCGTACAATCAATTTGAACACCGAGTGGTTTGCGAACCAGCAAGCGTGATGCACAATGCGTTTACTTCTCTTTCATTTCCCCCTACCAACGACATGACACCCTGGCCTGCGGCACTTCCCGGCGATACGGTCGACCGGATCGATACACCGGCGCTGGTTCTCGATCTCGAGATGTTCGAGCGCAATCTTCAGCGCATGGCCGACGCGGTGAAGAACACCGGCGTGCGGTTGCGACCGCATGCGAAAAGTCATAAATGCCCGGAAATTGCGCTACGTCAGATTGCCCTCGGGGCGGTCGGCATTTGCTGCCAGAAAGTAAGCGAGGCCGCGCCGTTCGTTGCGGCAGGCATCACCGACATCTTGATTACCAATCAGGTTGTTGGCGCACGGAAAATCGACCGCTTGATGGATCTCGCCACTGACGCAAAGATTGGTGTGCTGGTGGATCACGCACGGCAGGTGGAAGAGCTGGCGGCTGCGGCATCAACCTCCGGGATTGCGCTGGATGTCTATATTGAAGTCGACGTCGGGGCAGGCCGCAGCGGGGTGCCGCCGGGACGGGACGCGGTTGCGCTGGCCAGCCTGATCGCGTCGCGATCGCCGCTGCGCTTCGCCGGCCTGCATTGCTACCATGGAAGCGCCCAGCACATGCGTTCGCCGCAGGAACGCCGCCAGGCCATCGCCAGCGCGGCGGCAATGGCGCAGGCGACGAAGGCGGAGATCGAATCGGCCGGCATCACGGTGGAGGTCATCACCGGCGCGGGCACCGGCACGCTGGTGCATGAACGCGATTCCGGCGTGTACAACGAACTGCAGCCAGGCTCCTACATTTTCATGGACAGGGACTATGCCGACAACCAGCGGGGAGACGGCGATATTGCTTTCGAGCATGCGTTGTTCGTCAAGACCACCGTGATGAGCCGCCCTGCCCCGAGCCGGGCCGTGGTGGATGCCGGGCTGAAGGCTTCCAGCGTCGATTCCGGCATGCCGGTCGTATGGGGCCGCAGTGACGTCAGATATCTGAAAGCATCCGATGAGCACGGCGTGCTGGCGACGGACGACGCTGCGTCGCCGGCGCTGGGAGACCAGTTGATGCTGGTGCCGGGGCACTGCGATCCGACGGTAAACCTGTACGACCACCTTGTCTGCGTGCGCAATGGTGTCGTGGAGGCGCTATGGCCGGTCGCCGCCAGGGGTGCGGTGTTGTAACGAACACTCCGACTAGACTAATAAAGCATTTCTTGCTTACCTCAATCCCATCAGAGACACCGACATGCCGCGAAGCCAGATCGATCACATAACCATTACCTCCCCAACATTGGCTGCCGGCGCTGCAATGATCAAGAAAGCACTGGGCGTTGCGCCGCAAACCGGCGGCGAACATCCACGCATGGGAACACATAATCTGTTGTTGCGATTGGGAGAGGAAGTTTTCCTCGAAGTGATATCGCCGAACCCGTCCGCGCCCGCGCCGCAGCGGCCACGATGGTTCGCGCTCGACGAATTGGAGGCCGGTTCCCAACCGAGGCTGGCCACCTGGGTGGTGCGTACCGGTGATATCCAGGAAACGGTTGCCGCCGGATCGGAAGCCTTGGGAACCATCGAACCGATGCAGCGCGGTTCGATCGACTGGCTGATCACCATCCCGGAGGACGGGTCGCTGCCGGCCGACGGCGTCGGACCGGCACTTATTGAATGGAAAACCGGTACCCACCCTGCCGCCGGGCTGCCGGACCACGGACTGCAACTCGTCAAAATGGAACTCTTCCATGCCGAACCCGAGCGCATCACCCGTTTGCTGCAGTCGCTCGGCCTCGAAGGCGATGTGGCGGTCCGGCCGCTTCACGACGCGGACCGCCCCTACATGGTGGCCCATATCAATACTCCGACGGGCATCCGCATCCTGTCCGGCGCAGGTGATCAGGCGGCGATGTCTTCCTGACCGTCCGTCTGCAGAGCCGCGATCTCGTCGCTCAACTCATTCCGCAAGGTGCGCGCCGCCTTCACCATGTTTTCCAACGCCGCACAGGTTTCCGGCCAGCTCCTGGTCTTCAGGCCGCAATCCGGGTTGACCCACAGGCGCCGATCCGGAATGACGCTGCGCGCCTTGCGCAACAGGCGCTCCATTTCCTCCACTTTCGGCACCCGTGGCGAGTGAATGTCGTACACGCCGGGTCCGATGTCGTTCGGATACGCGAACTCGCCGAAGCCATCAAGCAGTTCCATGTCGGAGCGCGAAGTTTCGATGGTGATGACATCCGCATCCATCGCCGCGATCCATGGCAGGATGTCGTTGAATTCCGAATAGCACATGTGGGTATGGATCTGCGTTTCGTCAGCCACGCCGGCGGCGCTGATCCGGAATGCGCGCACCGCCCAGTCCAGGTAGCGGTCCCATTCGCGCCGCTTGAGCGGCAGGCCTTCGCGGAATGCCGGTTCATCGATCTGTATCATGCCGATGCCGGCCTTTTCCAGGTCGCACACCTCCTCTCGCAGGGCCAGCGCGATCTGCAATGCGGTGGTCTCGCGCGACTGGTCATCGCGCACGAACGACCATTGCAGCATCGTGACCGGTCCGGTAAGCATGCCCTTCATCGGCCTGTCGGTCAGGCTTTGCGCGAAACGGCTCCAGCCTACCGTCATCGGCTCAGGGCGATAGACGTCGCCATAGATGATAGGCGGCTTCACGCAACGCGAGCCGTAGCTCTGTACCCAGCCGTTGGCGGTAAAGCCGTAACCCCATAGCTGTTCGCCGAAGTACTCGACCATGTCGTTGCGTTCCGGCTCGCCATGCACCAGCACGTCCAGCCCGAGTTCTTCCTGCGTGCGGACGGCAAGGCGGATTTCGTCGCGCATTTTCTCCAGATAATCGAGGTGTGGAATGTCGCCGCGCTTCCAGGTGGCCCGCGCCTGCCTGATGGCCGGCGTCTGCGGAAAGGAGCCGATGGTGGTGGTCGGAAATGCGGGCAGCTTCCATTTCGCCTGCTGCTTCGCGATACGGTCGCCGAATGGCGAATGCCGCTGTGTATCGCTGTCACGGATGGCCGCAAGCCGTTTCTGCACCAGCGCGTTATGGATGCGCGGCGAGTTGCGCCGGCGGGTGTGCGCGGCACGTGCGCCTTCGAACAGCGGATTCACCGTGTCCGTCTCGCCGGCAAGCGCTTGTTTCAGAGCCGCTATTTCACCCAGCTTTTGCGTGGCAAATGCCAGCCATCCTTTCAACTCTTCATCGAGTTTGATCTCGCAGCCGAGATCGACCGGCACATGGAGCAGTGAGCAGCTCGCGCTTATCCATAGACGATCCCCGAAAGTCTTCTTCAGCGGAAGAAGGCAGGCATACACAGTGTCGAGATCGGCCCGCCATATATTGCGGCCATCGATGACGCCCAGCGACAACACCTTGTCGTGCGGCCAATCTGCGCTGAAGGCATCGAGTTGGCCGCCGCCGCGCACGAGATCAAGATGCACGCCATCGACAGGCAGGGACTTCAATAGCGAAGCATGTTCGCCGACTTCCCCGAAATAGGTCGCCAGCAAGATCCGTGGCGCATGGCTTGCCAACGCGGCATAGGCCGGCGCGAAGGCATCGCGCCATTCGGTTTTCAAGTCGAGCGCCAGGATCGGCTCGTCGATTTGCACCCATTCCACGCCGGCATCGCGCAGGCGCGCAAGCAGACGACCGTAGCCTTCCAGGGCTCGTGGCAGCAGATCGAGCTTATGCGTCAGTCCAGATTTGATCTTGCCGAGATAGAGCAATGTCAGCGGACCGATCAGCACCGCCTTCGTCCGGCGGCCGGCGGCGTGCGCTTCCGCAACATCGTCCAGCAGCCAGTCGACGCCGCCGTCGAAGCGGATGCCCGCCGTCCATTCCGGCACGAGATAGTGGTAATTGGTATCGAACCACTTGGTCATTTCCATCGCGAAGCAATTGTCCCCGCCGCGCGCCATCCTGAAATAGTCCTGAAGGGTGAGCGCCGCCGGGTCCGCTCCAAAACGCTCCGGCGTCGCGCCCAGCAGCGCCAGTGTCGTCAGCACCTGGTCATACCAGGCGAAGTCGCCGACGGTGACCAGATCCAGCCCGGCATCCGCCTGCAGAGCCCAATGTTGTTCGCGCAGGCGGCGCCCGGTGTCGCGCAGCGCGCCTTCGGCTATTTCGCCGCGCCAGTATCCTTCCAGTGCAAATTTCAGCTCCCGCTGCGCGCCGATGCGGGGAAATCCAAGTATGTGTGCAATTGCCATGACCACTCCAATCGATGAACCGATTGCCAGTGTCGAACAAGATCCACTATGATTCAAACGATATATTTTTCTATTCATCTTGAATTTCATTCATATGCAGTCTTTGCTCGAACTACGGCATCTGAAAACGCTGGTCGCGCTACGCGAAGCCGGCAACCTGCTGCGCGCCGCCACGCTGCTCAATCTCACCCAGTCCGCCCTCTCCCACCAGATCAAGCAACTGGAAGACCATCACGGCACATTGCTGTTCGAACGAAAATCGGTGCCGATCCGCTTCACGCCCGCCGGCGAACGCCTGCTGAAGCTGGCCGATACCGTGCTGCCCCAGGTCGATGGCGCCGAGCGCGACCTGGTGCGCATGGCGCAGGGCGTGGCCGGGCAGCTGCGGATCGCCGTTGAATGCCACACGTGCTTTGACTGGCTGATGCCGTCGATGGATGTCTTCCGCAGCCGATGGCCGGAAGTCGAACTGGACATCGTGTCGGGTTTCCAGGCCGATCCGGTGGGGCTGCTGTATGGCCACCGCGCCGATGTGGCGATCGTGTCGGACATGGATGCCGATGAAGCGGTCGACTACCATCCTCTGTTCCGCTTCGAGATCGTCGCCGTGCTGGCGAAGGATCATCCGCTGGCGGCGCGCGACTACCTGCGCGCAAAGGATTTCGCGACCGATACCCTGATCACCTACCCGGTGCCTGACGACATGCTGGACGTGGTCCGGCAGGTATTGCAGCCCGCCGGCATCGATACCGAACGCCGCACGACCGAATTGACGGTGGCGATGCTGCAGCTGGTGGCCAGCCGGCGCGGCATCGCCACGCTGCCGCTATGGGCGGCGCAAAACTACCTGGACCGGGATTATGTGCTGGCGCGGCGCATCACCCGCAATGGCTTGACGGGGCGTCTCTATGCTGCCTGCCTGCCCGAGCTGTCGTCGCGGCCCTACCTTGCGGATTTCGTTGCGACGACACGGGAAAGCTGCTTCCTGAACCTGAGCAATATCGAGTTGCTTTGACGGGCCGCGAAACGCAAGGATTGTCGAAAATCACTTTATTTCGGCAATTCCGGAATCGATTGCGCTTCCCTTAAATTTGCATATACAATCCTTGCACCTACAATTGATTTGAGGTGCCAGACATGCCTGCCGACCAGCCTACCCAGCCGCAAGGCTGCACCAATTTCAAGATCCGCCAGATCATGCGCCTTGTCTCGCAGCAATACGATGCGGAACTCGGCAAGACCGGACTGAAAACCACCCAGTATTCCCTGTTGGCGCACGTGGAGCGGCTCGGCCCGATCCGTCCCGGCGAGCTGGCGCAGGCGATGCGCCTGGATGCCTCCACCCTCACCCGCAACCTCAAGCCGCTGGTCGATGCCGGCTGGCTCCGGATCGAGGCCGGCACCGACGACCGCAGCCGCAGCGTCATCATTACCGATGCCGGCCGGGCCAAACGCGCGGAAGCGAAAAGCTACTGGAAGGCGGCACAGGACAAGATCAACCGGACACTCGGCGTTGAACGGGTGCTGGCCCTGCATGCGCTGATCGACGATTCGCTCGCACTGCTTTCCACCAGCGACCAGGGAGCGGAAAATGAATAGCGCAAGCAACACGGCCAACCGCCAGGTTGCGGTCTGGCTGGTCCTCCTCGCCGCCGCCGGCACCTTCGCCCTGACCATGGGCACCCGCCAGACAATGGGACTCTTCCTGAGCCCGCTGAATACCGCCACCGGCCTGGGCATCGGCAGCATCAGCCTCGCGTTCGCATTCGGCCAGCTATGGTGGGGCCTGACCCAGCCGTTCGCCGGCGCCTTCGCCGACAAGTTCGGCGCCGGCCGGGTGCTGTTCTTTGGCGCGCTGCTGGTGGCGCTGGGCACTTTCATCACGCCCTATATGCAGACCACGCTCGGACTGGTCATCGCCATCGGCGTGCTGTCGGCCGGCGGCGCCGGCATGGCCGGGCCGGCGGTGCTGATGGCAACCGCCAGCCGCATGATCCCGGCTGAGAAGCGCGGCATGGCGACCGGCATCATCAATGCCGGTGGCTCCTTCGGCCAGTTCGTCATGGCGCCGATCGCCGGTGCATTGATGGTGGCCGCAGGCTGGATGAATGCGATGCAGATCCTCGGCCTGATCGTCCTGCTGGCGCTGCCGGCGGCCTTCCTGCTCAGCGGCGCGCCTGCCGCCACAACGCCGGCGGCGCAGAAGCCGATCGGCACCGGCGATGCCATCCGTACCGCTCTGCGCACCCCGAGCTACCTGATGCTGGCGGCCGGATTCTTCGTCTGCGGTTTCCATGTCGCCTTCCTTGCCACCCACCTGCCGGGCGTGATCGCCAGCTGCGGCCTGCCGCTGCAATTCGGCGCATGGTCGCTGGCGATGATCGGCCTGTTCAACATCGTCGGCAGCATCGCGATGGGATGGGCGGTCGGACGCTGGCGCATGAAGTCGTTGCTGTCGCTGGTCTACGCGACACGCGCGCTGGCGGTAATCGCCTTCCTGCTTGCTCCCAAGACCGGCACGGTGATGCTGCTCTTTGCCGCCGTCATGGGTTTGACCTTCCTGTCCACCGTACCGCCGACGGCCGGGCTGGTCGCGAAGCTGTTCGGCGTCGGCAACATGGCCACGCTGTTCGGCATCGTAATGCTGACCCACCAGGTCGGCGGCTTCCTCGGCGCATGGATGGGCGGCAAGGTATTTGAGGCTACCGGCAGCTATGACTGGATGTGGTATATCGACATCATGCTGGCGGTTGGCGCGGCACTGGTCCATCTGCCAATCCGCGAAGCGAAGCTCGCCCGTCCCGCGATGGTGCCGGCATGAGCGCCCGTCCCGCGGAGGGCGCCACTCTCGATCCACGCACACGGATGCTGCTGGAAGCGCCCATCGTGCCTACGCTGCTGAAGATGGGCGCGCCAAATGTGCTGGTGATGCTGGCGCAGGCCGGCGTCGGCCTGATCGAAACCTACTTCGTCGGCAAGCTCGGCACCGATGCGCTGGCGGGGATGGCGCTGGTATTCCCGGTGGTGATGTTCATGCAGATGACGTCGTCCGGGGCCATGGGCGGCGGCATTGCGTCGTCCATCGCCCGGGCGCTCGGGGCCCGGCGGCGCGCGGATGCCGACGCGCTGGTGTGGCATGCGCTGCTCATCGCGGTGGTGTTCGGCGTGATATTCATGGGAGCGATCCTGCTCGGCGGCCGCTCGCTGTATGCGAGCATGGGCGGCGCGGGCGGTGCGCTGGAGGCCGCGCTTACCTATTCCAACTGGGTGTTTGCCGGCGCCATCATCGTCTGGATCTTCAATTCGCTGTCGGCGATATTGCGCGGCACCGGCAACATGGCGGTGCCGGCTTACGTCACCGTCGGCGGCATGGTGGTGTTGATCCCGCTGTCGCCGCTGCTGATCTTCGGCTGGGGACCGGTGCCCGGCATGGGCATCGCCGGCGGCGCGGTGGCGCTGCTGTCGTATTACTTCGTCGGCAGCATCATCCTGGCCGCGTATCTGTCTTCCAGCAAAAGTCTGCTGCGCCCGTCCCTGAAGGAAGTCCGCTTTCGCTGGCCGCTGTTCCGCGACATCCTGCGCATCGGCCTGATCGGCACGGTATCGACCGTCGCCACCAATCTCGCCATCATCATCACCACCGCGCTGGTGGGCGGATTCGGCACGGCGGCCATCGCCGGCTACGGCACCGCGTCGCGCCTGGAATATCTGCTGGTGCCGCTGGTATTCGGCCTGGGTGCGCCGCTGGTCGCCATGGTCGGCACCTGCATCGGCGCCGGGCAGCGCGAACGCGCGTTGCAGGCCACCTGGATGGGGGCGGCGCTGGCGTTCGGGATGGCGGAGACCATCGGCCTGTTTGCCGCCGCTTTCCCGCATGCGTGGCTGACCCTGTTTAACAACGATCCGGCCATGCTCGAGGCCGGCAGCCGCTACCTGCGCACCGTCGGCCCGGTGTACGGGTTCTTCGGCGTGGGGCTGGTGCTGTACTTCGCTTCGCAAGGCGCGGGACGGCTGATGTGGCCGGTGCTGGGCAATGTGCTCCGTCTGGCGGTCGCGGCGGGCGGCGGCTGGCTGGCGCTGCGCTGGGGCGGGAGCCTGACCCATGTGTTCATCGCGCAGGGTGTGGCGCTGGTGGTATATGGCCTGGTGAATGTCGGATCGATCGCGGGCGGCGCATGGTTCGGCCCCGTCGGCTGGCCCCGCAGGACATCGGCCATGCTGGAACGCGTGCGCGGGACGGCGGCATAAGGCGGTTGCGGACGGCGCGCGCTACGACAGGGTATCGGCCCAGATATTCCTTGCCCATTCCGCCGCGTACCTGCCTTCCAGTTCACCGGGCGCCGCCGACACGCCGCCGGAGCCCGGCACGCTGAGCAGGGTTTTCTTCTGCGCGTCATAGGCATGCACGGACGTCACATGGATCACATCCTTGTCCGACACGTAGCTGTAGCAGGTGTTGGTCAGCATCGGGTTTTGCGGCGGCGGCTTCCCCTGGAACATATCGACGATGGCTGCGGCGCAGATTTTCGCGTGCTGGTTGGCCATATGCGCGGATTTCGGCATCAGCGGCGCGACCTGGATCGCATCGCCCAGCACATGGATATGGCGCGCCTGGGTGGATTCGAAAGTCAGGAAATCCACTTCGCACCAGCGCCTGTTGACATTGGCCAGTCCGGTCTGCACGGCGATACCGCCCGCCGACTGCGGCGGCACCACGTTCAATACCGCGCCGCGCACCTCGTCGCCCAACTCCGATATCACCGTGCCGGTTTTCGGATCGACATCGGTGGCCTTGAAACTCGGCTGGTATTCGATGATGTCCTTGTAGCGTTCCGCCCAAACCTTTTTGAACAACGCGCCTTTCGACACCACATCTTCATTCGCATCCAGCAGGATGACTTTCGACTTCGGCTTGGCCCTGCTGAAATAATGGGCAACCTGGCATGCCCGTTCATAAGGCCCTGGCGGACAGCGGTAAGGAGCCGGCGGGATGGACATGACGAAGGTATCGCCATTCGCCATCGCTTCGAGCTGCCGCCGCAGCGCGAAGGTTTGTTCACCCGCTTTCCACGCGTGCAGCACCTTGTCGCGCGCGCCCGCTTGCGCCATGCCGGGCAGACTATCCCACAGGAACTCTACGCCGGGCGACAGCACCAGCCTGTCGTAGGAAAGGGGCCTGCCTCCAGCGAGCCTGACGATGCGCTTGTCGGGATCGATGGCCTGTGCGGTATCGCGCACCATGCGTATGGCGTGACGGCGGGCAAGTTGCTGATAGCTGACGGTGATGTCCGCCATCTGCTTCGATCCGCCCAGCACCAGGTTGGATACCGGGCAGGAAATAAATGCGGCATTCGGTTCCACCAGCGTCACGTCGATCGCGCCTGCACTCCACATGCGCAGGTAACGCGCTGCGGTCGCGCCGCCGTAACCTGCGCCTATTACCACCACGTGCGGCTTCGCCGGGGCGGCGAAGGCGGCGACGGTCTTGGAAGACAGCGCCGCACCGATCGCTCCCATGAATTGACGGCGTTTCATTTGCTCTCCGGTTTATTCAGGCCGGCGAGATATCCGGCGATCAGTTCGATCTGTTCATCGGTGTACCCCTTGGCGATCTGATGCATGATGGTTGCGTTGCGTGTGCCGGTCTTGAAGGCTTGCATGGCGGCGGTCAGCGACTCTTTCGATTGACCGGCTAGTGCGGACAGGCTTCCGCCTCGTTCCGGCCGGCCGTCGGTGCCGTGGCAGGCGGCGCAGGTGGCGTAGAGGCGGCGGCCTGTGGGGTCGGGTTCGGCGGCGAGGGTTAGGGTTGTGGCGTGGATCAGAATGAGCGCTCCGAAGGTAAAGCGGATGAATTGCGTGGCGCGTGATTTTCTAAACTTAACCATCAACGGTTTCCTGGAAAATTGCCTATGGCCGATCCCCTCCTCCTGTAAGGGGGAGGGCTAGGGTGGGGGTGGTAGGATCGAGACAGAACCTTACTTGTCTCAGCCCTGCCACCTCCATCCCAACCTTCCCCCTTACAGGGGGAAGGAGCCGTCATGCGTTATGAATTCGGCCGGATAATGGAATAGCGTCACTTCGTCATTGGATAATGCGTCGTCCGGCAGTCTGCCCCTACGGCCTCACCCCTGGCGCCTCCATCGCCATCCCCTTCGCCCTCTTCGCCAGATACAACTCCAGCTCCACCAATTCCTGCGATCCCAGCGCGAACGGCTCCGCCCTCACTCCGGTCATGCAGTTGCGCAGTCGCCGCTGCAATGATCCCATCGCCTGCCATTCCAGCCGGTAGATCGGATATCCGCCCGCATGCCCCTGCGGGATGATGCTGCCGCCGAGGCGCTTGCCCCAGTTCTCGTCATGGCATTGCGCGCAGGACAGATTAAGCTGCCCGATGCGCTGCCGCCAGCGCTGCTCGCCCCGCACATAAAACGCCTGCAGCGCCGCATCCCCCGGCGGCGTCACCGGCATGCCGCGCGACTGCAATGCGATATAGCTCTCCAAACCCAGCAAGGCTTCGCTTTCCGGCGCGAAAGCCGGCGCCTGCTGGTGCTCCTGCCGGCATTGGTTGATGCGCTGGCCGAGATTCAGCGGGCGCTTGCTCGTTGCATCGAAAGCGGGATAACGCGCCGCCACGCCGCGCATCGACGTTTGCGCATCTCCGTGGCAGCTTGCGCAGGAGAGGTCGCTTTTCCCCGCGTTGCGCTGCCACAGCGCCTCTCCCTCCTGCACCCACAGCATGCCGGGATTGAGGCTGTCGTCGCGCTGCATCTCCTGCGTCGACCGGCCCATGAACGCGGAGCCGGGAAGTCGTGATTCGCCCGCCGGCTGCGCATTCGCTGCCGCGCTGCAAGCGGCAAGGACGATCAGCATTGCGGCCATTCGCATCGCGTTTAACCGGTGACGGTAATCGTCACCGATTCCGTCTGCGTGAATCCCTTGTCGCCTTCCCAGGTGAATGTCAGCGTGCCGCTGTCGGTTGCGACGGTATGGAAGTTGATGGAGGGATTGGCCGCGATGGCCGGGAACAGTTCGGCGCTGAACACCACGTCGCCGTTATAGCGGCAGGTGAAGCGTCGCAGGATATCGCGCGGCACCACCTGGCCGTCGGCGCCGGGCCGGTAGCCGGTTTCCATCGGGTGAGCGATCAGCGTGCGGATTTCGATCACTTCGCCGCGCTTCGCGGTGGCGGGTACCTTGATGAGTGTGCGTGCCATGTCAGGTCTCGCCTTCGATGCAGGCAGCCAGGGTTACCACCACGTCGATGGTATGCGACCAGTAGCTGCCGTCGCTCAATCTGGCAACCGCCGTCAGCTTCTGCGAAGTGGCCAGCCGCATGCGCGTGGAAATGCTGGCCTTGCCGGCGCGCGGCCCAAGGGTGAAGCGGGCAACGTCGGTCTGCGGATTGCGCTCGTTGAAAATCGCGATGGCGGCAACATGGTCGGCAGCGGTCATGGGGCTGTCGACGGCGACGGTGACCGGCACGGCATTGCCGTTATCGACCAGCGCCGCCACGTCCAGCTTCACCTTGCCCGGGCGCACCACTGCGCCGCCGGTGTAGGACCTGATTGCGGCGGCCATCTCGTCCGGCGTCGCGCTCGCGGGCCGGACGATCAGCCACGCACCGAGGCCGGCCCCTGCCGCCAGCAGCCTGCGGCGCTTGCGGTCGGTTCCGGAAGAACATTCATGTGGATCGGACATCACTTTGCTTTCTGTTGTGGCGGTTCGCGCAGTGTGCGCAAAAAGGCGACGACATCTTCGATCTGCCCCGCATCCAGTATGGTCTTCCCCTGCAGCGCGGGATTGACCCGGACCAAGCCATCGCTACGGTAATACGACGGCATGATGGTTGCCGGATTGAAGCGGCCGGCATCGACGATGCGCAGGCGCAACTGCCCTTCGCTCCAGCGCGCACCGGTACCGCTCAGGTCAGGTGCGAGATTGCCCTGGAAGCGCTCCTCCGGCAGCGGCCCGGTATGGCAGAGCAGGCACAGGCCGACCTGCCGGCTGGCAACGATGGCCCGCCCCCGCGCCGCATTTCCGGGTGCGCCGGTCAGGGATTCAGGTATCGCATCGCCGACGATACGGTAAGACACGGCCGTCCCGCCCCCGGCCCATGCGGAGCCGCTTGTTGCCAGAAAAAGCGCAGTGACGAATGACCACATTCCCAAATCCAACGATATCGCGGAGACGCACCGGCGTCCCCGCCATGCCCTATGCTTTCTTCAGGCTATGGTTTTTCAGCGGCAGGTCGCGGATGCGCTTGCCGGTCGCGGCGAAAATGGCATTCAGCACCGCCGGCGCCGCCACCGCGATGGTCGGCTCGCCCACCCCTCCCCAGAAACCGCCGGACGGAACGATCACGGTTTCCACCGGGGGCATCTCATCCATCCTCATTACCTGGTAGCTGGTGAAATTATCCTGCTCCATGCGGCCATCCTTGACCGTGCATTCGCCGTACAACGCGGCCGACAGGCCATAGACGAAAGACCCTTCCACCTGGGCCTCGATCTGCTGCGGGTTCAATGCATGGCCCGGATCGGTGGCCGCCACGATGCGATGAATCTTCACCCCGCCTTCATCGTTGACGGACACTTCCGCCACCGCCGCCACGTAGCTGCCGAAGCCCATCGTCTGCGCCAGCCCACGGAACACGCCCTTGGGCGGCGGCTTGTCCCAGCCGGCCCGCTCGGCGGCGGCATTCAGCACCGCGAGGTGTTTCGGGTGATTCGCCATCAGCTTGCGGCGTAGCGCGAGCGGATCCTGTTTCGTCGCATGGGCGATCTCATCGAGGAAGCATTCGAGATAGATGGTGTTCTGGTTCAGATTCACGCCGCGCCAGAAGCCCGGCGGCACCGGCGGATTGCGCATGGCATGATCGATCAGCAGATTCGGGAAACTGTAGCCGATCGATGCTTCCGGGCCGGGCGGATTCAGGCCCTGGAACACGACCGGGTCCTTTCCGTCCTTGATGTTCTGCGGGAACACGCCGGCGAGGATGGACTGCCCGGAAATGCGCATATGCAGTCCGGTGATATTGCCCTGCGCATCGAGGCCGGCGCTCAGCTTGCATTGCGTGACCGGATGGTAGCGGCCATGCAGCATGTCCTCCTCGCGCGACCAGATCAGCTTGACGGGCGTGCCGGGCATTTCCTTCGCGATCGCCACCGCCTGCCGCACCCAGTCATGCACCGCACCGCGCCGGCCGAAGCCGCCGCCGAGGTGGATCTTGTACACCTCGCATTTCGACGGCGGCATCTCCGCCGCCTCGGCTGCGGCGGCCAGCGCCGCTTCGCCATTCTGCGTCGGCGTCCAGACTTCGCAGCGCTCGGGCGTCCATTTCGCCGTCGCGTTCATGGTCTCCATCGTCGCGTGGTTCTGGTACGGATAGGAATAGACCGCTTCGATCTTGCGTGCAGCGGCATTGAGCGCGGCGCGCACGTCGCCGTTCTGGTTGCCGATCGCCGCATCGTTCGCGTCGAGGCCGGCCTTCAGTGTCTCGGCGATACTGGCGCTTGATACCTTGGCGTTCGGGCCCTCATCCCATTCGATAGGCAGCGCATCCAGCGCGGTCTTGGCATGCCACCATGTGTCCGCGACTACCGCAACGGCGCTGTCGCCGACCTGCACCACTTTTTTCACGCCCGGGCGGCCTTGTATCTCGGCCGCCTTGAAGCTTTTCACCTTGCCGCCGAACACCGGGCAATCCTTGATCGCTGCATTCAGCATGCCGGGAAGTTTCAGGTCCATGCCATAAATCTGCGCGCCGGTCGTTTTCTCCACCGTATCGAGGCGCGCGAGGCGTTTGCCGGCGACCTTCCACTCCTTCGGGTCCTTCAGCACGACATCCGTGGGCGGCGTCAGCTTCGCGGCGGACGCGGCGACCTTGCCGTAGGTGGTGGTGCGGTTCGACGGGCCGTGGGTGATGACGCTGTTGGCGGCGCGGCATTCGGAAGCCGGCACCTTCCATTCGTCCGCAGCCGCCTGCACGAGCATCATGCGTGCCGCCGCCCCGCCCTTTCGCACATAGTCATGCGACTCCCGTATGCCGCGGCTTCCGCCGGTCGAGAAATTCCCCCAGGCCCGGTTGCGCGCGAGATTCTGTCCGGGCGTCGGGTATTCGGTAGTCACCTTGGCCCAGTCGCAGTCCAGTTCCTCCGCGACGAGCTGGGCAAGGCCGGTCAGCGAACCCTGCCCCATCTCGGAGCGCGCGATGCGGATAACCACGGTATCGTCCGGCTTCACCACCACCCAGGCATTGACTTCCGGCACCGCGCCGGCCGCCGCACTCTGCGCGGCGGCGGTCAGAGGTATATGGAAGCCGATCATCAATCCGCCGAAGGCGGCGGTCGATGTTCCGAGGAAGCGGCGGCGGGAGGGATTGGCCACGGCGGTGTCGGAGACGGCGCGGCTCATGTCGTGCTCCCGTCAGCATGCTTGATCGACAGGCCGGCGCTGCGGGCGTCGCCGCCCTTCGCCACGACCTTGATCGCGGCGCGCACCCGGTTGTAGGTGCCGCAGCGGCAGATATTGGTGATGGATTCGTTGATGTCAGCGTCGGTGGGATTGGGCTTTTGCTTGAGCAGCGCGACGGCGGCCATGATCATGCCGCTCTGGCAGAAGCCGCACTGCGGCACGTCGAGCGCCACCCAGGCTTTCTGCACCGGATGGGAGCCGTCCTTGGACAGGCCCTCGATCGTCACGATCTTCTGCTCCGCATTGACCGAGGAGACCGGGCGCACGCAGCTGCGGGTGGGCTCGCCGTCGATATGCACGGTACATGAACCGCACATGGCGACGCCGCAACCATACTTCGTCCCGGTCAGGCCGAGCTGCTCGCGCAGCACCCATAGCAGCGGCGTGTCGCCCTCCGCCTCAAATTCACGCAATGTACCGTTGACATTCAGTTTTGCCATGTCTCAACTCCAGGTTGTGGTTATGGTTCGGGCGGGTGATGCGTCGGACGCCCGGATATATTACGGCTTCCGTTTTTTCCGTGCTTAGAGCGTCTAACAGAATGAACGAAGCGCCAGCTTCGTGCTCTCTGGCAAGGCGCGTCGACGCAGGCAGTACTGACGTACGACAAGGAGACGCAACGCAGGCAGAGGCATTTTGTTAGACGCTCTTATTTCAACTTGATTTCACGTAGGTACTTCAGGGTCCCGGGATGCAGCATGCGTTCGTCCGGCGCCGCCGACGCGGTGTTGGCGGCCCTGGTTTCCTTCGCCTGCGGCAGCAGTTCGCCGATGATGTCCTCGCCCTTGTGCAGCGCCTTCGTCAACCGGTATGCGGTCTCGTCCGGCAGGGTCGGGCGCGCCATGATGAAGCTCCAGGAGCCAACCGATGTCAGGGGTGCGGCCTGTCCCTTGAAACTGTTCGCGGGCAAGGTCAGCTGCTTCAGGAAACCATGACGCTCACGGATCTTCGATATCTCCGCTTCGGACGGCACGATGAAGCGGCCGCCCGATGGCGCGTTGGTGACGGTGACGAAACCCGGCCAGCTGCTGCCCCCGCCCCACAGCGCCGCCACGCGACCGTCCGCCACCATTGCCGGACCGTCACCGGCCCGCTCCAGGTACACCGCCTGAAAATCCTTATCCATGTCCAGCCCGAGCCCGTTCAGTACATAGCGGGCGAGAATCACCAGGCCGGAGCCGCGCGCGCCGAAAGCCACGGGCTTGCCGCGCAAATCGTCGATGCTGCGGTATGGACTGTCGGCGCGCACGACGAACATGCCGGGGGTGGAGTACATGGCGGCGATGATCTTCGCATTCGTTGGCGGCCGCCCTACTCCCTGCAGCGCTTCATAGGCAGCTTCGCCCTGCACCAGCGCGATGTCCAGCTTGCCGTCTTCGAGCAGGGGAATGTTTTCGGTACTGCCCTTGGTGTTCTTCGCTTCGATCTGAAGCGCGGGATCGGTCCTGGCGACGGTGCGCAGAACCGCATCGCCGAACACCGGGAAGCCGCCTCCCGGGGTGGCGGTTCCCATCACGACCTTAACCGGATCAGCCGCGGCGGCCGTACCAGCCAAGAAAAGGGTGCAGACAAGCATGAATCGCGCAGACCAAACCATGGACACCTCCGTGATAGGGACACGACGCATCGGCATGATGCAGTCCAGCCCTGGCGAAAGGAACGATACAACATCTTCGCGCCGGCCGCTGGAACGATTAAGCAAGATCAAGCGTGCGTGCCGGCCAGGCACCCATAATCGAAACCGGGGAAGCAAGCATGCCCTCTTCCCGCGTCCGGTACATTAGCCCATGCCAGTCAACGACCTACCCGAGATGACCGCGCTCGAGCGCATCATCGAAGAACATCACACCGACTTCTCCGTCAGCAGCCATGGCAAGGTGGATGCCGATGGCCAATGCTTCCCGATCTACTCCATTTCCATCGGCAACCCCGACCCGGCCGCGCCGGCGGTCGGATTCTTCGGCGGCATCCATGGGCTCGAGCGTATCGGTACACAGGTGATCCTTGCCTTCCTGCACAGTCTTGCAACCCGCCTGCGCTGGGACCATGTGCTGCATGCGCAGTTGCAGTCGGTTCGGCTGACCTTCATGCCGCTGGTCAACCCGGCGGGCATGTCGCGCAGCACACGATGCAATGGGCGAGGCGTCGACCTGATGCGCAATTCGCCGGTCCAGTCGGCGGAACGTGTGCCGTTCATGCTGGGCGGCCAGCGGATCAGCCGTCGCTTGCCCTGGTTCCGGGGCAAGGAAGGCCAGCCCATGGAGATCGAGAACCAGGCGGTTTGCCGGCAGGTTCAGGATGAACTGCTGGCGCACGATTTCAGCATCGCGCTTGATTGCCATTCCGGCTTCGGGCTGCGGGACCGGATCTGGTTTCCGTATGCCTGCAGCACGACGCCGATCAGGCATCTTCCCGAAGTATGGGCGCTGCATGAGCTGTTCAGCCAGACCTATCCCAACCACAATTACCTGTTCGAGCCGCAAAGCCGGCAATACCTGACGCATGGCGATCTGTGGGATCACCTGTACCTGAAGGCCGCAGAGAATGAACGGCGGATTTTCCTGCCGCTGACGCTGGAGATGGGATCGTGGCTGTGGATCAAGAAAAATCCCATGCAAATCTTTTCGCGCACCGGCTACTTCAATCCGCTTCCGATGCACCGGCTGCAGCGGGTGCTGCGCCGTCATCTGGTCTGGCTCGAATTCCTCGTGCTGGCGGCTTGCGGGCACCGTCGCTGGCTGCCGGAAGGACCGGCGCGGCTGGAAAGCAGCCGGCGCGCATTCGATCTCTGGTATCGCGGAGCGGCTGCTTGAGCCATTCCGGCAATTGGGTCTTCCTGCGCGGGCTGATGCGCGAGAGCCGCCATTGGGGCGATTTTCCGGCGGTTTTCCGCCGGCATGTCGACGCTGCGGATGTGCATGTGCCGGACCTTCCGGGCAACGGACGGCTGCACATGCAGGACAGCCCGATGCGGGTGAGCGGCATGGTGGAGTGCTATCGCCGCGCGCTGGCGGCCCAGAGCGCGCCCCCGCCCTATCATTTGCTCGCACTGTCGCTGGGCGCCATGACGGCGGTGGAATGGGCGCACCGGTATCCGCAGGAAGTGCGCAGCTGCGTGCTGATCAATACCAGCATGCGCCCGTTCAGCCCGTTCTACCGCCGGCTTCACTGGCGCGTCTATCCCGAAGTATTGCGGCTGGCGATGGCGCATGCGGATGCGCAGGCGCGGGAACGCCTCGTGCTGGAACTGACCTCGCGCGGCGCCGCCGCGGTCGATGCCACGCTCGCCGCATGGACGGCATACCAGAATGAATACCCGGTGTCACGCAGCAATGCCTTGCGCCAGTTGCTGGCGGCGGCACGCTATCACGCGCCGGCACAGAGACCGCCCATGCCGATGCTTGTGCTGACAAGCGCCGCCGACCGGCTGGTCGACCCCGCCTGTTCGCGCCGATTGGCCGATGCATGGAAAACGGCGTTGTTCGTCCATCCGGATGCGGGACATGACCTGCCGCTCGACGACGGGCCGTGGGTGGCGCGACGGATCGCAACATGGCTTGATGCAGGTCAGGACAGCGGCCGATTGGCTACCCAGCAAACGATTTGACATTCTCCGGTCATCTGCCATGAGGATACTTCCTGCAGCAACGCGATCGTCCCGCCGCGCGGGATACGTCTACTTCAGGAGAATGCATATGGAACCGACCAATTCGATGGTCCGCGCCGCTGTCAGGAAAGCGGTGGAGTCCGGGCTGCTGGCAAGGAATGCTGCGCAGAATGAATATGACTGGGAGGTGATGCGGGGGATTTTGCGTGCCGCGTTCGAAGCGGGCAAGGTCGACCTGAAGCGCACCGAAGCAGTACCGGGGGAAGCAATTTCCTCGTTCGCTCAATCAACGGCTACGGGCACCTTCCTCTTTCTAGGGGGAGGCTGGGATGAGGCAGCCCGCGCAGGGGTGTGAAGGTCGAGCGACTGCATGCGCTGACTCGACCTCACCACTTCCACCCTACCCCTCCCCCTGCGAGGGGGAGGGAACCTTTTCTATCTCTTTTTAGGCACGGCATGTGTTCAAGCCACATGTGGTGTAAAAGAGCCTCAATGCACCACCCTCACCAGCCGCGCCGGGGTATCCGCCGCCCCCATCGCACGCGCCGCATCGAGCGCCGACATGCCCTTCGCATCGCGCGCCTCGATGTTCGCGCCTTCCGCCACCAGCACGTCGACCACATCCACGCGGTTGAACATGGCCGCCAGCATCAGCGCGGTCTTGCCGTCCGGGGCGGCGCCTTCCACGTCGGCGCCGTGATCCAGCAGCAATCTCACCATCGCGACATCACCCTTGTAGGCGGCGCCGGCGATCGGCGTCTGGCCATGATCGTTGCGGATTTCCGTATCGGCCCCGTACTCCAGCAGAATCCGCGCCGCATCGACATGCCCGTGATAGCTGGCGAGCATCAGCAGGCTGTCGCCCTTGTGGTTGCACAGATTCGGCGGCAGCCCCTGTTCCAGCAGCGCGCCCAGTATGACGGCGTCGCCGGTCCTGACGAGATGAAACACCTTCTGCGCGAATGCAATGGTTTCATCGTCCGGAATTTTAGCGGCTGCCGGTTTCGCTTCATCGGCAGGTTCCTGCATAGTCACTCCTTGAAGGGCATGCACGGACATCATGTGGCCGTGCATGCCCGGTCGCATTGCAGTGCCGGGTATTACTTGGCGCCGCTGGTTTCTTCCGAACGTGTCTCCAAGCCTGGAGACTCCTCCTTCTGTCCGCTGGTATAGGTCGGCGACGTTCCCCGCTGGTGAGGCGCGGGCTTGCCCGGCAGCGGCGGCAGGTCTTTCGCCCGCGACAGATCGATGCCGGCGATCTTCGCCACGCGCGTGCCGTAATCCGGATCGCAGTGCCACAGATGCCAGACCATGCGAAGCTGGATCGGCTCCGGGCATTGCTTCAGGTCGTTGCCGATGTTGTTGACCAGTTCCTCGCGTTCCCATTCCTCGAACGTCCGGTAGCGTTCGCCGGCCTGCTTGTAGTCGTCGGCGGTGCGGGTGGTCTGGTAGCGTCCAAGATGCCCTTCCACCCACTGGTGATAATCCTTTGCCGGCTTGGGCGCCTCCTGCAGTCCGCCCATCAGGCTGGGCTCGTAGTTGATGTGGCGGTTGCCGCCGTTGGGATCGACGTAATACGCCATCGCACCGCCCTGCTGGTTCGTATGCGCGCGGGCTTTTTCCTGCGGCGCGTTGATCGGCAGTTGCAGGTAGTTCGGACCGACCCGGTAACGCTGTGTATCGGAATAGGACAGCGTGCGTCCCTGCAGCATCTTGTCGTCGGAAAAATCGATGCCGTCGACCAGGACACCGGTGCCGAACGCGGACTGCTCGGTTTCGGCGAACACATTGTCAGGGTTGCGGTCGAGCACGATGCGGCCCAGCGGCAGCAGCGGGAATTTGTCCTCCGGCCAGCGCTTGGTGTCGTCGAGCGGATCGAAGTCGAGTTCGGGATGCTCGTCGTCGGTCATCAGCTGCACGCAGAATTCCCACTCCGGGAAATCGCCGCGCTCGATCGCCTCGTACAAGTCCTTCGTCGCGTGGCCGACTTCCTGCGCCTGGATTTCGGCGGCCTGTGCGCTGGTGAGGTTGCGCACGCCCTGCTTCGGCTGGAAGTGAAATTTGACGAGATGGGCGACACCCTGGTCGTTGACGAACTTGTAGGTATTCACGCCGGAGCCTTCCATCTCCCGGTAGTTGGCGGGAATGCCCCACGGGCTCTTCACCCAGGTGACCATGTGCAGCGCCTCCGGCGATTGCGACACGAAATCGTAGAAACGCCAGGGCTCCTGCCGGTTGGTCGCCGGGTCGGGCTTGAAGGCGTGGATCATGTCCGGAAACTTGATCGCATCGCGTATGAAAAACACCTTCAGATTGTTGCCGACCAGGTCCCAGTTGCCGTCGACGGTCTTGAACTTGATGGCGAAGCCGCGCGGGTCGCGTGCGGTCTCCGGCGAATCCTTGGAGCCGATCACGGTGGAGAAGCGCACGAAGATTGGCGTGCGCACACCGACTTCATTCAGAACCCGTGCCCGGGTGTACTTGGAAACCGGTTCGTTGCCGATCTTGCCATAAGGCTCGAAATAACCGTGAGCGCCGGTGCCGCGCGCATGCACGACGCGCTCGGGAATACGTTCGCGGTCGAAGTGGGTGATCTTTTCGATGAACTGATAGTTTTCCAGCGTTGCCGGGCCGCGCTCGCCGATGGAGCGCAGTGCCTGGTTGTCGCTGACGGGGTGGCCCTGACGGGTGGTGAGCGTCGGGCGCTCGGGTCGATCGGTATTCATGGCTCTCCTCTCAATGGTTGGAAGTGGCGTGAGAATGATCTGATGAGACGGACAAGATACGCGGCGATGCGCGGGTCCATCAAATTTGATCATTTGATGCATTCGATAGCTTTCTACTGCGCAAGGCAGAACGCCATCAACACCGTAGGCATATAGAGAAAATCGCAATCGATCAGTTCCTTCGATCGCGGTTTGTCCACGTCAGGCCAGAGAGAAATACCGAACCGCAAAACGACGATGGCGCTGCGGCAAATCCGCCGCAGCGCCATCGGCCACCGGTTCAGGTCGATAAACGGATCAGGCCGCGAGCTTGCTCCTCACCGCCGCGCCGTATGCGGGATCGGCCTTGTCGAAATGCGCCAATTGACGTTGCTGGATCTCGACGGCAATACCACGCATCGCATTGGCGATGTTGGTGGTGAGGCGATCGCGCTCGCCGCCTGTCATCAGGCGGAACAGGTTGCCGGCCTGGGTCGTGTCGTCATCCTCGCCGCGCGGATCGTAGCGGCCGGCTTCGCCGATCAGCGCCCAGCCGGCATCGCCATGACCGAATCCGCGCGATGCCGCACCCCTGCTGCTGACGTTGGCGTAGTTCGGCTGCGAGCCGAAATTGTCGATCGCCATCGCACCGTCGCGCTGCTGATGATTGACCGGGCAGCGCGGCCGGTTGACCGGCAACTGCTGGTGATTGGTGCCGACACGATAGAGTTGTGCGTCGTGATAGGCGAACAGGCGTCCCTGCAGCATCTTGTCCGGCGAATAGCCCATGCCGGGAACGATGTTGGCGGGCGAAAATGCCACCTGCTCCACCTCGGCATGATAGTTCTCCGGATTGCGGTTCAATTCCAGCGTGCCGACCGGAATGCGCGGAAAGTCCTTGTGCGGCCAGATCTTGGTCAGGTCGAACGGATTCCAGCCGGTCTTCGCCGCCCAGGTGGCGGCCTGGTCTTCGCGCATCACCTGGATGGACACGTCCCACTTCGGGAAATCGCCATTGGCGATCGCGTTGAACAGATCGCGCTGCGCGTAGTCCGGGTCTTCGCCGGCAAGGCGGACCGCGTCGGCGGCCGACAGGTTTTTGATGCCCTGGCGGGTTTTCAGGTGCCACTTGACCCAGACGCGCTGGCCGGCGTGGTTGATGAGACTGAAGGTATGGCTGCCGAAGCCATCCATGTGCCTATATCCGTCCGGGGTGCCGCGGTCGGAAAACAGCATCGTCACCTGGTGCAGCGACTCCGGCGCATTGCTCCAGAAGTCCCACATCATCGTGGCGGACTTCAGGTTCGTCATCGGGCAGCGCTTCTGCGTATGCACGAAATCCGGAAACTTGATCGGATCCTTGATGAAGAACATCGGCGTATTGTTGCCGGCCAGATCCCAGTTGCCCTCTTCGGTATAGAAGCGCACCGCGAAGCCGCGCGGATCGCGCTCGGTATCCGCCGAGCCGCGCTCGCCACCGACGGTTGAGAAACGGACGAAGGTTTCGGTTTGCTTGCCGATGTCCGCGAACAGCTTCGCCTTGGTGTAATGCGTGATGTCGTGCGTCACGGTGAAGGTACCGTAAGCGCCCGATCCTTTGGCATGCACCACACGCTCGGGAATCCGCTCGCGGTTGAAGTGCTGCAGCTTTTCGATCAGATGGAAATCCTGCAGCAGCACCGGGCCGCGCGGACCGGCGGTCAGACTGTTCTGGTTATCGTCGACCGGTATGCCGGAAGCTGTCGTTAATGTGGTTTTCTCGTTCATGCATGCCTCGTGAATGTGGAACTTCAGTATGCCAACGCGATGGCTGCCAATATGGCCAGCCAGCTTGCATCCATGGATTTGGTGATATTTGGTGTGAGTCGCATCGGATCGCCTTGACTTGCATGGATGAGTTGGGTAGCGGCAAGCTTATTGAAAACTATCAATAACAACAAATTGATTGATTTTATTTATTAAATAGGGAGCCGCTATGTCCCTGTGTATTCGTCAATACCCCGTGTTCGCACCCGGTTAAGGTTATAGTGTTGTTCGTTTTCTATCGGTCCAGACACTGCATACACCTGCGCTTCATGCACATTCCCTCCTTTCATTAAAGCAACGAGATCGCATACTAGATCAATGATGAATTCTCCCGAACTCCAACAAAAGACCTTCCTGTTCCTGCTGGCCGTCGTCTCGGTCGCATTCATCTGGATACTGCTTCCTTATTACGGCGCGATATTCTGGGGAACCGCGCTGGCGATCCTGTTTTCACCGCTCTACCGCCGCCTTGTCGTGAATCTGAACCAGCGGCGCAACCTGGCCGCCGTCATCACGCTGCTGCTATCGCTGGTGATCGTGATTTTTCCGCTGTCCATCATCACCGCATCGCTCCTGCGGCAAGGCGCGGCTGTTTATGAACAGATACGGTCGGGCGAACTGAATTTCGGCCTTTATTTCCAGCAGGTGATCGATGCGCTGCCGGACTGGATTGTCACCCTGCTCGACCGTTTCGGCATCACCAGCATCGCCACTCTGCAGGAAAGGTTGACGAGCGGCGCCATGCAGGGCAGCCAGCTGGTCGCCAAGCAGGCCGTCTACATCGGCCAGAACACCTTCGATTTCCTGATCGGATTCGGGCTGATGCTGTATCTGCTCTTTTTCCTGCTGCGCGACGGCTCCAGGCTATCGGTGCGCATCAGGAATGCGATTCCCCTCAGCTCGGAACAGAAACGCAACCTGTTCGGCAAGTTCACCACCGTCATCCGCGCCACCGTCAAAGGCAATATCGTCGTCGCCGCCACCCAGGGGGTACTGGGCGGCCTCATGTTCTGGTTCCTCGGCATCCAGGGTGCGCTGCTGTGGGGCACGCTGATGGCCTTCCTGTCCCTGCTGCCGGCAATCGGCGCGGCCATCATCTGGGCGCCGGTCGCAATCTACTTCCTGGTCACCGGAGCGATCTGGCAAGGCGTCGCGCTCATCGTCTTCGGCGTGTTCGTCATCGGCCTGGTGGATAACATCCTGCGCCCCATCCTGGTCGGCAAGGACACGCAGATGCCGGACTATGTGGTGCTGATTTCGACGCTCGGTGGTATCGCGATGTTCGGCCTCAATGGCTTCGTCATCGGGCCGGTGATTGCAGCCCTGTTCATCGCCGCGTGGGACTTGTTTTCGTCGGAGGACGAGATCCCGAAAAGCTGACCGGGCTTGGGGAATGACGGGAGCTTCGCCGGTCCCGTCACGGAAATAGTGCGTTGCTTAAAACAGCAGTCCGGTCGCCTTGCGGAACAAGGCGATATCCAGGTACGGCGACAGGTGGCCGGTGGACGCGGAGGAGACGAGATACAGTCCGCCGAGATCGACTTCGCCTTTTCGCGCCATCAGGTCCTGCAGGGCATTGCGGCTGCCCGGCCTGGCCAGCTCGATTGCCTTGGCCAATCCCTTCGCAACCGCGAACCCTTCCAGCGTCAGCGAGGACACCGATTCGTCGCGGAACTTGCGCATCATCTTCAGATGTTCGGACTGGATCATGGAGCCGGTCCCGGCGGGGTTCGGCACAACCTGCGAGAACACCGTCCATTCGATTGCCTTCGGACCGGCGACTTCGCGCAGGGTGGCGAGATTGATCAGTGATGTGCTGGCGACGAAGGTCTGACTTTCATACTTGCGGAATTCCTTCAGGAACAGCCCTGTAGCGATGGTGTCGGCAATGACCATGACGAATCCGGGTTTCGAACCCGCCAGCCGCTTGATTTCCATTTCATTGGGACGCCCGTCTCCGGCAAGGCGGGCAGTGCCGGTAACGGCGATACCGCGTTCGCGGATAACCGCCAGCAGGCCGTTGTATGCCTCACGGTTCGTCGGCGATTCCTGGTAGGCGATGCCGATGGTCTTGGCACCGAGGCGGTCGAAATGCGCCAGCAGGTAGCGAATCTCCTGCTGGTAGCTGGGGCGCCAGAATAGGACACGCGGCGATGGCTGCCCATTGGCGGCGGCAAGCGGCGCAAACAAGGTAAGGTTGCTGCGGCCGAAGGCGGGCGCATTGATGATTGCCTGCATGGATGCCTCGCCGACCCCGCCGATCAGGTAATCGATCCGGTCGCGCTCGATCAGTTCGCTGACTTCCTTTGCCGCCACTTCCGACCTGCCCTGGTCATCGCGGGTAATGTACCGTACCGGGCGTCCGCCAATGCCGCCTGCCGCATTAAGCGCATCAAAATAGGTTTTTATTCCTGCCACATAGTCACGGCCGATATCCGCATTTGGACTGGAAAGATCGATGGCCTGGCCGATCACGATAGGATCGCCCGAGGCGTTTGCATGGAGAGGAATGAAAAACAATGCCGCAAAAAGGAAACGTCGTACCGTGCGCCGGAATCCGAAAGCCATGATGTTGCCTATATGAAATTAAATTGCGGCAATCATACGAAAGCATTGTGACTTCTTAATGAATTGCTGAAAGCAGCCCCCGACCCGGGCGATTGGCGAATCAGCCGAAAACGCATGCCGGGATCATTCCGTATGCGGTTCGACAAGAATCAGGAGCGGATGAGAAGTCGGGAAAAATATCCCGGCGACAGGGCGGCGCTGTAAAGATATCCCTGCGCCGACGGACAGCCGTGCGCCAGGAGAAAGGCTGCCTGCTCCGCGGTTTCCACTCCTTCGGCAAGTACCTTCAACCGCAGGCTGTTGGCCATTGCGATGATTGCCGTCACCAGCGTCGTGTTGTTCAGATCATGGCCGATGCCACGCACGAACGAGCGGTCGATCTTGATCGCATGGACAGGAAACCGCTGCAGATACGACAAGCTGGAATACCCGGTACCGAAATCGTCCACCGAAAGTTGTACGCCCATCGTACTGAGGCTGATCAGGGTTGCGAGCGTAAGCTCGTTCCGCTGCATCATCGTGCGTTCGGTGATTTCAAGGTCCAGCGCGTTGGCGGGCAGGCCCGTCTCACGGAGAATCCCGGCGATAGTCGCCGCAAAGCCGGGTTGGCATATCTGGAGCGGCGAAAGGTTGACGGAGACCCGCAGATCGGCATGGCCTTCATTGCGCCATGCCTTCAATTGTCTGCATGCCTGCCGCAATACCCAGCCGCCAAGCGGCAGGATTAAACCCGTGTCCTCTGCGCACGCAATGAATGCCTCGCAGGAAACCGGCTCCTTTCCTGGCTGACGCCAGCGCAGCAACGCCTCCGCGCTGAAGATGGCACCGCTTTCGATATCCACCTGCGGTTGGTAATGCAGGACGAACTCATGCTTGGCAAGCGCATTGCGCAAACGATTCTCGATGCTCAGGCGCTGATGCGCAGCCTGATTGAGCGCCGGCGTGAAGAATTGGACATTGCCGCGCCCTCTTCCCTTCGCGTGATACATCGCGGCATCGGCGGCACGCATCAGCGTGTCCGCATCATGGCCGTCATCCGGGTAGGTACTGATGCCTATGCTGGCGCCCACATGCAGCAGGTGACCATCGACGGAGAACGGTTGCGCCAGCGCATGGAGCGCCATTTGCGCGATCGCTCCTGCATCGTCGCTCTCGTCGGCAAGGGGAAGAATCAGCACGAACTCGTCGCCGCCAAGACGTGCGCCGCTGTCGCCATCGCGCAGGTGTTGACGTATGCGTCCGGCGACTGCCTGCAGCAGGCGGTCGCCGATCTGGTGTCCCAGCGAATCGTTGATGTGCTTGAAATTATCAAGATCGATGAACACGATCGCGACGCGCGTATTGCCGCATTGCGCCTGGCCGATGGCCTGCGCGATGCGGTCGCGCAGCAACACGCGATTCGGCAGGCCGGTCAACGCATCGTAATGCGCCATGTAGCTGATACGCCGCTCCGCCTGCTGGCGATGGACGATGCCCTCCTGAAATTCCTCGATGACCTTCGCCAACTGCATCGTGCGCTCACTGACCCGATGCTCAAGCTCGTGTTTTGCATGTTGCAGGGCATTTTTCACCTGGCTGCGCTCCAATGCATAGCGGATCGACCGGACCAGCACGGTACTGCTCACTTCCCGCTTGATCAGGTAATCTTCCGCGCCATACTGCACCGCCTGCAAGGCGACATTCTCATCCGCCAGGGCGCTCATCACTACTACCGCAGGTATCGACGATACCTTGCTGTACAAATTTTTGACCGTATCCAGCCCGATGCTTTCCGGCAGACCCAGGTCCAGCAGAACCAGATCGGCGCTGCGCTCATTCAACAGCTCAATGCCGGCGGTAAGGTTGCTTGCCCAGCTGACTTCCATGGGCGGCGTGCTCGCCTGCGTCAACATATGTTCGACCAGAACTGCATCGCCGGGATTATCTTCAATCAACAGGACTTTGATCGATGCGTTATCCATGATGTTCTTCCTTATCGCATGCTTGGCTGCCAAAGAAGCAAGACGCCATCCCGCTATTGGGGCAGAGTGAAATGAATTACACGGGCGGATCTGGAAATGAGGACATTCGTTGCCGGGATTGCCAGGCGCAGGTTGCTGAAAAGACGAAGCCGATGCCGGCTGGGGAAAACCCGAAGGAAGTCGCCGGAAGATGCGTCGGGATGCGTTACCGGCAGGTCAAATCCGGTAGCGGCCTTCGCATCCGTGAACACGGACGAATCCGGAAATTCCGGAGATCGGTCAAGGCCGATTTCATGCAGCAAGCGGGGCAATCGCTTCGCTGACGGTACTGCGCAGGCCCCGTTTGTCGCAAGCCATCGCGGCAGCGCATGGCGGGCGTGAAGATCGCCGCCTTCTGCTGTGGACGGGATGCGATGGCGCTTCCTAGCATGAACAACCATGGCAGATTCGGGAGGCCCTGATGTTGATTGACATTGACCTGTCTTGCTGTGAAACCGCAGCTACGCGAGCAGCAGTTGCGGCCGATGATAGCAGCTATTCGGCGCGGAAATCGAGGCTCGCGAACAAAATGGCTCGCCATTATCGGAAGTGCAAGTTCGTAGCCTGCTCCTCGCGATCACACCCTTCTTCCAGATACTGGTTGATTACCGCAACCGCAAATGCAGTGCCCTCTTCGCACAAATAACCGTTGATCCCCGACCGTTGCGTTTGCCATAAAGGCAAACGCCGCATGGCGATGCGTTGTACTGGATACTCTCATTACCGGTACCATGGTTTGGAATAATGTCATGGAACGCATATCGTATTGTCATTTCAAGTGAAAGGCTGGCAATTGAACATCGGCATTCGCGTCGACCTGAGTACGCTGCTTCATATCATTGAAGCGATCGGCATCCTTTCATTTGCCTGCTCCGGCTTTATCGAAGCCCGGCGCAAGGACATGGATATCGTCGGCGTATTCACCGTAGCCTTCATTACCGCCTTCGGCGGTGGAACGCTGCGGGATCTGCTGCTCGACCGCAGGCCGTTATTCTGGGTCGAACATCATGAGTACACGCTGATGGTGTTTATCGTTGCGCTGGTCGCGACGCCGATCCTGCCGCATCTTCGCTCGGGACTGTCGGAAAAGATCATCGTGATTGCGGACGCGGTGGGATTGGGCGTGTTCAGCGTCGGCGGCACGTCGCTCGCCTTAGCCGCCGAGATGCCCGTATTCGTATGCGTGATGATGGGCGTGATTACCGGCATCTTCGGCGGCGTGCTGCGCGATGTCATCTGCAATGAAATACCGCTGGTGTTCCGGCGCGGGCACCTGTATGCGACCTGTTCGTTCGCCGGGTGCTGGACATTTCTCCTGTGCGACTGGCTGCTGCCGCACACGCTGGCCGTCGGCGCGGGCGTATTCGTTACCTGTGCGTTGCGCTACCTGTCGATACGCTTCGACCTGAAGCTGCCGGGATAAAAGCGTTCAGCGATCAGGCCATGGGCAACTTGCGCAAGGCCAGCGGTGCGTGGGAATGATTCAACGGCCCATGGCCGCCGCCGGTGTGCACATCGGCACCTTGCGCGATTGATTCCCGGATGTAGCCGTGCGCCCGCGTCACCGCATCCGCCAGCGAATCGCCGAGCGCAAGACGGCAGGCAATCGCGGTCGACAGCGTGCAGCCGGTGCCATGGGTGTTGCGGCTGGCGATGCGTGCGCCTTCAAGGCGTAGCGCCTGCGCATCTGCCTGCAACAGCACATCGACAAGGTGCTCGCCGGCGAGGTGCCCGCCTTTCAGCAAAACCGCTCGCGCGCCGAGCTGCAGCAATTCATTGGCGGCATCCGCCAGCTGCGCTACTTCGCTTACCGGCCGCCGCAGCAGCAGCGAGGCCTCGTCGAGATTGGGCGTGATTACCGTTGCAAGGGGAAACAGCTCCCTGACCAGTACCGAAACGGTTTCCTCGGCAATCAGCCGGTCGCCGCTGGTGGCCACCATCACCGGGTCGAGCACGACCTTCGGCCAGCGATAACGGCGGATGGCGCGCGCTACCACATGCACCACCTCCGGGTCATGCATCATGCCGAGCTTGACGGCATCGACGCCGATGTCGTCCATCACCGCATCGATCTGTTGTTCCAGCATGGCGACGGGCACCGCATGAATGCCGGTCACGCCGCGGGTGTTCTGCGCGGTGATCGCCGTGATGGCGGTCATGCCATAGCAGCCCAGTGCGGAACAGGTTTTCAGGTCGGCCTGGATGCCTGCGCCGCCGCCGCTGTCGGAACCCGCAATGCTGAGAACACGCGGATAGCGGTACGGCAGGCCGGATGAATTATCGGTGCTTGTCTGGATCATTTATTTGCGCTCCCCGCGACTGCTTAATCCGGCTTGCGGAATTCGTTTTCAATCCATTTCGCCGCGCTGCCCGGATTGAGCTTGAAGTTCGGCGCGACGGTCACCTGGGCCAGCTGCTCTCCCGACTCGTCGCGCGCGCTCAGCAGCGCATACGGATCGTCTTCATCCGGCACGATGTCCAGCATGACGGTGATTCTTGCAGAGCCGGTGTCCACGTTGACGCTCTTATGCAGCATCGCATGCAATTGCTGTTCATGCCGCCGCAACACTTCCGACGCCGTCTTGACCAGGGTCTGAAACGCGGACGCATCGAGCGGTTTCGGATTTTTCTTGTCACGGCCCATGGTCCATGGACCGACCAGCGCCGGCTCTGATTCGCCCTCCTTGATCATCGCCACCGCCCAGCCGTCATCGTCTTCATTTTTGATGACGCGCGCGGTCCAGCCGTCGTCGCGCCATAGCCGCGCTTCATGGATGACGCTGTCGTCAGCAGCCGTGTCATCCGCAGGCAGGTCGTCGGGGAATGAAGAATCTTGGTTCATCGTTTTGTCGCTCATATGGCAGGAATTCGGCTTGCCATCATAGACGAATTCCATTCCGGCCACAGCTTTCCACGCTGGAAACGGATGCCGGATACAGCGCCCTATGCGAAGACGATCAATATGTAAATTTGGCGCATCGATGGTAAAGCCGCGCAGTTGCCCTTTAGCTATAAAAACCGATCCCCGGCGGCAAGCCGCATGGCGCCTTGTCTTGAACAAATCATCATGGATTGGATGGCGTCTTTCATGGTCGGCTTCGTCGGGCACGGGAAATGCAAAACAAAAAGGATTGTGAATGCATCCGACATGCATAAAAAATGAATAAGGACAACGCCATGTATCAGGAACTGAATGTAGGCACTTTGCCGGCAAGCATCAAACAAGACATAGACAAAACCGCTATCCGGTCCATATATTTCTCGCTGCTCGATGCCGAGACCGGCAAGGACGCGATGGAGCGTGCAGGCAACTTCCTGCGTGCAAAATTGAAGGAGACGCAAGACCTGGATTGCGATCTGCCGGACGATATGCGCATGCTGTCGTCATGGATCGACGCCAATACCGAATCCGTCGGACGGCAGTACCACGACTATCTCGCGGCGCGAAAGGCCGGCGGTGAACGACGCTATTTCCGGAACAAGTCGCATGCGTTGTATTTCCTGAAATGCGTCGCGCCGACCAAGCTGGTCGACGGTGCATGGCTTTATGGTGTTCTGTCGCGGTGGAACGACGCCCGCTTTGCATCGCTGATCCGCATCTACCTGGAAGAACTGGGAGAGGGACTGCCGACCAAGAACCACGTCGTGCTGTATCGCGAATTGCTGGCGTCGAACGGCTGCGAGCAATGGGACAAGCTCTCGGACCAGCATTATGTGCAGGGTGCGATACAACTGGCGCTGGCCCATCATGCAGACGAGTTCCTGCCGGAAGTGATCGGCTTCAATCTCGGCTACGAACAACTTCCGCTGCACCTGCTGATTACCGCCTATGAATTGAACGAACTCGGCATCGATCCCTATTACTTCACCTTGCATGTGACGGTCGACAATGCCGATACCGGCCATGCGCAGAAATCGCTGCAGGGATTGATGGATGCCTGTCCCCGCATCGGTGACAGGGCGGATTTTTATCGCCGCGTGAAGGCGGGTTACCTGCTGAATATGCTGGGCGCCGGCACCACGTCGGTGATTGCGTCTTTTGACCTGGAAAAGGAGCTGATCGGCATCTTCCAACGCAAGAGCGTGGTCGGCAAACACCTGCACTCCGATTATTGCCGCGTGGCGGGACGCACGGTCAATGACTGGCTGTCCGATCCGGCGCGCATTCCGGATTTCCTCGCCGCCATGGAACGGGCCGGCTGGATCAAGCGCAACCAGGACCCGCAGCACAGCCGCTTCTGGAACCTGATCCAGGGCGACCGGGCCGAAATGTTCGGCGTGTTCACCGCTTATGAACAGCAGATCATCGCCGACTGGATCGCGGGAGATATGTCGGCCGAACCGGTGCCGCAGACCAAGCCGCGCCAGCTCACGTTCAAGGCCAAGCAGCGGCTGCTGGATACGCTCGGCCAGAAAACGCCGGGCAGGCAACGTGGAACGATGGCGCGCGGCGTCATCCGCCAGCATTACGCGCGCGACGGTTCCGACGAAAGCGGCAATGAGTTCAATGCGGATTTGCGCCGACTGGAAGAGCAGCTCGCCTCATTGTCGGACAAGGCGGACACGATGGCGCTGCTGACACGCCTGATGTCGCCTGCCAGCCACCACACCGCGCCGGGCCTGATGGCAACGCGCATTTTCACGCAACTGCTCGGTTAGAGCGCCAAAGCGCCGGCTACGGCTTCACCGAGGCCAGCCGCAGCCGGCGGGGGTTCGGCGCATTCGTCGCCTCCTGTTCCAGGCGTGCCCGGTAGAGCGCTGCGACCAGGTCCGATTGGGTGATCATGCCGACCAGACGGCCATTGCGGTCGATGATCGGCAGGTGATGCAGGCCGGTGTCGGCGAACAGGGCCACGAGGCTCGCGATAGGCTCGTCGGTGAAGGCGGTCCGCACGTCGGCCGTCATGATCTGGCCCACCACTTCCGGTTTCTTCGAGTGAGTGTGAAGCGTTCGCGTCAGAAGTGCGCGCAGCGATGCCGCCAATCCCTCCACCGTCCCGGTGTCGCACTGCTTGATGAAATCATGCTGCGTCACGATGCCGATGATGCGCTGAAAACGGTTCACCACCGGCAGCGCCTTGATGTCATGCGCATTGAGCAGCCGCCAGGCGGATTGCAGGTCGGTGCCGAATTCGACCTTGACGACATCGCGGGACATGATGTCATTGCAGGTAATCTCTCCGAAGCGGCGCTGGTAGACCTGCATCTCGGTGCGCAGCAGAATTTCCTCCAGGTCGTCGCGGCTGATGTCCAGCAACTGGTTGTACTGCTTGAGCGCCGCATCGAGGTCGGCGGGCGTAATCCCGAGCCGTTCGGTGGGCAGCAGATCGTCGGTTCGATGCTGATTGGCGTGGTCCGGAGCGAAGTGTGGATACCGTCGCCCGCACAGGTTGTTATAGGCAACCGCCGCGGCCAGGAGCAGCATAGCGTTCAGGACGACGGGCAGGATGGCATGACCGACGTATTCCGCGAAACCGGCATGCGCGATCGCCGGTGCCGCAAGTGCGGCGCCCAATGCCAAGGCGCCGCCCGGCGGATGCAGGCAGCGCAACAGGAACATCGCCGTGATCGCGAGTCCGGCGGCGGCGCACGCCGACGCAAGCGGATACGGAATCAACGCCGCGCAGCAGATGCCGATCAGCGCCGATATCACGTTCCCGCCCAGCATCGGCCAGGGTTGCGCCAGGGGGCTGGCCGGCACCGCGAAAAGCAATACGGCCGAAGCGCCCATCGGGGCGACCAGCCATGTGCTGTCGGGCGATGTGCCAAGGAGCCATCGACTTGCCGCGCCTGTGAAGAACAGGCCGACCAGCATGCCGATGATCGATCGTGCGCGTTCACGCGCGTTGACTTTAACGGGCTCCGGAAGATACCGGCGCAGCCGGTCGAACAGGAATTTCATCAGCTTAGTGATTCAAAACGAGTGGACCGCTGCCAGCGGCGCCGTGCAGGTCCATACGGCGCTATTGGCAAAAGGTCATATTGATCTTGCACAGCGTGCAGACGGTTGCGCCGCGCGGCGGCCCGTCCTTTGTCGCTCACCGGCAGGCAGTGTACATCCTTGTAAGCGTACGAGCAAAACCGCGCATCATGCCCGCCGTTGCATCGCCCTGTGCACGCCGTCCGTCATGCTGCGCAGCTTGCCGGCGAAAGCTTCCATCGCGAATGGCTTGGTCATCACTTCCATCCCCGGCGCCAGTTCGCCATTGCGGACCGCCGAATTCTCCGCATACCCCGTGATGAGCAATACCTGGAGGTCGGGGTGCAGCATGCGGGCCGCATCGGCAAGCTGGCGTCCGCTCATGCCGCCCGGCAGGCCGACATCCGTCACCAGCAGATCGATGTCGGCGGTCGATGTCATCAGCCTGAGCGCCTCCGCGCCGTCGGCGGCCTCCAGGGGCGCATAGCCCCATTCGCGCAGCATCTCCACCAGCACGTCGCGCAGATCGGCTTCGTCGTCGACCACCAGCACCTTCAGTGCAGCAGGCGCCGGCAGCGGCTCGGCGATTTCCCTTGTTCCGTCGTCCAGCACCGCTGCGCCGTCATGCTTCGGCAGATACAGGGAAACCGTCGTTCCCCGGCCGGGCTGGGAGGCAATCCGTATATGTCCGCCCGACTGCGTGACGAAACCGTAGATCATCGACAAGCCGAGGCCGGTGCCCTGCCCCAGCGGCTTGGTGGTGAAGAACGGATCGAATACGCGGGCTGCCACTTCGGGCGTCATCCCCGTTCCTGTATCGGTGACGCTGAGAAGCACATACTCTCCGGGCGGAATATCCGGCGCGACCGGCATGCCGCAAGAACCGGTGTTGCTGGTCCCGATCATCAGCCGCCCGCCATCGGG
>NZ_DASZBA010000134.1:0-5414 GCF_035944575.1 Noviherbaspirillum sp.
GGCGGCCGGATTAAGCGATGCGTCAGCGCTGGAAAAGGTCGCGCGCGAACTTCCGGTTGCATATCATCAATGCACGACACTGTTGGCGTTGGGGGAGTACCAGCTGCTTTCGCTTGATGCGCCCAACGTACCGCCGGATGAATTGAAAACCGCAGTCCGCTGGCGTCTGAAAGACATGCTCGATTATCACGTCGACGATGCAACGGTCGACGTTCTCAACGTACCCGTCGACAAGAACGCACCTGTCCGCACGCGCCTGATGTTTGCCGTGGCAGCCCGCAATCAACTTATCGAACGCCGCCAGGCCGCATTTGCCGAGTCGAAAGTAAAGCTTGATGTCATCGACATTCCGGAAATGGCGCAGCGCAATGTCGCCGCCTTCCTTGAACCGGAAGGCCGGGGTGTGGCGATGCTGTCCTTTGATACGGATGGCGGCCTGCTGACTATTTCCTATGCAGGCGAGCTGTACTTGTCGAGACGCATTGATGTGACTTTGCACCAATTGGCCGAATCCGACCCGGAACAAAAGACCAGTTATCACGAGCGCATTGCGTTGGAGTTGCAACGCTCGCTCGATCATTTCGACCGTCAATATCACTTCATTACGGTAGCGAAGCTAGTGTTGAGTCCGATCGGCGACGCAGCCGGCGAACTGCAGCAGCACCTGGCTTCCAACCTGTACCTTCCGGTCGAAACGCTCAATCTGGCAAGCGTGCTGAATTTGTCCAAGGTTTCCGCATTGTTGACGCCGGAAGCGCAGCAGCGCTACTTCATGACGTTAGGGGCCGCACTCCGCCATGAGGAGAAGACGCTATGAGCCAGCAGATCAATCTCTTCAATCCCATATTCCTCAAGCAGAAGAAGCATTTTTCCGCAGTCACCATGGCTCAGGCCCTGGGCATGATTCTTCTCGGTTCATGTTTGCTGGCCGGTTATACGAATTACCGTGTGTCCGGCTTGGCAAGGGAAGCAGAAGCGACGAGCACACAGCTGGCGTCGGTAAAGTCGACGTTGAGCAAAATCGATGCACAATTCGGTCCGCGTCAGAAAAGTGGGACATTGGAAGCACAGGTCAAGGTGGCGGAATCGGAGGTCGCCGTTTTGCAAAAAGTGGCGGACATTCTGCGCAAGGGCGAGTTCGGAAACGAAAACGGCTATTCGGAGTATATGCGCGCGTTCGCGCGGCAAAGTCTATCCGGCGTATGGCTGACCGGATTCACCATCTCCGGCGCAGGCAGCGAAATCACGCTGCAAGGACGGGCCCTGCAAGCAGAACTTGTCCCTGCGTACATTACCCGTCTCAAGCGCGAGCCTTCGCTGCAGGGCAAAACCTTTGCTGTACTTGAAATGCAGTCACCGATTATTGAAGTACCGGCCGGCGGCGCGCACGGGGGTTCGGCAAATGCCGCTTCAGCAACTGCCGGGCAGATGAAAACGCCCGGCTACATCGATTTCAGTTTGCGGTCATCGGAGCTCGACAAGGCCAGTGCGGACCAAGCCGGAGCCAAACGAAAATGAAACAATACTGGCAAAAAATATCGCTCAAGATCGACGCGCTAAGCTTGCGCGAGCGCGCCATCATTTTCGCCATGTCCGCCTTGATTCTCGTGGTGCTGGTAAATACCACGCTCCTGGAACCGCAGTACGCACGCCAGAAGCAATTGACGCAACGTATCACTCAGGAGCAGTCTCTGATAGCAGGCGCCCAGGCCGAGATCAAACAGAAGGCAATGTCGCTCGAAGTAGACCCGGACCGGTCGGCAAAAATCCGGTTGCAACGCCTGAAGGAACAGTCGGCCGAATTGCAGCTCGCGCTGCGTGACCTTCAAAAAGGGTTGGTAACTCCGGATAAGATGTCCGTGCTTCTGGAAGACATTCTAAAGAATAACGACGCTCTGAAGCTTGTGTCGCTAAAAACCTTGCCTGTCGCTTCACTGCTCGGAACGACGGCGCCGGCAGATATCGCTGCCTCTTCCAAATCCGAAGATAAACGGCCGGAACAGGTAGTTACCGCCGCGCAGAACACCATCGGCGGTGCGGTCGGTGGAGCAGTGTATAAGCACGGCGTCGAAATCGTCCTGCAAGGGAGCTACCTCGATACCATGAAGTACCTCACTCAACTGGAAACAATGCCTTGGCAGCTTTTCTGGGGGGAGGCACGACTCCATGTCGACGAATATCCGAAGGCAACCTTGACCTTGACCCTCTTCACGCTGAGTCAGAACGAAAAATGGCTACACCTTTGAAATTCACAGCCAGGCTTGGGCGTCGTACAGCAGGACTTGCCTTGCTGATTACTTCATCCGTCGCTTTCGCCGGGGAACTTGCCGACCCGACCCGTCCACCTCCGGCGTTCGAAAATCCAGCGCAGGGAGTTGCAGCAAACAACGGCCCTGTCCTGCAATCCGTGCTTCTTGCGCCCGGTCGGAATGAGGCGGTAATCAGCGGGCAAACGGTGAAGGTGGGACAGAGGCTGGGAGAAATGCGCGTTGAAAAAATAACGGAATCCGAGGTGGTTCTTCGCAACGGAAAAGACGCGCTGACGCTGAAGCTTTTTCCGGAGATCGAGAAAAAGCCGGTCATTCGCAAGCCGGATTCCAGGTCGGCAGGCTGAACCAGAAAGTTAAGGGATAGAGTGAAAAAAACTACTTCTGCCATCGTAATCCTGAGTATCGCAGGTTGCGTCACGCAGCCGAAAAACGAGACTCTTGATCTGATCAATTCGGAGTTGACCAAGGCGAGCAAAGTCCAGCCAGCCGTGGCGCAACCGGATGCAGTGGCGGCCGCGCTCCTGCCGCCACTGAAGATTGAGACGCCCAAAGCACGCCCGCCATTGGAAGAGCGGTTTGGCGTGACGTTCAACAACGTGCCCGCCACGCAATTTTTTATGGGTATTGTGTCGGGTACGCGTTACAGCATGTTGGTACATCCGGATGTCACCGGGACCATTTCGGTGAATTTGAAAGATGTCACCGTTTTCGAGGCGCTCGATGCGATTCGCGAGTTGTACGGTTATGACTATTCCGTCGACGGCACCCGTATTTACGTCAAGCCCCTGACGCTACAAACCCGTGTTTTCCAGGTCAACTATCTAACCGGGAGTCGCAGGGGGACATCGGATATTCGGGTGAACTCCGGCGCGGTCGGCGACGTGATCAATCCGAGTTCCGCCACAGGCGTGACGAACAACATCACTCCGGGTATTCCCGGCTCCAACCAGCCTCAGCCGACGCAGGTCGCAATCAGCAGCAGCAAGATCAACACAACATCCAACAGCGATTTCTGGACCGAACTGCGTGCTTCGCTGGAAGCGATTGTCGGAAACAAGGAAGGTCGCAGCATCGTAGTAAGCCCGCAATCGGGCGTCGTTGTCGTGCGCGGCATGTGGGATGAATTGCGAAATGTGTCCGCATACCTGAAGGCAACCCAGCTTTCCGTTGACCGCCAAGTCATCCTTGATGCAAAGATTCTTGAAGTCGAGCTGTACGACGGCTTCCAGCAAGGTATCAATTGGGCTTCATTTGCCTCGTTCAATGCAAATTCGAACAACCGCGTTTCAGGCGGCTTTGTTTCCCCCGGAACCACGCTGACGCCAATACCGTTGGATGGCAGTCCATCCAGGGCGGTAACGGGGGGAGGAATCACCGCCACACCAGGAACCGCGCTGGGGGCAGCAAGTGATGCGGTCGGCTCATTGTTTGGCTTCGCCTTCCAAAGTCGAAATTTTGCCGCCCTGATTTCTTTCCTTGAAACCCAGGGAACCGTACATGTGCTTTCCAGTCCCCGGATCGCGACGCTGAATAACCAGAAAGCGGTCCTCAAGGTGGGTAAGGATGAGTTCTATGTCACCAATGTCAGTACCACCACTACCGCAATCGGGACGACCAGCACAACCAGTCCGACTGTCACGGTGCAGCCTTTCTTCTCTGGCGTGGCTCTCGATGTGACGCCCCAGATTGCAGAAAACGGCAATATCATTTTGCATATCCATCCGTCGGTAAGCAACGTCGTGACCGTCGACAAACCGATCAATCTCGGAAATGCCGGATCATTCAACCTTCCGACCGCGTCCAGCACCATCTCCGAAACGGATAGCGTCGTTCGCGGCATGGACGGCCAGATCGTCGCCATCGGCGGATTGATGCGGCAGGCCAGCTTCTCGGACAACTCCCAGATCCCCGGCGCAGGCGATGTGCCAGGGCTGGGCGGATTATTCCGCAATACGCGGCGTTCCGTTCAAAAAAGAGAGCTGGTGATCCTGCTCAAGCCAACTGTCGTTCAGGGTAACGAGTCATGGACACAGGATGTGCTGGAAAGCCAGCAGCGCATTCAGGGCATCACTCGAAAGTACTCGCAAGAGCAATAAGCTGCACATGTACAAGACCCATTTCGGCTTACGTGAACTGCCGTTCGGAATCACGCCGGATACCAGCTTTTTCTTCGCCTGTTCCAACTACCAGGAGGCGTTGAATACACTGTTGATCGCCGCCAAGAACGGCGAGGGGTTTATCAAGATTACCGGTGAAGTGGGGGTAGGGAAAACCCTGCTTTGTCGCAAATTCATGGCGACCCTCGATAAGGGATTCGTGACGGCCTACATTCCGAATCCATTTCTGGAACCGCGCACTCTGATGCTGGCGCTGGCCGAGGAACTCGAGGCGCCGCTCGAGAAAGATGCAGACCAATACCAGATCCTCAAGGCGATCAACCACCGCTTGCTGGTGCTCGCACGCGAAGGCAAACGAGTGTTGCTTTGTCTCGACGAGGCTCAGGCGATGCCGCTTGAGACGCTTGAGGCGCTGCGTCTGCTGACTAATCTGGAAACCGAAAAGCGAAAGTTGCTTCAAATCGTCATGTTTGGTCAGCCCGAACTGGATCGCAAGTTGCAACAGGAAGCAATCCGCCAACTCAATCAACGGATTACCTTTCACTATCACTTGGGCCCCCTGACCAAGGACGACATGGCGTTTTATATTTCTCATCGCCTGAGCGTTGCCGGATTTACTGGCAGCAGGCTCTTCAACACTGGCGCCGTCAATGCAATGTATTCAGCCAGCGGCGGCATTCCACGCCTGGTCAATATTCTTTCCCACAAAGCCATGATGCTGACATTCGGCGAAGGAAAGCAGCAGATCAGCGCACGCCATGTCCGTGCAGCTGCAGCCGACACCGGAGCCGCGAAAAGCATTGGACTACCGTGGTCCTGGCTGGGAGCTGCAATTTTTCTTGCAGCGGGCACAAGCGCAGGATGGGCGTACTTCAAATGAGCCTGATCAATCAAATGCTTCAAGAGCTGGACTCCCGTCGTGCGGAAGTCGGCGGGGTTGGCACCTACGGTGCGCACATCCGCGCAGTGCCCGAGCGGCGCGGCATGCATGCCGCATGGTGGGTGGCGCTAGCGTTAGCAAACCTGC
>NZ_DASZBA010000135.1:0-49003 GCF_035944575.1 Noviherbaspirillum sp.
CCGCCGCCATGGTAATAGACCAGCGCCGGCAGGACTGTATCGGGCGCCGAAGACTGGGGTCGATACCAGCGAATGCCAATGTCGGCATCTGGCGCCGGCACGGACAAATTCTCGGTATGGGCGACCGGTTCCGGATCGGGCTGCGTGAAAAAGCGCCGTTCTTTATAAAAGGCGCGTGCCTCGGCCGGCGCGAGCGTGTGATAGGAAGGAATGTTGCGGCTGGCGATGACGTCGAGCAGCGCCTTCGCGTCTTTATCAAGCATGGAGTCTCCTCTGCGGAATGGCGAAATCGGTTTTTTGTCGATTACTGTAAACCGATCTCGCATTTTCTGCCGGAGGCGCTGATCGCTTGCCGTCAGCCGGCGGGCGGCGTGTGCGGCGTTGCCAGGAATTTTTCCTGAAAGCCGTCGTGCGGCATGGGTTTGCCGAACAGGTAGCCCTGGCCGGCATGGCAGCCGTTCACCGTCAGGAAGGCAACCTGCTCCCTGGTTTCGACACCTTCCGCCACCACCGTCAGATTCAGAATATGCGCCAGCGAGATCACCGCTTTCACGATCGCGGCATCATCCTGGTCGATAGCGATGTCGTTGACGAAGGAACGGTCGATCTTCAGGGTATCGACAGGAAAACGCTTCAGGTAATTCAGGCTGGAGTAGCCGGTACCGAAGTCGTCGATCGAAATCGACACGCCGAGCTGCTTCAGTTCGATAAGGGTTTTGAGCGACTTGTCGACATCGCGCATGACCATGGTCTCGGTAATTTCCAGTTCGAGATAACACGGCGCGAGGCCGGTGTCGGCGAGCACATTCGCGACGACGCCGACGATATTGCCTTTTGCAAGCTGGCGCGCGGAAAGATTGACCGATATCGGGATCGGCGGCAATCCGGCCCGCTGCCATTCGACGTTCTGCGCACAGGCGGAACGCAGCACCCATTCACCGATGGCAATGATGAGGCCGCTGTCCTCCGCGATCGGGATGAACTCCGCCGGGGAGACCATGCCGCGCACCGGATGACGCCAGCGTATCAACGCTTCGGCGCCGACCAGTCTGCCGTTCGCAAGATTGATTTTCGGTTGATAGTGCAAAAGGAATTCGTTATTGGCGATGGCGGAGCGCAGGCTGTTGAGCAATTCAAAACGCAACGTTGCATGCGAATTCATCTCCGCCGAAAAATACTCGACGGTGTCGCGCCCGAGGTCCTTGGCCTTGTACATCGCCGCATCGGCGTTGCGCAGCAGTGCCTGCGCGTCCGCACCGTCCTGTGGATACAGGCTGACACCGACACTGCACGTCACCTGCATTTCGAATCCGCTGAGAGTCAGCGGTTCGGCAATCGCGGTAACGATGCGCTGAAGGGTTTCGGCCAGTGCATCGTCCTGGTGGAAACCGCTCAGCACGAGTACAAATTCATCGCCGCCGTGACGGGCGACGGTATCGGTGGTGCGTATGCAGGAGGCGAGGCGGCGCCCGATGATTTTCAGCAGTTCATCGCCGGCCTGGTGCCCGAGGCTGTCGTTGACGAACTTGAACTGGTCGAGGTCGATCAGAACAACCGCCGCCTGTTCCCGTTGGCGCATCGCGAGAAGAATCGCCTGCTCCAGGCGATCGACCAGCAGATTGCGATTGGGCAGGCCGGTCAACGCATCGTGTGTCGCCTGGTGGTGAACCCGGTCTTCGTTGATCTTGCGCTCGGTGATGTCGATTACCGTGCCCTCGAAAAACAGGATGCTCTGATCGCTGTTGCGCACGGTCCGGGCATTTTCGGAAATCCAGATTATCTTGCCGCTGCGATGATAAACCTGGGATTCGAAATTCGTCACGCCTTCCTGCTCGTCCATGAGCCGCAGAAATTCCGCCCGGCGCAGTGGATCGACGTAGAGTTGAAGTTCGATATCGCGCAGATGGGCGATCATGTCGGCAGGCCCGTCGTAACCGTACATGTGCGCCAGTGCGGGATTGACGGCGAGATAGCCCTTTTCCGGCGTGGACTGGAAAATGCCTTCGACCGTGTTTTCGAAGATATTGCGAAAGCGCCGCTCGGCTTCATGCAGCGCCTGTTCGGCTTCCTTGCGCTGGGTGATGTCCTGGATGATGCCTTCGATCGCCACAGGTATGCCCATGGCATTGCGGATGCCGATACCGCGTTCCCATACCCATCGGATACCGCCGTCCTGACGGAGGATCCGGTACTCGAGACTGAAGCGGCCGCCGGCACCGAGCGATTCCTGGATGACTGCATGCACATGCGCGCGGTCTTCCGGAAAAGTGATGCTGTCGTACGACACGCGACGGTTATGCAGCAGGTCTTCAACCGCATAGCCTGTGAGTGCCTGGCAACCTTCGCTGAGAAACTCCATGGTCCATGAGTCATCGATCCGGCACCGATAAACGACACCGTCCAGGTTTGCGAGAAGATTCACCAGCATGCCAGTCTCATCTGCTGCTTTGGTCAGCGGCGAAGAAGCGGCATGAACTACCGTTTCCATGTATTGCTCCGATCCAACCGTCATCGCCTGGCGGTGTACCCGACAGTCTGAATGGAACGGCGCTTGGAAGATTTCTATAAAGCAATAACAGTACCACGGTGCAAGCCACGGTATGTGACGAAGACAGGGAAAAGGTTGGAAATTAACGCCAAAGTGGCGTCTGAGACACTCGGCTGCGCCGGGATGAGGCGTTAAGTGGATACAGGCAAGGCTTCGGATTATGGAAAATCCGGCGTCCCGTCATCGGAGTTGAAGTGTTGCCGGTCATATGCCGGCAACAGGTTTTTCGTCAGATGCCTTGAGAGGATTCAATAGCCGCGACGGCCGCGAACCATACGGGAAGCATAGCGAGCCTGGAACTTGCGCCAGACGAATCCTGCAACGGCTAGAAAAATCATTTTCCTCATGATGCGCTCCAGATAGAAGAATGCTTTGAAAGAAGACCGCACCTGCGGTGCAGCGCGGCTGTGAGCCCATCGGACTGCATGGGATGATACTTTTCTGACTAGATGCCTCCCCTTTGGTTCCGGATACCGGGGCTGCCGCCAGTTGCTTCCACGGCAGCCCCGAACCGCTTACTGCTGATTTCCGGATTCCTGATCCCTCGTATAGGGCGAATGGAGATGCACAGGCGTGGGAGAACGCTTGCGCAGCCTGATGTTGAGCATTTCCACCACAACCGAGAATGCCATCGCGCTGTAGACATATCCTTTCGGCACATGGTGACCGAAACCTTCGGCGATCAATACCACGGCGACCACGACCAGGAAGGACAACGCCAGCATTTTGATGGTCGGATGCGCCGACACGAAACGGCCGATCGGACCGGCAAAGAACATCATCATGCCCACCGAGGCGATCACGGCGGCGATCATGACGGCGAGTTCGTCGACCATGCCGACCGCGGTAATGATGGAATCAAGGGAGAAAACCAGGTCGATCAACATGATCTGGATAACCACACCGGTAAAAGTTGCCTTCACCGCACTGGAAGTTTTTCCTTCCGCTCCCTCGAACGACTCGTGAATCTCGCCGACGCTCTTCCACAACAGGAACAGGCCGCCCGCGATCAGCACAAGGTCCCGGCCGGAGAAATCAGACCCGAACGCCGAAATCAGCGGCTCTGTCATGCCGACGATCAGCGACAGAATAAACAGCAACCCGATCCGCATGAACATTGCCATGAATAAGCCTAGCCTGCGCGTGAATTCACGGCGTTCCGGCGGCAATTTGTCGACCAGAATGGAGATGAAAATAATGTTGTCGATGCCGAGCACCAGTTCAAGTGCCGTCAACGTGGCGAACGCCATCCATATCTGCGGGTCAGAAAGCAATTCCATCATGGGATTTTCCTTGTTGTTTGAATGGTCTCGGAACGATGCGCAAGCAAATGTTATTCCGGCCAAAGAAACGGGCGTCACGTTATTAGCCGTGACGCCCGCATTTTGAATATCGGCATATGGCCGATGAAAAAAACCTGCTTGCCGGTGGCAAGCAGGCTGGTCGTCGCTTAGTCGTTGCTGGCAAAACCCAGCAGGTGCAACAAGCTGGTGAACAGGTTGAAGATCGACACGAACAGCGCCAGTGTCGCCATCACGTAGTTGGTCTCACCGCCATGGATGATGTTGCTGGTCTCGTACAGGATCATGCCGGACATCAGCAGCACGAACACCGCCGAAACGGTCAGCGACAGGGCCGGGATGCTGAAGAAAATTGCACCGAGTCCGGCCAGGAACGCCACCAAGATGCCGACCATCAGGAAACCGCCCATGAAGGAAAAATCACGTTTGGTTACCAGTACGTATGCCGACAATCCGAGGAAGATCGCAGCCGTGCCGCCGAATGCGGTCATCACGATCTGTCCGCCGTTAGGCATGTTCAGGTAGTGACTGATGATCGGGCCGAGGGTGTACCCCATGAAACCCGTCAGTGCGAATACCAGTGCAACGCCCAGACCGCGGTCGCGGAATTTGTTGACCAGGAACAGCAGGCCGAAATAACCGACGAGCGTGATAAGAATGCCGGGGTGCGGCAATCTCATCGCGGCCGATATGCCGGCCGTCAGGGCGCTGAATGCCAGCGTCAGCGATAGCAGCATGTAGGTATTGCGCAGCACCCGGTGGGCGGCGCCGTCGATGACGGTGGATGCAGTGCCCGACCGGAGTGCGCCGGTACGAATCTGGGTATAACGATCGTTCATAGCTTTATCCTTTGTGTGAAACAACACCGGCGCCATGCCGGCAAGGTCGTTGCGAATCAGTGTAGAAAGGGGAAAAGTACACCGGTATCTCCAGAAATAAATGCAACTGACATGATAGATATGCCACGTCCATTTAAAAAGCGAAGATAATAGAAATATTCCTTCGCAAAAAACAGATATGAAAACACACAACCTCAATTATCGGCATCTGTATTACTTCTGGATGGTGGCAAAGGAGGGAAGCATCACCCGCGCCGCCGAAAGGCTTGATGTTGCCATCCAGACCATCAGCGCTCAGCTTGCATTGCTGGAACAATCGGTTGGCAAGGCCCTGCTGGCGCCGCAGGGCCGCCGGCTGGTGCTGACCGAAGCCGGCAGGGTAGCGCTGGCATATGCCGATCAAATTTTTCTGCTAGGCGAGCAGATGCAGGAAGTGCTGTCGGACAATGACATCGGGCGCACGATGCGGCTGACGGTCGGGCTGTCCGATTCCTTGCCCAAGGTCATCGCGTCACGCCTTTTGGAAGCGGCCCTTCATCTGCCGCAACGCGTGAAACTGGTCTGCTACGAAGATGACTTCGAATCACTGCTGGGCGATTTATCGGTTCACAAGCTCGATGTAATTCTGACGGACCGCCCCGTTCCGTCCGGCACGACATTGCGTGTATTCAGCCACCTTCTGGGTGAAAGCGAAATCGCATTGTTCGGCGTTCCCAAGCTGGCGGAAAAATACCGCCAGAACTTTCCCGCCAGCCTTCAGGGAGCGCCGGTCCTGCTGCCTACGCGCAATCATGCAATCCGTGGACGCCTCGATCACTGGTTCGAAATCAATGACGTACGGCCGGAAGTCGTCGGCGAATTCGACGATAACGCATTGCTGAATATATTCGGGCGCATCGGCACTGGCCTTTTTCCAGGACCGTCGGCGCTGGCAAAGGAAGTAAAGGAGCAATTCGGCGCGGTGGCGGTTGGTGCGATGAAAGTCAATGAACAGTTCTATGCAATCTCCAATGAACGCAAGATCAAGCATCCCGCCGTGGATGCGATTCTTTCGGAAGTGCACGAGAAAGTGTTCGTGAGATAACCGGAACCCGGCACGGGCCGGCTTGTCAAATTGCAAGCGGTGCAATCCGCCTCACTTTGGAGGATGCCTTGACCCGAAGTGCGTTACTGCTTATCAATCGCAAGAGCCGCAATGGTGCCACGGATGTGGAGGCCGGGCTGGCGTGTATCCAGCAAGCCGGCATTGATATTATCGATGCCGGCCTCGAGAGGCCGGACCAGATCCCGGAAGCCATACGCCGGCATGCCGATCATGTGGACTGCGTCATTGTCGGTGGCGGCGACGGGTCGCTGAACGCGGCGGCGCCCGCCTTGGTGGAAACCGGTTTGCCGCTCGGCATTCTTCCCCTTGGCACGGCCAACGATCTCGCACGCACGCTTGCCATTCCCACCGATATCGAAGCGGCGGCACAGATCATCGTGTCCGGCATCTGGCACCATATCGATGTCGGCAGCGTCAACGGCCATTATTTTTTCAACGTGGCCAATATCGGATTAGGCGTACAGGTAACGCATCAGCTATCGCCTGATCTCAAGCAGCGCTGGGGCGTCATCTGCTATGCGCGAAGTCTTGTAAGCGCGTTCAGGTCATTCAATCCTTTCCATGCCGATATCGTTTGCGATGGCCGCCGCCATCGGGTGCGGTCGATCCAGATCGCCGTCGGCAATGGCCGTTACTATGGCGGCGGCATGGCCGTCGATGACGAGGCCAGTATCGACGACCATCGCTTTTTCCTGTACAGCATCGAACCGCTTGATTTCTGGAACATGCTGCGGCTGGCGCCGGCGGTACGGACCGGGACGTTCAAGGAACATCATCCGGTGCACCTTGAGCAGGGCCGCACCATCGAGATTGTTACCCGCAAACCGATGATCGTCACTGCCGATGGCGAGATCGTCACCCGCACGCCGGCACGCTTCACGATGCATGGCGGTGCCGTGCAGGTATTTGTTCCGCCCGGCTATTTGCATAAATACGAGGAGACCCGTCATGTTGCTGAGAAGCGAACAGCAGCTCGCGCTTAACGACCTTGAAAGCCTATGCATGGAAGCCGCGGACCAGTACACCGCAGTGGCCGGCAAGACCGCGGATGTCTCTTTGTCGGCGTTGTTCGAAGAACTCGGACACCATTACGAACAGTTGGCGAAGGAATTGGCGGTGCATATCCGCGCACTCGGCGACTTGCCGCAGTCCCCTGATCCGGACCGGGAAGCGGTCGATTCGCTCGTCTCCAGCATCAAGGCCTTTTTTTCCAATGACGAGCGCATACCGCTGATCGAAGAACGGCAGGCGGCCGAGCAGGCGATTGCTCAGGCGGCGCATGCGGCATTGCAGCTTGAATTGCCGGCCGCTGCCATCGCCACGGTGCAACGCATCCTGGCGCATGCGGAAAACGCCGGGTCACGACTCGATGCCGTGCGCTGAAGGCCGCGATATCCATCCTCGGCGCAACGCGTGCTAAAGGGAAGCGACGCGGACATTCGCAGTCGCGGCCTTCACCGCGGTGAGATAAAACCACAGGGAAATCACGGACATCGCCAGCAGCACGCCGAGCAGCGAGTTCGGGGACGGATCGAACTGGATCAATGCGGCAACCGCCAGGGGACCGGCAGCTTTCGAGATCAGTGAAGGTCCAGCCATCGCGCCGGCGATCGCACCGTAGTTTTCGCGTCCGAACAAAGCCTGCGGCACGGTGCCGCGCACGATGGTCAAGATACCGTTGCTGAGGCCGTACAGCATGCAGAACAATGCGACCGCCCATGCGTGCTGACCCGACAGCAGCAAGGCAAGCAGCGCTGCGGGCAATGCGGCGAAGGTGAATTTGCCGACGGTTTGCGGCAGCGTGCGTTGGGCAAAGACCATTTCGCCTATCCGGCCGATCACCTGTAGCGGGCCGATCAGCGCCGCCAGGACCACGGCTGTCACGGCCGAATGGCCGAATTGCTGCAGCATTGGAATGAGATGCACCGAGAGGGCGGAAAACACGAAGCTGTTGGCGGAGAACGCAAAGGCGAGTTTCCAGAACACCGGGCTGCGAACCGCCTGGTTGAGCGTGTGGCTATCGGCGGACGGGGCCGGCCGGGACATTGCCGGCTTATGCTTGGGCGGCGTCATCAGCGCATGCAGCGGCGCACAGAGCAGCAACTGGATGGCGCCATAGACCAGCCAGGTATCGCGCCATCCAAGGATGCTGTTGAGCTTGAGCGTCAACGGCCAGAAGACGGTGCTGGCGAGACCGCCCACCAGCGTGACGGCCGAGATTCCCTTGCGCGTCTGCTGCAGCACTTCGCGGTTGATGGTGGCGAATGCCGCTTCGTACAGCACCATTCCCATGCCTGCACCGAGCATCGTCCAGACGATGAAGTAATGCGCCACGCTTTGCGCATGGCTTAGAGCGACGAAGCCGGCCCCACAGAGCAGGGAACCGGATCCCATCACGGCACGTCCGCCGAAGCGGTCGATCAGGATGCCGATCGGCGTCGACAGCAGGCCGCTGACCAGCAAGCTCCAGGAAAACGCGCCGAAGATGATTTCGGCACGCCAGCCGAATTCATGCTGCATATCGGGCGCCAGGATGGCGAATGCGTAGTACAGCATGCCCCAGGACATGATTTGCGTCACAGCGAGAATGCCAAGAATTTTCTTTGATGAACCGGATCTGAACATGCGTGCTTTCGTTCGGCTAGGGCATTCGTAGTGGAAATTATAAGCGTGTTGCTTTATGGAGCCCTGGCGTCTCGACTATGCTCGCATCAACTTCGGCGGCGCACTTCAGTGCATCCGCTAGAGATTCCGGCTTCTCGGGCAGTGATGATTCGGTTGTGCCGCTGCCAGCAAGATTGCCCAGCAGCTTGGCATTTTGTCATTCTCGCTGCCTTTCAATCGGATAACTGTTGCAGCAGCGGTTCGTGTTTTGCGCCAGTGCAAGAATAGTGGCTTGCCGCACGGTAAAATCACTTCAAATCAGGCTAATTTTTTCTTTCAAGCCTGTCTCCTCGAATCGTATTGAGCCCCGGAAGTAAATCTTGCTGCGACGGATCGGCCTATCGATGATAAAACCTGTAGCGTCGCTGCGCCATGGCCTGCATTCGCTTTGGAAACTGCAGCACCGCGAACGCAGACGGCTATGGGTCGAAATGCAGGAAATGCAGGATTTGATGCCGCTGTTGATGAAGCAGCGAGACGGCTATCGCTGGAGCGATGCCGACCGGCGTGAGATCCGCCGGCATCTGCGCAAGCTTGCATCGCTCAGCCCCTATCTCGTCTTATTCGTCTCTCCCGGCGGCTTTCTTGCATTGCCCGTGCTGGCATGGTGGCTGGACCAGCGCCGCCAGAAGCGGCTCGGCAAAAACTCCGATCCGGCGACCACGATAGAATCGTAGATCCGCGGGTCGTGCCGGAATCTATCGGCAAAACCCGCCTCCAAACGATTCATCGCATTTCGCCAAGGAGAATTGATCCATGAAAACCAAAGCAGCGATCGCCTGGAAGGCAGGCGCGCCCCTGACCGTCGAAGAAGTCGATCTGCAGGGCCCGAAGGCCGGCGAAGTCCTGATCGAAGTGAGGGCGACCGGCATCTGCCATACCGATTACTACACGCTGTCGGGCGCGGATCCGGAAGGCATCTTTCCTTCGATTCTCGGCCATGAAGGCGCGGGCGTGGTGGTCGATGTCGGGCCGGACGTCAAATCGCTGCAGAAGGGCGACCATGTCATTCCGCTCTATACGCCGGAATGCCGGCAATGCAAGTTCTGCCTGTCGCAGAAGACCAACCTGTGCCAGGCGATCCGCTCGACCCAGGGCCGCGGCCTGATGCCGGATGCCACCAGCCGTTTCTCGATCGACGGCAAGCCGATTTTCCACTACATGGGCACATCGACCTTCGCGAACCATATCGTGGTGCCGGAAATCGCGGTGGCGAAGATCCGTTCCGATGCCCCTTTCGACAAGGTCTGCTACATCGGCTGCGGCGTGACCACCGGCGTCGGCGCGGTGCTGTTCACGGCGAAGGTGGAGGCGGGAGCCAACGTGGTGGTGTTCGGCCTCGGCGGCATCGGCCTGAACGTGATCCAGGCGGCGAAGATGGTCGGTGCCGACAAGATCATCGGCATCGATATCAATCCGGCGCGTGAAGCGATGGCGCGCAAGTTCGGCATGACGCATTTCATCAATCCGAAGGATGTCGACAACGTCGTCGATGCGATCGTTCAGCTTACCGACGGCGGCGCCGACTACAGCTTCGAATGCATCGGCAATACCACCACCATGCGCCAGGCGCTGGAGTGCTGCCATAAGGGCTGGGGCCAGTCGGTGATCATCGGCGTGGCGGCGGCCGGGCAGGAGATCAGCACGCGGCCGTTCCAGCTGGTGACAGGACGGGTATGGAAAGGCTCCGCCTTCGGCGGCGCGCGCGGCCGCACCGATGTGCCGAAGATCGTCGACTGGTACATGGAAGGCAAGCTCAACATCGACGACCTGATCACCCATACGCTGCCGCTCGACCGCATCAACGAGGGCTTCGACCTGATGAAGAGCGGCGAGTCGATCCGCTCCGTCGTACTGTACTGATCATGCTCGAGATCCTCAGCGAACACGGCTGCTTCGGCGGCGTCCAGGCGTTCTACCGGCATGATTCGGACGAGATCGGTCTCCCGATGCGCTTCTCGGTCTATCATCCGCCGCGCGAACGGCAGCAACTGGTGCCGGTGCTCTTCTACCTTGCCGGACTCACCTGCACCGAAGAGACTTTCATGATCAAGGCCGGCGCGCAACGCTTCGCCGCGCAGCACGGCATGATGCTGGTGGCCCCCGATACCAGTCCGCGCGATACCGGCATTGCCGGCGTGGATGCGGAATGGGATTTCGGCAACGGCGCCGGCTTCTATCTGGATGCAACGCAGCCGCCCTGGGACAAGCGTTTCCGGATGGAGTCCTATATCGTGCGGGAACTGGTGCCTCTGGTCCTCAACGAGTTCAATGCCGACCCGGAAAAAATCGGCATCTTCGGTCATTCGATGGGCGGTCATGGCGCACTGGTGCTGGCATTGCGGCATCCGGACCTGTTCCGTTCCGTATCTGCCTTCGCACCGATCGCCGCACCCAGCCAGTGTCCATGGGGACAGAAGGCGTTGTCGCGCTATCTCGGCGACGACCGGGATCTGTGGTCGTCGCACGATGCCAGTGAGTTGATGAAGCGGCTGCATGCGCCGTTTCCGCAGGGGATTCTTGTCGACCAGGGGATGAGCGACAAGTTTCTGCAGGAGCAATTGCTGCCGCAGGAATTCGAATCGGCCTGCGCCCATGCCAGCCAGCCGCTTACGCTGCGCCGGCATGAGGGATACGACCACGGCTACTATTTCATCGCCTCATTCATCGAAGACCACATTGCCCATCATCGCCGGAACCTCGGCGACTGATGCCTGCACACAAGAAGACTATAAGCGGGACGCGCTGCCGGACGCGCGGCCCGCAAGCAGGGAAATGGTGATGGACCCGACATGGCTGCCCTGGAAGCGGGCGATCTCCAGTTCGTTCTGCGACGGCATGCGCTTGCCGTCGGGCCCGGCGATGGTGCCGGCGCCGTAAGGCGAGCCGCCGGAGATTTCATCCATGCTCGACAGCGCCTGGCAGGAATACGGCACGCCGACGACGATCATGCCGTGATGCAGCAGCGTCGTATGGATCGAGGTGATGGTGGTTTCCTGTCCGCCATGCTGGGTCGCGGTCGAGGTGAAGACGCTGCAAACCTTACCGATCAATGCACCTTTTGCCCACAGGCCGCCGGTGCGGTCGATGAAGTTGCGCATCTGCGCCGCCATGCTGCCGTAGCGGGTCGGCGAGCCGAAGATGATCGCGTCATATTCGGGCAGTTCCTCGACCGTCGCGATCGGCGCCTGCTGGTCGAGCTTCATGCCCGACTGCCTTGCGACATCCTCGGGAACGGTTTCGGGTACGCGTTTGATCACGACGTCCGTGCCTGCGACCGAGCGTGCACCGTCGGCAATCGCATTCGCCATGATCTCCACATGACCGTACGATGAGTAATACAGAACCAGAATCTTTGCCATATTGTCTCCAATAAGAAATGCCTGACGCCGCCGGGTGCGGCATCGCTCCGCCGCATCGAAGCAAACCGCATGCCGCGCTATGTGGGGTACGCAGCATGTTCGTTATGCATATACGGCATAAGTTACTTCCCTGCATTTGATACGATGGCTGCCGCTCCGTTTCTTCAAAACCACTTTGGAATCACCATGGAATTCGTGTTGTCGCCGGAAATACTTGCCGTCCTGTTCGTCGCCGCCACGCTGGCGGGCTTCGTCGATGCCATCGCAGGCGGCGGCGGCCTGATCACCATCCCAGTGCTGTTGCTGGCGCAGGTGCCGCCGCTGCATACGCTGGCGACCAACAAACTTCAGGGCAGTTTCGGCTCGCTGACCGCCACGCTGATGATGTTGCGCAAGGGCCTCATACAGTTCGCCAATGTCCGCTTGCTGTTCGTGTGTTCGCTGATCGGCGCGGCGCTCGGCGCGTTCGCCGTGCAGTTCGTCAGCACGAAAACCCTCGACGTCGTGATTCCGGGGGTGCTGATCGCCATCGCGCTGTATTTCCTGCTGGCGCCCAATGCCGGTGCGCTCGACAGCAAACCCCGGATGACAGACGGCACGTATCGCGGCACGGTGGTGCCGGCCATCGGCTTTTATGACGGCATGTTCGGCCCGGGCACCGGTTCCTTTTTCTCGATGGCCGGTGTGGCATTGCGCGGCCAGAACCTGGTGACCGCCACCGCCAATGCGAAGGCGCTGAACTTCGCCAGCAATCTCGGTTCCCTGCTGGTATTCATTTTCGGCGGCAAGGTGGTGTGGATTGCCGGGGCGGTGATGATTGCCGGCCAGATCGTCGGCGCCTGGGGCGGCTCGCATGCGATGGTGCGCGGCGGCACCAAGCTGATCCGGCCGATGATCGTCACCGTCTGCGTCGTGATGCTGGGGCGCTATCTCTGGCAGAAGGGTTTGCTGCCGTTCTGAGCGGCCGGAGGAATTTCGGGATTCGGGCTATGCTTCGGTAAGCCCCGGCACCTGCTGGCATTGCCCTTGCACGCCGGATGGATGCTTCGAACGCAACCGATCCCATCATGACTTCACGCAAAACCATTCCACTGTCGGTGCTCGACCTGTCACCGATCCAGACCGGCGGCACGCCGGCGGATGCACTGCATCGCACCCTCGATCTCGCCCGCCACGCCGAGCGCTGGCATTACCACCGTTACTGGCTTGCCGAACACCATGGCATGCCCGGCATCGCCAGTGCCGCCACTGCGGTGGCGATCGGTTATGTCGCCGCCGGCACCGAACGCATCCGCGTCGGTTCCGGCGGCATCATGCTGTCCAACCATGCGCCGCTGATCATCGCCGAGCAGTTCGGCACGCTCGAATCGCTGTATCCGGGCCGCATCGATCTCGGGCTGGGCCGCGCGCCCGGCTCGAACCAGGCGGTGATGCGCGCCATGCGCCGGCGGCTGGAAAGCGACGGCGAGGAATTTCCCGAACAATTGGCCGAGCTGCGGGCTTATCTTGCGCCGCGCCAGGAAGGGCGGATGGTGCGGGCGATTCCCGGCGAAGGCCTGGACATTCCCATCTGGCTGCTCGGCTCGAGCGATTTCAGCGCCCGCCTCGCCGCCCGGCTCGGTCTGCCGTTCGCCTTTGCCGGCCAGTTCTCGCCGGCGTACATGCAGACGGCGCTGAGCTTGTATCGGGGAGGCTTCCAGCCGTCGCCGGTACTGGCAAAGCCGTATGCGATGGTGGGCGTCAATGTATTCGCCGCCGATACCGAGGACGAGGCGCATTACCTGTCGACGTCGCAGCAGCAGATGCATCTGAATCTGCAGCGCGGCGTGCCGGGACAGATGCCGCCGCCGGTGCGCAGCATGGAAGGCTTGTGGCTGCCGCACGAGAAGGCGGGCGTGGAGTCGACCCTGCGTGCCTCGGTCATCGGCGATCCATCCATGGTGAAGGAACAGCTGGAAGCCTTTGCTGCATCGACGCAGGCCGATGAACTCATCATCAACAGCATGATCTACGATCATGCCGCCCGCCTGCGTTCCTATGAAATCGTTGCGCAGGCATGGCACGGCTGACGCAGGGAGAGAGGAGGCGGCATGTTCATGGTGTACTGGACTGAAGGCGGTCTTAGCGAGGGCGACGCGCCGGCTTTCAGCCGGTGCTTTCCGTCGGACGATATGTCCGGCGCGCTGCGCTTCATGGAAGAGCTGCGCACCCGTCAGCGCGGCGGTGAGGCGATCAGCTTCATAACCATGTCCTCCGAGAATCCGCAATCGGTCGGCCACCCGGGCGTGGCCGATCCGTCCGCCGACTACGACTGGAAAAAACGCCGGCGATGATGCGGGCCGCGCTCGCGGCGGATGGGATGGACCGGTTCGTTTCCGGAATTGGCTGGTACTATTGGCGGCAACGTTGCCAAGCCCGTCCAATCCAGCAAGGAGCCCTCATGACTCTGCTCATTCTCGGCATTGCGCTTTTCATCGGCATTCACCTGTTACCGACTTTCGTCCCGGCTCGCCACAAGTTGATCGGCCGGATGGGCGAAGGCGGCTACAAGGGCCTGTTTTCCATCGCCTCGGCGGCGGGCCTGGCTCTTATCATCTTCGGAAAGGCCTACGCCGGCTTCGTCCCGGTGTGGACGCCGCCGGCATGGACACGCCATCTTGCGCTCACCCTGATGCCGTTTGCGTTCATCCTTCTGGTCGCGGCCTACCTGCCGTCGAACATCAAGCGCCTGACCGCCCATCCGATGCTGTGGGGCGTGACATTGTGGGCGGCGGCGCATCTTTCCGCCAACGGCGATCTGGCGTCGCTGCTCCTGTTCGGGTCGCTGGGCGCTTATGCCCTGTTCGACATGTGGTCCGCCAACCGGCGCGGCGCGAGTCCGGCATCGAATCGCTATCCAGCCGGCCGCACGATCGCCGTGCTGGCCATCGGGCTGGCAGCCTATGCCGCATTCCTGTTCCTGCATCCCTACCTGTTCGGCGTGCCGGTCATCGTGCCGCGCGGTTAGCAAATTACTCATCGGGGATGGCGACAACGCATTCCCCGTAAAGCATCGATAATTCTGGTTTCGAATTGAAACCAGGACATGGCAATGAGTGATTTTCGCAGTGATACCGTAACGCAACCCACCGCGGCGATGAAGCGGGCAATGATGGACGCGCCGCTCGGCGATGACGTGTTCAATGATGATCCGACCGTGCACCGCCTGCAGGAAATGGCGGCGGGCATGCTCGGTTATGAAGCCGCGTTGTTCGCCCCCAGCGGTACCCAGACCAACCTGATCGCATTGATGACGCATTGCCAGCGCGGCGATGAGGCGATCGTCGGCCAGCAATGGCATACTTACCGGTGGGAAGCCGGCGGCATGGCGGTGCTGGGTTCGATCCAGCCGCAACCGCTCGAACACCAACCCGACGGGACGATCGCGCTGGCCGATATCGAAAACGCCATCAAGCCCGACGACCCGCACTTTGCCCGCACGCGGCTGGTCGTGATTGAAAACACCACGGGCGGCAAGCCGCTGCCGCTGAAGTATATGCGCGATGTCCAGCAGCTTGCGCAGCGCCGCGGCTTGCGTTGTCATATCGACGGCGCCCGCCTGTTCAACGCGGCCGTGGCACTGGCGCATGAGGATGGCGGCGATCCCCTAGCGACGGCGAAGAACATGTGTCATGGCTACGATTCGGTGTCGCTGTGCCTTTCGAAGGGCCTGGGCGCGCCGATCGGCTCGCTGCTGCTCGGCTCGGCATCCTTTATCGGGCAAGCACGCCGGTTGCGCAAGATGCTGGGCGGCGGCATGCGGCAGTCCGGCATGCTGGCGGCGGCGGGCATTCATGCATTGGAGCACCATGTGCACAGGCTGGCCGACGATCATGCGCATGCACGTTTGCTGAGCGAGGGACTGGCGGAAATCATTCCGAATCACCCGGTACTGTCGGGCCGGCTGGCGGTGCATGCGGACAGGACCAACATTGTCTTTACCGATGTCGACGCGGATCTGGGACAGCCATTGCTCGCGCACCTGGCGGCCAACGATGTGAAGGTCACGGCCGGCGACCTGCGGGTGCAGGAGCGCCTGGTCAAGCGGATACGCTGGGTAATGCATCTCGATGTGAGCGGAAAGGACGTGGAAAAGGCGCTGCAGGTGGTGAACGCGTTCCGCTGACCTTCACTGTCCGCAGGCAAGCATTTCCCTTGGGAATCAATGCCGGGCGCGCTGTCGAGCGGCAGCGCGGCACAACGCACAGGCATTGGAAGCTCGCCCATGACAATAGCGTTTCCCTATAAATTCACTTGAATTAATTAATTTGTTCTATCAAATGAGAACAATTATTATTCACTGCATGGATCGACAGCACCGGTCCGGCAATGATAACAAGGAGAAATCAATGGTTACCGCAGCGAAAACAACAAGCCAGATCATCGTGCACATGGGCGTGGCATTTGCCGTCATGTATGCGTTCACCGGTTCGGTTGCATTCGGGGGAATGGCGGCGCTGCTGGAGCCGATCTGCAATGTAGCCATCATGCCGCTGCATGAGAAATTGTGGGAAAGGATTCGTGCCCGCGTCGAGGCGAAGCAGGCATCGCGGACATCGACCCAGCCGCGTATCGGCGGAACCGACGCCGCGCAGCCGGCCTGAAGTCCAGGCCAGCCATTGTCACGGCAAATTACCTGATTACTTCTCCAGCAGCGAACGCAGCATCCATGCCGTTTTTTCATGGACCTGCATCCGTTGTGTCAGCAGGTCGGCGGTCGGCTCGTCGCCGGCCTGGTCCACCACCTTGAAAATCGACCGCGCGGTGCGCACCACCGCTTCCTGATCCTGTACCAGCTGCCGGATCATTTCCTGCGCCGGCGGCACGCCGTCCGGCTCCTTGACGCTGGTCAGGCTGGCGAACTGCGAGTAGGTACCCGGCGCCGGGCTGCCCAGCGCGCGAATCCGCTCGGCGATCAGGTCGACCGCCATGGCCAGTTCGGTGTACTGGGTTTCGAACATCAAGTGCAGGGTCTGGAACATGGGTCCCGTGACGTTCCAGTGAAAGTTATGCGTCTTCAGGTACAGCGTGTAGGTATCCGCCAGCAAGCGCGACAAGCCGTCAACGATGCCGAGCCGGTCCTGCTCGGAAATGCCGATATCTATTTCCATAGTCATTGCCTCCAAAAAATCAAAACGGGTTGAACTGCGAACGTGGATTGAACTGCCCGGATGATGCCGCGAATCGCTCATGCGTCTGGCGCTGCGGACTCATCCCAAAACGCCGCCTCGATCTTGTGCCCTTCCGGGTCGCGAACGAAACAGCCGTAATAAGGAGCGCCGTAATGCGGCCTCGGTCCGGGCGCGCCGTTGTCCTGCGCACCGGCCGCCAAGGCGGCGTCGTAGAAGGCGTGCACCGCTTCCTTTGAACCGGCGATGAAGCCGACATGCGTGCCGTTGCCGACGGATGCCGGGTAGCCATCGATGGGCGTACCTATCCAGAATTCCGGAAAAGCCTTGCCGTAGGCCACCGCGCCGGGATGCTCCATCACGCGCGTGCAACCGAGCGTCGCCATGACCTTGTCGTAAAACGCGACCGCGCGATTGAAATCGTTGACCCCGATGGATACGTGGGAAATGATACTCGGATTTTCATCTGCCATTTTTATGCTCCCGGAGGGAAGATGACGATTCCGCGCGGCAATCAGTCCACGCCAGCAAGGCGCCGCGCGCCGCCAGGAGTTCACGCAGCACTGACCGGTGACACCGGGATTCATCCTTGCAATAGCATCCGATCGCCAGATCGGTCTGATGCGACAGCGCCGCCAGCAGATCAAGCAGTTTTGCTGCATCCGGCTGCCGCATTTCCGCGCGAAACTTCCTGGTAAAGGCCTTCCACTGGCGCTCGTCCTGCATCACCTTCCACTCTTGCAGCAATGCCTGACTCGGCGCCAAGGCGGGCAGCCAGACATCATAATAATTTCTTCTCGCGTATTCGGTCCTGGGCACGCCGCGCGGCGGACGCCGGACCGTGCCCAGGCGCAGTCCCTCGCCGTCAAGACGTTCGGTTCCGAGCCGGATGATTGCAATTGCCATTGCGTCAGCCGCGGGGACGAAAGAGATCACCACACGTTGATATCGGCCTGGCTCGGCATTCTTCCGGACGATGATGCACTGTCCTCCGGCCCGCCGGAGTTGCCGCCGCCGCCATTGCTACCGCCGCTGCTGATGCCGGCCGAGACGTCCGGCACGGGCTCCCGGTTCAGGTTGCCCGTCATGCGGCCGGACTCGTCCACGGTGATCAGCGGCGGCAACACGCCGGCCTGCCGTTCAGGCTGCACGCTTCCCTGCACCACGCCATCCGGTCCGATCACTACCGTTTCACCGTTGCGGTTGATCACCCCGTAACCGGAGGGCACCTGTTCACCCTGCGTGATCTCGTTCAGCCACTCTTCCGCCGGCGTATGCACCATCAACGGCTGCGGCCGGTTCGGGCTTGGGAATTTTGCCTTGGCATCGATCAGCTTCGACTTCATCATGCCGCGGAAAAAATCGCCGACCAGCAGGATCGCATTGTGCCCGCCCTGCCCCCAATAATCGCTGCGCATCGTCACCCGCGAATCGTTGAAGCCGACCCAGGCGCCGGCCACCAGGTCGGGATGCATCAGGATGAACCAGCCGTCGGTATTGTTCTGGGTCGTGCCGGTCTTGCCTGCGAGATCGCCGACGACGCCGAAGTTCGTCTTCACCGCTTGTCCCGTACCCTGCCTGACCACGCCGCGCATCATGTCGATCAACTCGGTGGCGGTTTCCTCCGACATGGCAGGCTTTCCTTCCGGCACGAACTCCGCCAGCACGCGGCCGGACCGGTCAGTGATGCGCCGGATGAACAGCGGCTCATGGTATTGACCCACCTGTGCGATGGTCGAATACGCGGACACCATTTCGAGCAGGGTCACCGGACTGGTGCCGAGCGCCAGGGACGGAACCTTATGGAGATTGCTGCGGTTGACGCCGGAAGCGCGGGCGAGCGCCGCGATGTTGTCCAGCCCGACATCCTGCATCAGCTGCGCGGTGATGGTGTTCTTCGACAGTATCAGGCCTTCGCGGATCGTCATCATGCGTTCGCTCGGACCGGACATGTCGGTCGGACGCCACACGCTGCCATCCGTGGAGCGGATCTCCACCTTGCCGTCGAAGTACATGCGTTCCGGGACCATGCCTGCTTCAAGCGCGGCACCGTACACAAATGGTTTGAAGGTGGACCCCGGCTGACGTGCCGCCTGCGCCACGTGGTCGAATTGGTCGGTCTCGAAATTGCGGCTGCCAACCCATGCCTTGACTTCGCCGCTGCCCGGGTCCATGGCGACGAAGCCGGCTTCCAGCCTGGTCTTGACGGCACGCAGCCTATCCATGAAATCCTTGTTTTCCTTCAGCTTCGCGAGTGCCTCCTTATCTTTCTGGCCGCCCGCGACTGCTTTGCGGTATTCGGCGCTTTCGCGGATGAACGCGTCGAGCAGGTCGGGGCGCTCGACCCAGAAATGGCTGAACGGCTCGACTTTCTGGCGCAATGCGGCATAGGCCTTTGCCGAATGGGACGCAACCCTCGGCGAACTCCGGCCCCACTCCACATCGGCAATCTGTTGCAGCACCTGGGCCTGCCGCTCGACCGCTTCGGTGGCCGCCTGCTGCAGCTGGTCGTCGAGCGTACTGTGAACCATCAGGCCGTCGGCGTAGATGTTGTAGTCATTCTTGTCGGCCCATTCGATCAGCCACTTGCGCACATGAGCGGCAAAGTGCGGCGCCGATCCGAGCGGGTCGGGCTGGCGGTGCAACTGTACGTGCAGCGGCTCATTGCGCAGCGTCTCGAACTCCTCCTGTTCCAGCAAACCCCGTTTCACCATCTGTGCCAGCACGACGTTGCGCCGCTTCTGCGCGCGTTCCGGATTGAGGATCGGGTTGTAGTAGCTGGTGCCCTTGAGCATGCCGATCAGCGTTGCGCTTTCCAGCACATCGAGTTCGGCGGCGGATTTATCGTAATAGGTGCGCGCCGCCATTTCGATGCCAAGCACGCTGTACAGGAACGGGACGGTGTTGAGATAGGTTTCGAGGATTTCATCCTTGGTGTAGGCGCGCTCGATCTTGAGCGCGGTGATGATTTCCTTGAGCTTGCGCTCAATGGTGCGCGAACGGCCGATCTCTTCCGGGAACATATTGCGCACCAATTGCTGGGTGATGGTGGAACCGCCTTGCGCGTCGCCGCCAAGCGTATGAATGACCGCGGAGACGATCCGTTGCGGGTCGATGCCCTGGTGTTCGTAGAAGCGATGGTCTTCCGTTGCGACCAATGCGTCCACGACATGCGGCGACACCTGCGACAGCGCTACCCTTTCCTGATAGCCCTGGCTGAATACCGCCAATTGCGTGCCGTTGGCGGAGTACAGCACGCTGGGCTCCGCGATACGGGCATCGAGCAGGTCTTCGACACTGGGGGTTTTCGGTACGACGGAGGCAATATAAAAACCGATCGCGGTGAGGGCGGCGATCGTCAGCAACAGCATGCCGGTAAAGGTAATTAGGAAATAGCGCTTGAAACGGCGCGGGCGTGCTGCTGGCCGGGGAGGCCGCCCGGTGGGGTTGTGCTTGTCCACAATCGGATCTCTTCTGGTTTTGAGTGGAAATTGGACCCCTGTCCCCGACTTTGGTTTTATTCGCAATACCAGATTGGCTATTGTCTTGTACACGACATGCACGAGACATGACGCAGATTAAGATTCCTTGCGGAAAATGTGTCTTACAGGATTGCCGACTGGACAGTAAAGGAGCCGCTCAGTAAGATGCCCTGTTCGATTACATTTGTTCAGGGGAAATCTATGTATCGGGACCTCATTCCCGACACGATAAGGCGCTTTATCCTGACCAGCATCAACAGCGTGCCATACCTCGAAGCCATGCTGCTGCTGCGTAGCGCGCCTGCCCAATGGTGGGATGGCAAGAAGGTCGCACAGCGTCTATACATGCCCGAGAAGGCAGCCGAGGCAGTGCTCGAAGAGCTGAATGCCGCTGGCGTTCTTGCTGTCGTCGACGACGAGTTCCGGTCCTATCGGTATCAGCCGGCTACCGAAGAGTTGCGGCAGATCATTGACGAACTCGCCGATACCTATGCCAGGCACCTCGTTGAAGTCACCCATCTTATCCATTCGAAAACCAGCAAGAAGGCGCAGCAATTCGCCGATGCATTCAAATTGCGAAAGGATTCCTGACATGGCATCTATCATCTACGGATTGTGCGCATTGACCGCAATGACCTGCACTTGGCTGCTGCTGAGCACCTACAAGAAAACCGGTTACCGGCTGCTGTTCTGGAGCGGCTTGTGTTTCGCCGGCTTGTCCATCAACAACATTCTCCTGATTTTCGACAGGATCGTATTTCCTACCACCGTGGATTTGTCCACCTGGCGGCTGGTGGCCGCGCTGGTGGCGCTGCTGCCGCTGCTGTATGGATTGATTTGGGAAGAGGAATGAGCGTATGAACGATATTCTCCTTGGCGCGATCGCGATGGCCTCCATGGTGGCCGCGCTGTTCTTCCTGCGATTCTGGCGAAGCACGCACGACCGCTTCTTTCTTTTCTTTGCGCTCTCCTTCCTGATCGAAGCCCTGAACCGCGTATTTTTGGTTCCGAATTCGATGTCTTCCGAGGATGTACCGGAATATTATCTGGTACGTCTGCTGTCCTATGCGCTGATCCTGTTTGCGATCTGGGACAAGAACAGGCCCAGCAGGAAATAATTCGTAGCGACCAACACCAGCCGCAGGAGAGCGGCACTGTCATGAGAATGAGGCGCAATGCTGAGTTTTTGGGAACAGGATGCCATGCTTGCCGCCGACCTGATCGTGATCGGCGGCGGCCTGATCGGCTTGCAGACCGCGCTCGAATACCAGGCCCGCCGCCCGAACGACACCATCAAGGTGCTGGAGCGGGGCCTCCTGCCTTCCGGCGCATCGAGCCGCAATGCCGGTTTCGCCTGTTTCGGCAGCATCACCGAAATCATTCACGATATCGATGCCATTGGCCTGGACGCAACGCTGTCCCTTGTGCAACGCCGGCGTGACGGCCTCGTGCGGATGCGGCGGCGGCTCGGCGACGACACGATCGGGTTCGAGCATGCCGGTGGTTTCGAACTCCTGATGGACTCCGGTCTTGCCGCGCTTGAGCGGCTCGATGAAGTTAACCATGCCTTGCATCCCCTGTTCGATGCCGATGTTTTTACGGTAGACGAGGGCGGATTGAAAGCCGGCGGTTTCGGCCCGCGGGCAAAGGCATTGATCCGGAATCCGTTCGAGGGCCAGCTGCACGCCGGCAAGATGATGCGCACCTTGGCGAAACTCGCCGGCGAGCAAGGCATCGAGATCCATACCGGCATCAACGTCGACAATCTGGAGCCGGACCGCGACCTGGTGCGCATTCGTACCCGTTCCGGCATGGTGTTTGAAGCGGGGCGGGTGGCGGTATGCACCAATGCGCTGGCCGCCGATCTGCTGCCGGACAGCGGCATCGTGCCCGGCCGCGGCCAGGTGTTGCTGACGGAAGCAGTGCCCGGACTGCCATGGCGCGGCGCGCATCATGTTGAACAGGGCTTCTATTACTTCCGCAACGTCGGTGACCGGGTATTGCTCGGAGGCGGCCGCCATCTCGACTTCGCCGGCGAGACGACCAGCGAACTCATGCCCACCACGGCAATCCAGTCCGCGCTCGAACAGTTGTTGCACGAAGTCATACTGCCGGGCCGCAATGCTTGCATTACCCATCGTTGGGCAGGCATCATGGGTTTCAGCACAAGCAAGCAACCGATCGTGCGCCGCATTGCGGAGCGGATCGTTCTTGGTTTCGGCTGCAACGGCATGGGCGTGGCGCTGGGCGCGGATATTGCCGCCGAGACCGCCGGGCTGCTGCTGGAATAGCCTGTCCCGAACTGGAAAGCACCATCCTTACCGGCATACCCGAACGATGACTTTCGCCCTATCCTGTTATTACCTTGACGAACCGCTGAACGGCGCCGAGTTGCAGTTTGTCACCCAGACCCTGATCGGGCCGTTCGCCCGCTTCAAGACCGGGGCTGCTTCGCTGATCCAACGCCGGGTACCGGCGGTGCTGCCGGCGCCGGATGTCAATGGCCTGTATGCGGAAGACCGGGAACAGCGGGCGGAGCGAATTCGCAAAAACCTGCGCCATGCCGGTATCAGGAATGATGTCGGCAGACAGGTGGCGTGGGTGATGCCGCATGACAGCGACTGGGACGCGATTTTCCAGTTCGCGATCCGGGAGGAAACCCTGTTCGCGCCGTTCGTGGTGCAGCGCTGGTTCATCGAAAAAGGCAAGCCGGTACGCGGCCCGGCCAGGGTGGTAGATACGCAGTTATTGCTGCAGGGTTTGTGACCGGCGATCCACTTTACTGCTGCCGCTTTTTTTCTTCCTTCTTCACTTTCTTTGCGGCTTTCTTTTCCTTGGCCGTTTTTACCGGTTCCTTCTTGACTGTTTTCTTTGCGTCCTGGCTTTTGCTCATGATGTTGACTCCTTTTAAGTCTGTGACTCCGGCTGCGGTGCGGCGCGGACCCCGTCTGCCGCTACCGATTCCGGCTCCGGTTGTTCGGTCCTTGCGGCCTTCTGCAGTTGCTTTTCCTGCTTTTTCTGCTTCTTGGCGATTTCTTTCTGACGCTTCTCGAACGCGTAATTCGGTTTTGCCATGAGGGCTCCTGGTTAAGTTCGATAAAGGCGGACCGGCAACTGCTCCGGCGCGTGATGTGCGTTGGATGCAACATGTCGCTCACTACTCTGCTTGGAGTGGTGAAATGCTGGACTGTTTCCACATCATGCCACATTGACGCAGCAGGCGAGCCGATATGGCGTGATGCGGCTAATCGGCCGGGGCAAAGAAACGATGTTCCATCTCTTCCAGACCCAGCGTATGCAACACCTCGCGCAGGCGTTCGCTCGGACGATTACGGGGCAGGTTCTTGTAGCTGGCGATGATCAATTCGTTTTTCATCGAATGTTCCCAGCCCACCAGCTCGGTGACGCTGACCTGATAGCCGTGCGCTTCCAGTTGCAGGCAGCGCAACACATTGGTGACCTGGCTGCCGAATTCACGGGTATGCAGCGGATGGCGCCAGATCTCGGTCAAGGCATCACGGCCGATCGCCTTTCCCTTGTTTTTCTTCAGCACAGTCGCCACTTCCGCCTGGCAACAAGGTACCAGCACGATGTATTTCGCTGCCTTGGCGAGGGCGAAGCGGATCGCATCGTCCGTCGCGGTATTGCAGGCGTGCAGGGCAGTCACGATATCGACCTTCGGCGGCAGCAGGTTGGACTCGATCGATTCCGCCACCGACAGGTTGAGGAAGGACATGCCGGGAAACTTCAGCTGCTTCGCCAGTTCCTGCGATTTGCGCACCAGTTCATCACGGGTTTCGATGCCGTAGATATGCGATTGATCGTTCAGCGTCTTGAAGAACAGGTCATACAGGATGAATCCCAGATAGGATTTGCCGGCGCCATGGTCGACCAGACGTATGTCCTTGCCGGCAGCCTGGATATCCTGTAGCAGCGGCTCGATGAACTGATAGAGGTGATACACCTGCTTGAGCTTGCGACGGCTGTCCTGGTTCATCTTGCCGTCGCGCGTCAGGATGTGCAGCGCCTTGAGCAGCTCGATCGACTGGCCTGGTTTGATTTCGGGGTATTCGTTCATGAAAATCGTTTCTTGGTGGCATCGCGCGAGATGGGCCGTGCGGCGATGCGATACGGCGGCCTGTGTGGATTGATTCTATCCCAAGCGCCATGGAAAAAAGCCCCGCATGGCCTGAGCCGGTGCGGGGCGTAAATCCATCCTGTTGCAGGACGGAGGAGACAAGGGGTGACGGGATCTTTAATGGAAAGGGTCCCGCAAGCGGTGATTTGCACGCAATCCGTTCTTCGCCGTCGCGCGTGCGGATGCATCGGCAATATCGTCGAACCACAAGCCGACCGGTTGGCGTACCTGCGGTTTCCGGGTCCGCGCCGGAGCGGTGATGCGCGCCGCGAAGCGGCTTGTCGCCGGACCGATCAGGTAGGCGACCGGAAAAGCGATCGGCCATGCCGTCAGCCAGGTAGTCATCCAGACGCTGAAGAAATCCGCTGTCAGTCCTTCCCATACCAGTTGCATGACGGCGGTCATGATGAGGGTGAGGGCGCCGGTAAACAACAGCGACGGCAGCATCGACGCCAGGCTGCGCGAGCGCCGCAGTCTCTCTATTGCCCGGCTCGCCGTGCTGCGGGAAGCATTGGTGACGGAGGCGTTGGTGGTGATTGAGTGGTTCATGACAATGATGCGTTATCGATTATGCTGTCGCCTCAGCCTTGTGCGGCCAGCTGGCGCAATTCGGCGGCAAGACCGGGCTGGCTCGATTCGACATCCTGCGCGAGGCGATTCACCAGCAGCATGCTGCGCAGCGTACGGCGGGAACGGCGCTCTTCCAGCGACAGGCGAGGATTGACCACCAGCAGCGCGGCGCGCAACAAGCCGAGCATCAGCGGCTTGAAAACCATGAACAGGGCGATCAGCGCGCCGAGACCGATCAGCAGGCGGGCCAGGGGCGCGATTGCGCCGGCGATGAGTTGTACGTTAGGGAGCACGGCTTGTACCGGGAAAGCAATAGTCAGTATAGACATAACAATTTCTCTTGAATGACATTCTCTTTGTGTGTATTGCAGTGTAGAACTACCCCAGTTATTAATCCAATTTCGATTTTCGATATCTACTATAATCTGCATGAATAACTGGCGTGGAAATGCCGGGCGAATTACTGCACATACTGAATGGAAGAGACATGAGTTTTTTGACGCTGGATTTGAACCTGCTTCGCGTGTTCGATGCGGTAATGACGGAACAGAACCTGACGCGCGCCGCCAGCCGGCTCGCGATGACGCAACCGGCGGTATCGAATGCACTGCGCCGGCTGCGGGATGCATTGGGCGACGAATTGCTGATCCGTACCGCCCATGGCGTGAAGCCGACGCCGCGCGCGGAAACCTTATGGCCGGCGGTACGCCGCGCATTGGGTGAACTGGAAGAAGCCATCGCCCCCGACCAGAGCTTCGATCCGTCTCGCGCCCAAAACACCTTCCGCATGGCAATGGCCGATGCGACAGCGGCGCTCTGGCTGCCGTCGCTGGTACGCAAGATCGAAACCGAGGCGCCCGGCATCCTGGTGCGGATGGTGCCGCTGACCACGCGCGAGCCGCGGCCGATGCTGCTGCGCGGGGACATCGATCTGGCTATCGGATTTTTCCCCGGCGTGGTGTCGCAGATCGCCAGCGGCGGCGCATCGGTGTCGCCGATCCGCCATCAGCAGCTGTATTCCGGCCGGTATGTATGCGTGATGCGCAAGAATCATCCTCTGGCGAACGGCGAGCTGACGCTCGACGCCTACTGCGCCGCCAACCATCTGCTGGTGAGCTTTTCGGGCCGCGCGCACGGGCTGGTCGACGAAGCGCTGGCGCAGTTGAACCGCGAGCGCCGCATCCTGCTGACGGTCAACCAGTTCTTCACCGGCGGCAGAGTGGTGGCGAGTTCCGACCTGATCACGACATTGCCGCGCCACCTTATCGCATCGACCGGTATCACCGGCGAACTCATTGCCAAAGAATTGCCTTTCAACCTGCCCAATGTGCACGTCGACATGCTGTGGCACGAACGCGATACGCGCAATCCGGCGCATACCTGGCTGCGCGGACACATGAGCGGCGCGACGCGGGAAGCGTTCGGCAGGGCCGGGCAGCTCCTGTCATCCAAGTCGGGGGCGTAATCGTCGGCCGGTGCGACGCCGGCTGCCACGGAAGGCAGTCGTTGTTTGGTCTGCCGTCATGGGAGCTTGTCACGATACGGTCATGAACCTGTCACGTTGGTGTAACGGTGGATGTCTAGAATCGCCCCCGTTCCATTCCCTCCCAACGTCATAGGAAATCCACCGATGAACAAGCCTACCGATCTGTCCCGCGTCGTGCTCGACGACGATGACATTGGTTCCAACAATTCGCATAACGACCATTTCAGCGCCGTGCTCGATGCGCGCCTGAGCCGCCGCAGCTTGCTGCGCGGCGGCGTAGCTTCCGCGGCAGGCGCGTTGCTCGGCTCGCTGGGCCTGTCGGCATGCGGCGGTAGCGACGATACGGCCACGGCGGCACCGGCGCCGACAACGCCGACTGAAAAACTGCTGGCTTTCCAGGCCGTGCCGAAAAGCCTGGCTGACGTAGTCGCCGTACCCGCCGGCTACACCGCAACGGTCCTGTATGCGCTGGGCGATCCGCTGAACGCCGCCACACCGGCATACAAGAATGACGGCACCGATACCGATTTCGATAACCGCGCCGGCGACCACCATGACGGCATCGAATATTTCGGCTTGTCCGCCACCGGCACGCCCGACCCGAGCAGCTCGGCCCGCGGCCTGCTGGCAATGAATCACGAAGCGCTGACACAGCACTTCCTGCATCCCAACGGCGCCAGCGCCAACCCGCGTCCGGCAGTGCAGAGCGACAAGGAAATCGCGGCGCATGGCGTGTCAGTCGTGGAAGTACGCAAGGGCAGCAACGGCGCCTTTTCGTACGTCAGGGATTCGTCGTTCAACCGCCGCGTGACACCGATGACGCCGATCCAGATGGCCGGCGTCGCACGCGGCAACGGCCTGCTGGTAACCAGGTACTCGACCGCCGGCACCGACACGCGCGGCACGATCAATAACTGCGGCACGGGCACCACGCCCTGGGGCACGCTGGCCACCGGCGAAGAAAACTGGGCCGGCTACTTCAGGCGCGCCGCCGGCGACAATGCGGCACGCAACGACAAGAGCGTCGCTGCGCTCAACCGCTACGGCCGCGCCGAAAATTCGAGCAGCCGCCACGGCTGGGAAACCACCGGCACCGACGACAAATACGCACGCTGGAATATCAGCAAGACCGGCACGTCCGCCGACGGCAGCGACGACTACCGCAACGAGATCAACACCTACGGCTACATCGTGGAGATCGATCCGTACGACAAGAACGCGCCGATCAAGAAGCGCACCAGCCTCGGCCGCTTCTCGCATGAGAGCGCGGCTTTCGGCAAGCTCACGGCAGGTAAGCCGCTGGCGGTCTACATGGGCGACGATTCGCAGGGCGAGTACATGTACAAGTTCGTATCCAATGCGACATGGAACGCCGCCGATGCCAGCGCGCCGAACCGCATCGCCACCGGCGACAAGTACCTCGACCAGGGCAAGCTGTATGTCGCCCGGTTCAATGCCGACGGCAGCGGCCAGTGGATCGAACTGAACATCGCCAATCCGGCGATCGCCGGCTACGCGAACTATCGCTTCGCCGACCAGGCCGATGTCATCATCAACACCCGCCTGGCGGCCGATGCCGTGGGCGCGACCCGCATGGACCGCCCTGAATGGTGCTCCGTGCATCCGACCACCGGCGAGATCTATTACACGCTGACGAACAACAGCAACCGTCGCGTGGAACCGACCGGCAGCCAGTTCGGCCTCGACGCCGCCAACCCGCGCGCCTATACCGACCAGCGGGGTACGTCCACCAGCAGCGGCAATGTCAACGGCCACATCATCCGTATCGCCGAGACCGGCGGCGAAAGCGCCGCGACGACCTTCCGTTGGGATGTCTACCTGTTCGGCGCGGAAGCCGGTGCCGATCCCGCAAAGGTCAACCTGTCGTCGCTCACGAACGACCAGGACTTCTCCAGCCCGGACGGCCTCTGGTTCAGCCCATACACCGGGCTGTGCTGGATCCAGACCGACGACGGCGCCTATACCGATGTCACCAACTGCATGATGCTGGCGGCGATTCCCGGCAAGGTCGGCGACGGCGCGGCAAAGAGCCTGAGCTACACCAGGGCCGACGGCAGCGCGGTAACGGTGAACACCCAGGTCGGCAAGCCGGCAACCGCCGACACGCTCAAGCGCTTCCTCGTCGGCCCGGCCGATTGCGAAATCACCGGCATCACCGAGACGCCGGACGGCAAGGCGATGTTCGTCAACATCCAGCATCCGGGCGAGACCATCACCGCCGCCAACGTCGCCGACCCGACCAAGTATCTGAGCCACTGGCCTGCGAACGCCGGCTATGGCGCAGGCGGCGCGACGACGGCGCGTCCGCGTTCGGCGACCATCGTCATCACCAAGAATGACGGCGGCCGCATCGGCAGCTAAGCAGTAACACCCAGGGGTGGGTCCGAGGCGGGCCGGTGGACGGAAGTCCATCGGCCCGTTTTTCATGGATGGCGGGCCGGTTTCAGGGTGTCCGCCCTACATCGGTTACCTGCATGCCCGGCTTCTGCCCGCTCGGCAGCTTGCGCGTGGCGCTTTCCGTTTCGTCTGGCCTTCGCCGAAGTCCTTGTACATGATCCTGCCGCTGCGCTCGATAACGTAAGCAGCACGGGCGATACTCTACCTGCACGTTCACCAGCGGTGCCGTAATCCCGTTCGCGGCATCATGCGATGAGCCGCCGGGTAAAGAAGGACAGGATCTCGTCGCGGGCGGCGATCGTCGGCTGGCCGGCTTCATCGATCAGGTGCGCGGTGACGACGCTGTGCGGGCTGGCCACCACGTGTTCGAAAAACGGCGCAAGGGTATCGCGGTTGGCGGCGCTGTCGGGAAGCACGCGGCCGATGAAGCGATCGCCGAGCGCCTCGCGGTAGGTGGCGAAGCGCTGTGCCCGGCAAAAGCGGTCGCCCTCGAAGCGGTATGCCATCACGGTCAAATCGTCGCGTTCCAGGCGTTCCCGCACCGCGGCAAGTTCTTCGGGTGCCATCTCGATTCCCGCCGGATCGTCGAGCGGCAACGTGGGTTGCGACAGCACCGGGGCAATCACCGATGCTTCGAGCATCATCGTGAGCGCGAAATTGCCGGTGAAGCACATGCCGATCGCGCCGACGCCCGGGCCGCCGCACTCGCCGTGCGCCAGCCTCGCCAGCGACCGCAGCCACCTGGTGACCGGGCTCGACCCTTTGCCGGCGAAGGCACGGAATTCGGCGCTGATGCAGGCGCGCTGGAAGACGGCCTTGCCTTCGTCCGCACCGGGCACCGCGCCGTCGCGTCCGAACAGCGAGGGCATGTACACGGTGAAGCCGGCGTCGCGCACCCAGCGGGCAAAGCGGGCGACATGCGGACTGATGCCGGGCATCTCGGTCATGACGATCACCGCCGGCCCGGTGCCGCTCACATGCACGATCTTCATCACGCCATCGAGAGTGATCTCCCTGGGATTGAAATCGTCGAGAGGATCGTCCTCATCCATACTCCGCTTCAGCATCGCCACATCTCCTTTCATTGGATCGGCTGCCGCGATGGTGTCGGGCAACCCGTTTGCAATGCCTCCAGTGTGCATTTGGAAGAGCTGGTCTGCCATTGTTGAAAATGACTTGTTTCATGCCAGAATAGACAAATGAAAACCATCCTGATCCTCGCCCTGGACGGCGTCATGGCGTCCAGCCTTGCCATTACCATCGATACCCTGAATGCGGCGCTGGGCTTTCTCGCCGCGGCCGGCAAGCCGCACAGGATCAGGGTCTTGACCGCCGGATACAAGCGACGCATCAGCACCGGCGGCGGGTTTGCATTGCAGGCGGATGTCCTGTTCCGGGACATTCCGGCGTCCGGCATCCAACCGGATTGGGTCGTCATTCCCGGCTGCGGTCTCGTGGACGATGCGGCCATCACGGCCCGCTTCGCACGTAAGGATGTGACCGAGGCGCTGCGGCTATTGCAGGCGGTCGGCGATGGCGGCGCCAGGATCGCCGCCTCCTGTTCATCGGTGTTTCTGCTCGGCGAGGCCGGCATGCTGGATGGCCGTCGCGCAACGACGACCTGGTGGCTCGCGTCCGCGTTCCGTTCGCGCTTTCCGGACGTCGCGCTGGAAGAAACGAAAATGATCGTCAGCGACGGTCCGTACACGACCGCCGGCGCCGCATTTTCACAGTTGGACCTGACGCTGGCGATCGTCGCCGACATCATGGGCGCGGGCATTGCCCGTCTCTGTTCGCGCTACATGCTGATCGACCACCGGGCCTCGCAGGCACGTTACATGATCTCGACTCACATCCGGCACATGGACCCGACGGTGGTTGCGGCCGAGCGATGGATCGACGACCATCTGGCTGCGCCGATCAGCGTCACGGCCCTGTCGTCCGCGCTGGCCGTATCGCCGAAGACGCTGTCCCGGCGCATCGCCGCCGCAACGGGACTGCCGCCGATCAAGTTCATCCAGCGGCGGCGGTTGCTGCATGCATCCCACCTGATCGAAACCACCTCGATGTCGATCGAAGCCGTCGCCGCCAGCGTGGGCTACCAGGACGGCACGGCATTGCGCAAGCTCATCAAGCGGGAATTCGGCGCGACACCCAGCGCACTGCGCTGACTCCGATCATCATTTGGCAAGGACGCACATGCGATTCACCGGAACGGTAAAGACCTGGAACGACGAGCGCGGCTTCGGATTCATCGAACCGGACCAGGGAGGAGAGGACGTGTTCGTCCATATCAAAGCCTGTCGCGCCGGGCTGCGCCCGCAGGCCGGCCAACGCCTTAGTTATGGAATCGGCACCAGCGACGACGGCCGGGAAAGGGCGGTGCGCGTCGCGTCCGCCGGAACGGCGGGCCGGGCGGCGCAGCGCAAGCCTGTGGAGCACTCGCGCTCCGGCACCGGAAGCTATGCGGTGGCTGCGCTCTTTCTGCCGGCGTACATTGCCGCCTCCATCGCCTGGCACATTCCGGCCTGGGTGGACGGCCTGTATGCCGTGGCGAGCGCGGTGACATTCTTCGCCTATGCGGCGGACAAATCCGCCGCCACGTCGGGCGCCTGGCGCACCTCCGAAAGCACGCTGTTGCTGCTGGGGCTTGCGGGCGGATGGCCCGGCGCGATCGTCGCCCAACAGGTGCTGCACCACAAATCAAGCAAGCGATCATTCCGCACCGCGTTCTGGGGTACCGTCGTCATGAACGTGTGCGGCTTGGTGTTTCTGGTGTCGCCCTATGGACCGATGATGACCGGCTTTCTGTGCACCCGAAGCAGGGTGCCGGTGTTGGGGCCTTGCAGCTCATGCGCCGTACTGCCTGCCTCTTTCTCACTTGAACAGGTTGTTGAAGAAGTCGAACTCATCCTCTGTCGTGGCCGGCTCGACAAGGAACGCGAGCTCTTCATCCCTGATGTCCGGCTCAACCATGCCGGACCCGTGCGGCTGCACCAAGTTGGCGGACTGCTCGGACTGAGCGGGCTCCACGCGCGGCCGCACGTTACGAGAGGCGTCCTGTGACCCTGGCACAGGACGCCATACGCCGTACCGGCTGCTTCCTGCTTCAGCGGATGCCGTACTCGGCAAGGCGGTCGCTTCGGCCACGAAGGCGGGTCCACCCAGGCTTGGGGTGTGCGGCGGCGCAAGGTTGGCGGGCTGCTGGGCCCGAGCGGAAACCGGTTGCCGAAGCGTCGGCTGCGCTCTCGCACGGACCTTGCGCGGGAGCGGGGGCATTCTCTTCAATTGCCGCAACTTATTGATGGCGGTACGGGCATGATGGCATCCGCTTGGTTTAGTGGTGTCTGGGGGGGCCTTGAAGCCGTCCACCACGTCTTTCACTAGTTGTGGGTCGTGATGGCCCAACACCTTTTCCAAGCTATCCAGCCCGTGTGGAATCTGCACCCCGGCCAGCTTTTGCTGCTCAAGCCATATGCAGAAGTGCTTTAAGGCCGCAATGTAGACAGAAGCCGTTGTATCTTTCATGCCTCCTCCTACTAAAGCGCGATGAATGGAATGCAGCAGCTGCTCGTCCTGGCGTGAAATGGCGGCAGACGGCAGCGTGATATGCGGTTCCCGGCGCGATAGATTCAAAGCTTCAATGATGGGAATAAGATCAACATACACTGGGCGGCCAGCTGGGCCTGGCTTTCCCATCAGCACCGGCGCCTTACCGCTATTGATGAAATTTTCTTCCAGATAGGAAACTATTTTGCCAAAACCAGGATGGTTGTCGACATAGTCTAGTAGATCCGTTAGGGAATGCACTCCGGAATAAATGGTGTGCTGCGGCAGCCATCTGGCCAGTTCTTCCAGCACATCACAACAATAGGCCTTGGTCAGGGGCGTATTGTCCAGGTTGACATTGGCCTTTTGGCGCAATTCGGCAAGCAGACGCTGATCCACCACATCGATGTGACTCAACCCTGCACCGGATACGGTGGAGGAGCCGGCCGCAGCTGGATGCGGTACACGCTGCTGTAGCGGCTGGTTGGACGGCCCTGCCTCCAGTTGGCGCATGAGCCGGGCCTGCATGCTTGGCATTTCCACCGACCTTTGCTGCACAGCCGACGCCAGGACAACAGACGTTGACCTGTTAGGTTGCAGTGAATCGACGGTGACCGAATCGACGCGGCTTTGCGCTTCCTGCACCGATGGATCGGAATTGAGGATGTAACCGCTTGGTATCAATGAAAAGTTGTTCATGGAAAGGTTTTCTGCCAAAGGATTCGGACAACAGGGGGCACGCTTGCAAGCCTCGTATGTGGCATAAGACCCGTCCATGGTTCCTCAGGCACCGGCTGTTGTTGTGCGCGCAAGCGATACGTCTGCCGGTTCCACGCGCTGCAATACCCTGCACTTAAGGCGGCGCCGCTATCGAACATCCAACGGCAATCTCACCTGCCCAAAACGAAAAGGGCGGTCGCCCGCCCTTTTCGTGGTCATGCATCAAACCTCAAGGCAATACCGGATTCGCCGCCGCCTGCTGGATGATGCGCTCCGCATCCCTCTGCAGCAGGAAGCGCTGCGCCACCAGGCTGTTGGCCGCTTCCGTCACCCTGGTCACGTATCCCGCCTGATTGCCGTACAGGGACTCCAGCGAAGGACGAGTATCGCCCGCCGCGGTGCGTTCCGCTTCCGTGCGGTGGAACGGAATGTACGAGCCGCCCAGATTGGACAGATCGATGATGCCCGGCGTGGCGACATAGTTGAACTCGATGCTCGTGCCGAGCGGCGCCTGCACCTCCACGCCCCGGATGCCGGCACGGGTCAGGCCGGTCGACGGATCGACCTGCGGCACCAGGATGGCGTAGTCCTTGCCGGTATAGAACGGCGGCAGTTGGGTGGCTATGCCGGATTCATCCTGCGGCCGGTATTGCGGGCCGAAGTCGAGCAGCGGATAGCCGTTGTAGCGGGCGAGGTAATTGAATTCCGGGACCGGCGTCTGCGTGCCGTTCACCGCCCAGGTCAGTCCCTTCATGACCGGGAACCGGACGTCTTCCGGGCGCACCAATGTGCCGTCCGCGATCCTCGGCACCTGGCTGGCCGGCGGCTGGGTGTTCTTCGTGACCCAGTCTTCCAGGTTTAGGAACAGCGCCCGGAAGGTGTCGTTGAAGTGGGCCACGGTGCCGCGCGGATAGACATCGCGGGTGGGCGCGTAGCTGATGCTGGCCGTGCCGCCCGGACCGCCGTGCTGGGTGCTGGAGTAGTAGTAGATGCGCGCGTTCTCCGGTTGCGCCAGGTCGCGGAAGCCATAGGCATCGGTGAGCACCGGCGAGCCTTGCAATTGCCAGAACTCGGTGCCGGACAGGCCGAGGAAGAATTTCGGACAGGTATCGGTCGCCGCGCAGCGCGTCATCACGCCGCCTTTCTGGCCGGTGAGGTTGTCGATGTAATCCTTGTCGAGCGCCCTCGGGGCGGTCTGGCCAAACGCGGTATGGTCGGTGCGCAATCCGCCGCCGCCGCCCGGCACAGCGAAGCGGGTGTTGACGTTGGTCTGGCGCGCGGCGACGTGCGCATACATGCCGTCGAAAACCTTGCTGCCGTCCAGCGCCTGGTTGAAGCCCAGATGCAGGAAGGTTTTCATGGCATTGCCGGACTGCGACGTGCCCTGGCCGATGGTGTGCGTGATGCGGCCTGCGACCGGGTTGGCACGGCCGGTGTTGTCGGCGGCCTTGCTCTTGAAGAAAGTGACGGTATCGCGCAGTGCCGCCAGCCCCACGCCCATGACGAGCGGGTCCTTGGCGACGTAGACCACTTCATACAGGTATTTCGGATCGAATCCGCCCCTGAGGCAGATGCGGGTCGGGTCCGGCGTGCCGGGGAAGGCATTGGCTGCGGTGTCGCAGTTGGCGAACTTCCAGTCGGATGGCGGGATGGGTGTGCGCGGATCGGTTTCGTTGGCGCGGCGCGTGAGCGAGAAGCCCGGTTGCGCCGTGTCGAGCGATACGGGCGCGTACGGAATCATGGTGCCGTTGAAGACGCCGCCCGGCAGGCTCATCACCGGCACAGGGGCGCTCGGCACGAGTTCGGCGCGATAGGGACCGGTGATCGATGATCCGTCAGGATTCTTCGCCACGGGCACGGTGGCGGTCAGCCGCGCCGGGCTGCTTTTCGGCACATCGCCCTGCCAGGCCGAGTACAGCACCACATAGCCGCGCTCGAGGTAGACCGCGTCGCTCGGCGATGCAGTCGGGTTGATCATGGTGAGGATGTTGCCGCGGTTCGGCGCGTCGTAGCGCAGTACGCCGTTGGACTTGCTCATGTCCTTCGGCTTGAGCATGGTGAAATCGGCGCTGTATTCGACCATGCCGCGGGCGTTGACCGGCGCCAGCGAGAGGTCCTGGATGATGGCGTTCTTCGGATCCTTCGGGTCGACTTCACCCGTGATCGTGCCGGTCACCTGTTCGTAGGGACCGACCGCGCCGAAGCTGGCGCCGGAGGCGAAGTCCTGGGTCGAGGAAATCGTCAGTGTCTGGATGGGCGCGCCCGTGGCGGGCGAGGTATTCGGATTGGCATTGGCGGTGTCGCCGCCGCCGGAGCCGCAGCCGGCGAGGGCGCTGGCAAACGCTGCTGCCGTCAGGTAGGTAAGACGTGAGTTCACTGTTGTCTCCTGCACGATGTGAATGGATGGTTGGACTGCCGGGTTGGTATTTCTGCGATGAAGCTCTTGCACGTGAACGGCAGAGGACGCACGATCCCCGCCCTCTGCCGTGACCGGCAAAGGGGAATCGACACCGCCTTTCCGCCTGGCCGGCTGGCTTATTCTTTTTCTATGCCGGCTTTCTGGATGATCTCTCCCCACTTCTTCGATTCGGCGCTCTGGAACTTTGCCAGTTCCTCGGGCGAGGTGACGAACACCTCGGTGCCGCTGTTCGCGTAGAAAGCGCTGTTCGCGGTCGGGCTCTTGGCCGCTTTGGTAAGCAGCTCATTGAGGCGGGCGACGATGGCCGGCGGCGTTTTTGCCGGTGCATAGGCGGCGAACCAGTAACCGATGTCATACCCTTTCACGCCGGCCTCTTCGATGGTCGGAATGTCCGCTGCGAGCGGGGAACGGGTCTTGGCGGAATAACCGAGCGCGCGCAGCTTGCCGCTCTTGATGTGCGGCATGCCTGTTGCCGAATCGGTGATCATCATTTGGATCTGTCCACCGAGCAGGTCGGTGATCGCGAAGGTGTTGCTCTTGTAGGGAACGTGGAGCAGTTCCACGCCCGCTAGCTGCTGGAACAGTTCACCCGCGATACGGCTCGACGAGCTGCCGCTGCCGAAGGTGAGCTTGCCCGGATCTTTCTTCGCCAGGGCGATGAACTCCTTCACCGACGTGGCGGGAAATTGCGTATTGACCACCATGAATTGCCCGCCCTTGCCGAGCCCGGTGATCGGCGCGAAATCTTTTACCGGGTCGTAGGGCAGCTTCTTGTACAGGTGCTCCGCCGCCGCATGGGTGGTGTTGGTGGTGATGAACACCGTGTAGCCGTCCGGTGCGCCGCGCGCCGCTTCGCTGGCGCCGATAAAGCCGTTTCCGCCCGGCTTGTTGTCGACGATGACCTGCTGCTTGGTCTCCTGCGTCACGGCCTGGCCAAGCGCGCGGGCAAGCTGGTCGGTGGCGGTACCGGAGGCGAATGGCACGACGAAGCGGATGGGTTTTTCCGGGAATTGGGATTGTGCCGACGCGCCGGCGGCAGCGGTCAGGAATACGGCCGACAGGATCAGGCGGGGCAATTTTTTAATATTCATTGGATGTCTCCTAAGGGTAGGGCGGTAAGAATGGGCAGGCAATATGTGCGATGGTGTGACGGTCAGCGCTGGATGCCAGCGGCCTCAGTGTCCGGAATCTCGATGCTCAGCATCGCTGAACTCAATGTCTTGCCATGCGCATCGAGCGCCAGCGATCGGGTGACGCCGCCGGTCAATGCGTTATGCAGCACGAAGTTCAGCGCGCCGATCTTCGGTAGCGTGTAGCGCCGCACGTCGCCTTGGACGATGTGGGCGAAATGCGCTTTCACGCGCTCGGCGGTCAGGTACTTTTCCAGCAGCGGATAGTCTTTCGGGTCAAAGGCGATGACCGAGATATTGGAAATATTGCCTTTGTCGCCGGCCCGTGAATGGGCGATCTCGCGCAACAGCATGTCAGCTCTCCTCGATATGCACCGATGTATTCACCTTGTCGCGCGGCAGCAGGGTCGACCGCACCGCGACGATGTCCTTCGCCGATTTCGTCGCGCCGCCGCCGCCGGCGGGGCCGCAGGTGTACAGGCTCTCCACCTCGTTGGCGATGCGCTCGGCTTCGCGCAGGTTATTCGTGCGTCCGGCAACACGGATGCGTACCTCATACGGTTCGGCATGCGTGCCGGACAGGCTGTCGCCATGCATGGCGTTCACGCCGAGCAGGTCGTAGCGGAGTTCGCTCGCTTCCACCCCGGTGATCTTCAACCGCTCGGCAACGATGTCGACCGCGAGACGCGCCCGTGCGAGTGCGCCGGGGCCGGCATACGACATCTGCCCCTCGCCGATGAAACTGTCGATATAGCCGATGGATACCTTCAGCGTGTCGGGCCGTGCACGGCCGCTCGCGCCGCTGACGCGCACGCGGTTCATGCCGACTTCCTCGATCTCGACATTGGAAAAGTCGGCGGTCACGTCGGGTGTGAAATAGGCGGCGGGGTCCTGGATCTCGTACAGCATCTGTTCCTTGCAGGTTGCCGCCGTGACCTTGCCGCCGCTTCCTTCCACCTTGGTGATGACGACCGTGCCGTCCTCCGAGACTTCGCCGATCGGAAAACCGAGGCGGGCGAGGCCGGACACATCCTTGACGCCGGGGTCGGCGAAGTAGCCGCCGGTAATCTGCCCCGCGCATTCCAGCAGGTGGCCGATCAGCGTGCCCTGGCCGAGGCGATGCCAGTCGTCCATGGCCCAGCCGAACTCATGGATGAGCGGCGCCAGCACGAGGGAAGGATCGGCGGCGCGGCCGGTGATGACGACATCGGCGCCCTGGGCCAGCGCATCGACCAGCGGCTGGGCGCCGAGGTAGGCGTTGGCGGACAGCAGCCGTTCGCCCAGGCTGGCGACCGGCGCGCCGGTATCGTCGATGTAGTCGCCGCTACGCAGGACATCCAGCACATCGTCGCCGAGAACGGCGGCGATCCTGAGCGGGCGCAGACGCATCTCTTTCGCGATGTCGCGCACCTTCGCGGCGGCGGCGAGGGGATTGGCGGCGCCCATGTTGGTGATGATGCGGATGCCTTTTTCGCTGCACAACCCGAGGACGGCACGCATGCGTTCGGGCAACAGCGGATCGTATCCGGCATCCGGGTTTTTCATCCTCGCGCGCTGGGCAATGGCGATCGTGCGCTCGGCGAGGCATTCGAAGATCAGGTAATCGATGTCGCCTTTTTCGGCCAGCTCGACGGCCGGTTCGATGCGGTCGCCGGAGTAACCCGCGCCCGATCCGATTCTGACTTGTTTCATGCACGCCTCTGAAAACGCGCCGTGTTGATGCGACGCATGTTTGTCTGCCTCTTGCTCTTGCCTGCCGCTTGTATGGCCGTATCCGACTCATCATGCTGCTGCCTATTTATTAAGCAGGCGAATGCATTGTGGCGTGCCCGGATAGTTAAGTAAAATGGATATTTTCGATGGATTGATCTGTTTATCAGATCAATCGACCGAGTGCCGAATCAGCAAGGGAGAACTTGATGAGCGCCAACATTTCCACGCGACTACTGTATGCCTTCATCGCGCTCGACGAACTCAAGCATTTCACCCGCGCGGCCGAACGCTGCCATACCTCGCAATCGGCCTTCAGCGTCATGATCCAGAAACTGGAGTCGGCGGTCGGAACGAAACTGTTCGAGCGCGACACACGCAATGTCACGCTGACGCCGGAAGGCGAGCTGTTCGCCGAAGTGGCCCGCTCGCTTGTGTCGGAAATCGAATCCGCCTTCGACGATATGTCGGATTATGTGGCGCGGCGTCGCGGCCGGGTGGCGGTGGCGGCCCTGCCGTCGCTTGCGGCCAATGGCCTGCCCGCCGTCATCGCTGAATACAAGAAGCTGTATCCCGGCGTCAGCGTAAGCCTGTACGACGCGCTGTCCGATCAGTGCCTGTCCCTGCTGCGGCAGGGCAAGGTCGACCTCGTGCTCACCGCACCCGGCTCCAACTTTAATGAATTCGAATCGAAGACCTTATGCAGCGATCCTTTCTATGTCGTCTGCCGCCGCGATCATCCGCTGGCGAAAAAACGCATCGTGCAGGTCGACAGGCTGGCGGGCTGCGAAATCATCCACCTCGCCAAATCCTCCAGCGTGCGCCAGCATGTGGACAACCTGCTGCGCGATGTGCAGGCGATCCATTCCGGCTTCGAGGTCGAGCACCTGGCGACGGTGGCGGGGCTGGTCAAGCAGGGGCTGGGCATCACGCTGGTGCCGGAACTGACCTTGTTCCAGTTCCGTCAACTGGACCTGGTGGCCATCCCGCTGGAATCGCACGGCCTGATGCGTCCCATCCTCATTGCGAAGCGGAAGGATCAGGGATTGTCGATCGCCGCGCAGGCAATGCTGGAGCTCATCGAGAAGCGCATCGGGCCGAGTGGTGCGCGGCGCAAGTATCAGGTGGTGTGATGGTCTGGTGCTGCGGCGCTGCAAGCCATTGCAGAGCCGCTCCTTCCCTTGCCTTGGGCAAGGGAAGGACGGTACGGCTGCGCAGGGTATTGGTATTCCGCGCAGGCGTACCGGGATCGAGCCCTTATCTTGCCGCCTTCAGATAGGCTTGCGATTGCTGGCGCACGAGGTCGATCAGGTTGCCCTGTGCGATATCCACATCCACCAGGTGCAGGCCCCAGTCGGTCAGCGTCCGGTTGTTTACCGTGAGGTCGCCCGGAATGTCGATGTTCTTTGCCGCATACGCCGGCTGCACGGTAACCGACAGATAGGACGCATTGTCACGTTCGACGCATTCGGCGGTGACGATGTCGGACGTGGCGATGAATTGCGTGTTCATGTTCTGCGTCACCGCGCCCCAGCGGCTGCTTGCCAGCGGCTGTCCCAGCAGATTGCTTTTCGCCGGCAGGTAGGAGCGCAGCGCGGCGCGTCCGCCGGCGAGCGCTGCCGGGTTGGTGCATGCCGCCACGTTGCCGTCGGTCAGGCGGCCGAAGCGGCTGTTGGCCGGCGGCGGCGAGGTATCGCGGAAGGTGACATAGGAGACCACGCAACCTGTTTGCGCGGCCGACCGGCACAAGGGAATCTGGCGGAACTGCCCGCCGGTGTCCTTGCCCTTCGGGACCGGCACGTTGTAGCCGATGAGCAGGGCCGAAATCAATTGCTTCTGCGCCGGCTTGCCTTCGATTTCATTCTTGACCAGGTCGCCGAGCATGCGCGCGCCTTGCGAATGGCCGACCAGCACGACGCCGCGGCCCTTGTTGTCGTTCTTCAGATAGTGATTCCATGCGTCGACCACGTCGCCGTAAGCCATCTTCGGATCGATGCCGCTCGGTTGCCCGCTCATGGCGTTGCGCAGCCCGGCCAGCGTGACCTGGCGGTACATCGGTGCATAGAGACGGCACTCGGAGCCGAAGCGGGCGAACTGCTGCTGCACGGTGCGCTTCTCTTCCGGACCGGCGGTCATGTCGCTGTTGGGTGTCGGGTCGTTGGAGATGGTGGGATACACGTAAAAGCAGTCGATCGCCGCATCCGGATTGGCTTTCCATGCCTCCGCGCCCGACTCCGCGCCGGCCTTCAGCATGGTCGCCGTCAGGTCGGTGACGCACGCATCCGTGCGGCCGGGGCGACAGAGCCAGTTGTCGTCCCTGGCGTAGTCGTTGCGGGCGGCGGCAGATGCGGCGGGCACCGGCGCCGCGGCGGACGAGGCGGGTGACGAAGTCCGGGTTGTCGTGCAGGCGGCGGACAATGATGCCGCCGCTGCGATCAGGCAGAACGTTTGCAGCGGGCGAATACGATATTGATACATGCAGTCTCCTTGAATTATTTGTGAATGCGGTCGTCATCTTACCTTCTTGCATCAACAATTGTTCGACCCCGCGGCAGAGGATGATGGTTCGGTCATAGGCACACGTCCTTCGATGCCATTCAATCGTTTCCGCCGCCGACATTCAACAGATGCGGACAGCACGGAATGCCGGACCTCAATGGCTTAGAATCGAGGTGCACAAACGTTTGCCGTCCGTTAGAGGGCGGCACGGACATAATAATGAGGGGACGAGAAATGACAGGAAACGCCGCAGACCTTGCCGACGCCAACATCCTTCAAAGCATACGGGAACATGCACGCTGGCAGCAGCCGTGCGAACTGGCCGATGGCGGGGGCATCATCCTGATGGCTGGCCAGACCGATTTTCCCGGCGCATACAAAAACTGCGTCGCACGCACGGACCCCAGGGTGCCGGCTGCGGAGGTCATCCAGCGTGCAAAGGATTTCTTCGGCAGGCGCGGGCGCGGCTTCACGGTATTTTCGCGTGGCAGCCGGGACAGCGACCTGGAAGAAGCGCTGAAAGCCGAAGGCTACACGCAGCGTTCCGATTCCCCCTGCATGCTGGTGACGAGCCCGGTGGCGATGCCCGACGTGCCGGCGGGAATCCGCATCGAGCCCTTCGGCGAATTGCGGCATGTGCAGGATGCGGCGGGCATCAATGCGCAAGCGTATGAAGCGCTCGGACTGCCCGCTGCGGAAACACGGAAGTATTTTTTCGCCCCCGCGCAGCTTCTTTCACCCGCTGTCTTCGGATGCGTCGCCTATCGCGACGAACAGCCGCTTGCCACCGCGCTAGCCATCAAAAGCACCGATGCCGCCGGAATCTACTGGGTGGGAACGGCCAACGCCGCGCAACGCATGGGACTGGCGACCTTATGCACGGCGTTCGTGACGAACCGCTCGTTGTCCGACGGCGCATCGATCGTCACCTTGCAGGCCAGTCCTTTCGGCGCGCCGGTGTACGAGCGGCTGGGTTATCACGAGTATGACCGGCTCAAGTTCTATCGCCATCTCGGCAAGCCGGGGAACTGATCTCTCTTGGATTAGCCCGCCCTTTGAATCATCCAGTTCACTTCCGAAGGACGGCCCTCGATGGCAAGTGATGCCGTCGCCGCCGGCGTGCGGGCGATCACCCGCCCGCCCCGCAGCACCAGCAGCCGGGTAGCACGAAGGCGAATGGCCTCGACCGGATCGCGCGCCTGCAGCACGACGAGGTCCGCCTTGCAGCCCACGTCGAGGCCGTAACCATCGAGCCCGAGGATGCGCGCCGGTGTGACGGTGACCGCATCGAAGCAGGCGCGGATACCGTCCTGCCCGGTCATCTGCGCCACATGCATGCCCATGTGGGCGACTTCAAGCATGTCGGCGCTGCCCATCGGATACCAGGGATCGAGCACGCAGTCGTGACCGAATGCGACGGCCACGCCGGCTTCCAGCAGTTCCGGCACACGCGTCATGCCGCGCCGTTTCGGATAGGTGTCATGCCTGCCTTGCAGGGTGATGTTGATGAGCGGGTTGGCGATTGCAGCCACGCCTGCTTCGCGGATGAGCGGCAGCAGCTTGGACACATAGTAGTTGTCCATCGAGTGCATCGACGTCAGGTGCGAGCCGGCCACACGCCCCGCCATGCCGAGGCGCTGCGTGTGATACGCAAGAGTTTCGATGTGGCGCGACAGCGGATCGTCCGATTCGTCGCAATGCATGTCGATCCGCAGTCCGCGTTCCGCCGCGAGTTCGCACAAGATGCGCACCGACTCGGCGCCATCGGCCATCGTGCGTTCGAAGTGCGGAATGCCGCCAACCACATCGACACCCTTGTCGAGCGCGCGCTTGAGGTTGTCCAGCGCACCGGGCGAACGCAGCACGCCGTCCTGAGGGAAGGCCACCAGCTGCAGGTCGAGATACGGCTTGACCCTTTCACGCACGTGCAGAAGCGCGTCCACGGCAAGCAGGCGCGGGTCGCACACATCGACATGCGAGCGGATCGCCAGCAACCCCTTGGCGACGGCCCAGTCGCAATAGGCCAATGCACGCTCGACCAGCGCCTCCTGCATCAGCAAGGGCTTGAGTTCGCCCCATAGCGTGATGCCTTCCAGCAGCGTGCCGGACTTGTTGACGCGGGGGAGGCCATAGGACAGGGTGGAGTCCATGTGGAAGTGCGCATCGACGAAGGGCGGGGACACCAGCATGCCGGCGGCATCGATGGTGTCGGCGGCGGAGGCTTGCAGCGCGGGCTGCAATGCGGCGATGCGGCCGTTGTGGATGCCGATGTCGATGGCGGTCCGGCCGTCGGGAAGGGTGCAGTTGCGGAGGAGGAGGTCTAGCATGGGGTGGATGGGGATAATTGCCTTGGGGTGATTGGATGTTGGATAGGGTCGAATTTTAATAAAAATGATAAATTCGGAGGCTTACGTAATTTCGTCGCCGAACGGTTCCCTCCTCCTTGCAGGGGGAGGGTTAGGGTGGGGTAGTGAGGTCGAGCTATCGCATGCAGTCACCCAACCTTCACACCCCTACGCGGGCCGCCCCATCCCAACCAAGAGGATTGCCCTTACGGGCAATCCGCTGCGCAGGCGGACAGCATGCTGTGCGAATTCCCTGCTACGCCCACCTAGAAGGGGGAAGGAGTATGCCAAGGTAACGCTCAAAGGTCGTTATAAAGTTGAAGGAGCAGCCCACGCTCTTCCATAACACCCCCTACTTCGTCCCAAACATCCTATCCCCCGCATCCCCCAGCCCCGGCACGATATACCCGTGATCATTCAAATACTCATCCACCGCCGCTGTCGTCACCGGCACATCCGGATGCGCATCCTGCAATGCCGCCAAACCCTCCGGCGCCGCCAGCAAACACACATACTTCATCGACACCGCGCCGTTTTCCTTCAGCCGGTTCAGCGCCGCGATTGCCGAATTGCCGGTGGCGAGCATCGGGTCGACCACGATCACCAGCCGCTCGCCGATGTCGTCCGGCACCTTGAAATAGTATTCGACCGGCTCCAGCGTTTCCGGATCGCGGTACAGGCCGATATAGCCCACGCGTGCCGATGGCAGCACGTCGAGCATGCCGTCCAGCATGCCGTTCCCGGCACGCATGATGGACACCATGCATAGCTTCTTGCCACTGATGGCGGGCGACTGGATGGTCGCCAGCGGCGTCTTGATGGTGATCAGCTCGGTCGGCAGGTCGCGCGTGACTTCATACGCCAGCATCTGGCTGATCTCGCGCAGCAGGCGGCGGAAGTTGTCGGTCGCCGTGTCCTCGCTGCGCATGAGCGTCAGCTTGTGCTGGATCAGCGGGTGGTTGATGAGATGCAGATTGGTTGTCATGGCCTCTCCCGAAAAATTCAAAATACCGTGCCGTCACTGAGGATGTTCACTGGCGGCGTGCCGCCCGGCCGTCGTTCGGCGGCGATCCGGCGGCCCGCGGCCCAGGTGCCGCCTTCCAGCACGCGCGCCAGCGGAAATGCTTCGGCGCTGACACCCAGGCGTTCACGCACGGCGTCGGCGATCCGGTCGAGTCCGATGACGGTGAGCGCGCGCCATTCCACCACGTCGGGCCGGTCCACCGTCAGACGATCATTGAAGAAGGCCGGATCGCGCGGCTGTATGAGGCCCAGGTCGAGCAGCAGGCCGCCGTTGCGGTATTCCGGCAGTCCGGTCAACTCGTCGAGCCCGACGACCTCATAGCCGGCTTCTTCCAGCGGCTCCAGCATCGAGTAGGTGAGCCATTGCGTCAGTTTGTGAAACGGCAGCAGTCCGCCGCCCACGTCCGGGTGGCCCCAGCAGTCGCCGAGCGATACGCCGTCGAGCACGATGCGACCGGGCCAGACCGGGCCGAGCGCGATCAGCAGGGTTTCGAGAATGAATGCGGCATTGATGGTCTTGCCGTGCGCATGATCGGCCAGATAGTCGAACAGGTTTCCAAGTCGCCGTGCCTTACCGAAGACAGCCGGCGTGGCCTCGACCACCTCGCCGAGGCGGCGCAGCATCTGCACGCGCCCGGGCAGCCCCACCAGCGGATTGCCGTCGTCAACCTGAAAAGCGGCCGCAACGGACTCTTCGGTGAGCGCGGCCAACGCCGATGCATCGGTCCGCAGGGACTGGGTGCGGTCCGCCGACAGGACGCCGGCAGCGAACAACGCAAGGCTGGCGATGCCGAGACCTTCGGAACGTGCCAGCCGCATGTTGTTGGCATGGTCGAGATACCACCAGTCCGGGCCGGCACCGGCATCCAGCAGCACGCTGGGAATGACGAGATCGATTCGGGTACGCGCGCGTTCACTGCCGCGCAGGCCCGCATGGGCAGCGAGTTGCCGCCAGCGATCCACGCCGCCGGTTTCGAAATGCCGCCAGCGGCTGTGATAGGGCACCGCCAGGTCCGGATAGCGCGATTGAATCGTGTCGGCCACATACTCGGCAACCTGCATCAGCCGTTCCGGATGCCAGGTGAAATGCGCTGCGCCGCCTTGCTCGGCTTTCGCCATGATCTGCGCGCATTGCCGGCGCACCGCCTGTGCATTGAGGAGCGCCGCCGCCGGATGGTTCCTTGGCACCGGCGTATGCCAGCCTGCACCGGCATGGCTTGGCGTCGTCATTCGGTCAGGCTCCTGCCTTTGGCGACCAGCAGCTCCTCGCTCGGCACCGCGCCCTCGGTGGAGAAGTAACCGGCGGCCACCTTGGCATCCATCTCTACCCGCGCATCGGCAGGAATGAGTTCATCCGGAATCGGCACCCGCTCGACCACTTCAATGCCCTGCGCGGTCAGGGCGCCGTGCTTGAGGTTGCTCATCGACGCCCAGCGGTCGATGCGCTTGATGCCGAGCCAGTGGAACACATCCGGCATCAGTTCCTGGAAGCGCATGTCCTGCACGCCGGCGACGCATTCGGTGCGCTCGAAATACGTCGCCGCGCGGTCGCCGCCGACCTGTCGCTTGCGGGCGTTGTAGACGAGGAACTTGGTGACTTCGCCCAATGCGCGTCCTTCCTTGCGGTTGTAGATGACCAGGCCGACGCCGCCCTGCTGCGCCATCTCGATGCACACCTCGATGCCGTGCGCCAGATAGGGACGGCAGGTGCAGATGTCGGAGCCGAATACGTCGGAACCATTGCATTCGTCGTGCACCCGGCAGGCAACCCGCGTGGTGTCCTTGCCGAGCAGGCGCATGTCGCCGAAGCAGTACAGCGTCATGCCGCCGATGGGCGGCAGGAATACTTTGAGGTCAGAGCGCGTGACCAGTTCCGGAAACATGCCGCCGGTCTGTTCGAACAGGCTGCGCCGCAATGCGCTTTCCTTGATGCCGAAACGTTTTGCCAGGCCCGGCAGGTACCACACCGGATCGATCGCCGCCTTGGTCACGCGCACGTCGCCGTTGGCGAACAGGACGCGGTCATCAGGTTTCAGGCGGCCGGCGGCAATCGCATCCTTGAGTTCGGGCATGTTGATGTGGGCCTTGGTGATGGCAATCGTCGGACGGATATCCATGCCGGCGGCGATCTGTTCGGCAAAGGCGCTGCCGATCATGTGGCCGTACGGATCTAGCGACACGATTCTGTCGGGATCGGCCCATTGCGAATGCGGGCCGATGTCTTCGGCGGGCGCGGTGTTGGTGAGGTCGGGGCGGTGTTCGCGGTGCAGCGATCCGGCGGCCACTGCCAGTGCGCGGTACACCGCGTAGGCACCGGAATGCGTGCCGATGACATTGCGCTGCTGCGGGTTGGTAAGGCTGGCAATGATCGGACCGCGCTCTTCGGGACTGGGTGCGCCCCACCGGATGTCGGTGGCGGCGTTCTTTTTGCGTCCCTGGGAATGCGACGTCAACATGATGTGATCAGCCATGATTGCTCCCGATGCGAATGATCCTGACCTGCTGGCCAGTGTATTGATTATTTGCACTTTCGATGGCATTCGTAAAGCTGGATTTGCAGCAAACATGGAAAACTGTCAAACCGTCATGGACAACTGTTGCACTTCTCCGGATAGAGATTTGCACAATGATAAAGATGCCCGATCGCGATATCGCCATGCAGAAATTCGTTTCACTTCATACCCTTACTCCTTTTGATAATTATCAGACTTCGCTTCGAATCATGATCTAGTTTGATAAGGTCGTGTCGCGCTCCCCGCGAGGCACTGCGCACAATTAAATGCAAGGAGACAGGAATGACGCATGCGTTGAACGCTTTCGCTGTCGACCATGCATGGACACATGTCCTGACAAGACGGTCCGGACGTCATCTCCCTTCACTCCTTCACGTCAATCCATTTGCTTTTCCGACAGGCTGCATCCACGCCGCGCTGACGTGCCGCTTCACCTGCCTTGCCACCCGCCTTCGCAAGCCGGCGCCGGTTGCCTATCGCCAAGCAAATCCACCTTCATAACCTGGGTCAACAACGAAGTCACTCCTTAAGGAGACATCATGAAAACGATTCTTGCATGGCTAGCGGCAGTACTCGCAATGGTGGTCGGTTTGCAACCGGCCTGGGCAGACAACGACGGAGGAAACCAGAATCCCGGTGCGCACGGTGCGACCGAATTCAAGGTCGATCACAAATGGCCGAAGCCATTGCCGAACAGATGGGAATTCGGGCAGGTGGCAGGTGTGGCCGTCGATCGTCATGACAATATCTGGATCGTCCAGCGTCCGGGCTCGCTGACTGTCGACGAGGCCGGCGCCGCGCAGACGCCGCCGCGCTCGGAATGCTGTTTCCCCGCGCCATCGGTGATGAAATTCGACCGCGAAGGCAACCTGTTGCTTGCCTGGGGCGGCACCGCCGATCCGGGTTTTCTGACCGATCGCTGCACGCCGGCGAAAGGCTGCGAATGGCCGACCAACGAGCACGGCATTTTCGTGGATCACAATGACAATGTCTGGATCGCGGGGAATGGTGCGGTCAACCATCAGGTGCTCAAGTTCAGCAGCGACGGCACCTTCCTGCTCCAGGTCGGCAAGGCCGGCCAGACCGGCGGCAGCAATGCCACCACGGGCGGATTGGGCGGCACACCGCTGCTCGGCCAGCCGGCCGATGTCGAAGTGGACCCGACGAACAACGAGGCCTACATCGCCGACGGCTACCAGAACAAGCGCGTGGTGGTGGTCGATGGCAATACCGGTAAATATATCCGTCACTGGGGCGCCTACGGCAGCACGCCCGACGATGCCAATCCGGGTCCGTACGTCGCCGGACAGGCACCGGCACGCCAGTTCCGCAACCCTGTCCATTGCGTCAGGATCACCAACGACAATCTGGTCTATGTATGCGACCGGGTGAACAACCGCATCCAGGTATTCCAGAAGAACGGTACCTTCGTGAAGGAGTTCTTCGTCGCCCGGGATACGCTCGGCAATGGTTCCACCTGGGATGTGGACGTGTCGCCCGACCGCCAGCAAAGCAAGCTGTACAACCCCGATGGCGAAAATAACAAGGTATGGATACTCGACCGGTTCGCCGGCACGGTTGTCAGCACCTTCGGACGGCACGGACGTTATGCGGGCCAGTTCCATTGGGTGCATAACCTGGCGGTCGATTCGCGGGGGAATATCTATACCGCTGAGGTCGATACCGGCAAGCGGACGCAGAAGTTTGTGCCGGTAACTGGTAATCGTCGGCCGTAGTGATTGTGATGATGAACAGGAGGGGAAAGCGGGATGTTTTCGCTTTCCCCTTGATGTCTGGCTTCTTATCCTTGTCATTCCCAAGTAGGGTTTTACAAGGGAGAATCCAGAGCGACGGAGATTCTCTGGTAATACATCAGCCTGTCATTCCCGCGCAGGCGGGAATCCAGGGTTACGGAGTGTCTTCGGTAATGCGATGCCGTCGGTTCTTCGAAGAGACTTGCCGGGACTGGCCCCGGCGGGCCACCAACTTTTTTGCTTCGCCAAGAAAGTTGGTG
>NZ_DASZBA010000136.1:0-16838 GCF_035944575.1 Noviherbaspirillum sp.
AATACTTCTCCTGGCACAAATGGCTGGGCGTCACGGTGCTGACGCTTGCCTGCCTGCGACTGTTATGGCGACTTACGCATGCAGCGCCGGCCTATCCCGACAATATGCCCGTCTGGCAGCAGGGTGCGGCGCACAGCCTGCATGGCTTGCTGTATGTACTGATGTTTGCCGTGCCGCTGTCCGGCTATTTCTACAGCCTGGCGGCCGGCGTGCCGGTGATCTACCTCGGCATCGTCCCCCTGCCGGTTCTGCTTGGCCCCGATCCCGAATTGAAAACCCTGCTCAAGGAAGTCCACTACTGGCTTAACGTTGTACTGCTTGGCAGCGTCCTCCTGCATGTGGCCGCAGCGCTCAAGCATCACTTCATCGATCGGGACGGCGTCTTCAAACGCATGCTGCCCTGACGATTTTTCATGAAAGGATCGTTGATGTTCCAGAATTTCCCCCTGCGCCGAAGTGCGGCCATTCTCGCCATGACGCTGGCCCTGCCCGCTGCCGCAGCCATGCTGAAGACTGATCCGGCGAAGAGCAACGTTGCCGCCGTATTCAAGCAGATGAATGTTCCGGTGGAAGCGAAGTTCAAGAAGTTCACTGCGCAGATCGATTTCGATGCCGCGAAGCCGGAAGCGTCGAAGGCCAGCATTGAAATCGACACCGCCAGCCTTGACCTCGGCGATCCGGAATACAACAAGGAAGTGCAGAAAAAGGAATGGTTCAATTCCGCTCAATTTCCTAAGGCGACCTTCGTATCCAGCACGCTCAAGCCGGCCGCCGCCGGCAGATTCGATGTCGCGGGCAAGCTGACCATCAAGGGCAAAACCGCCGATGTCAGTTTCCCGCTGACGGTGAAAAAAGATGGGAACGCCCAGGTATTCGAGGGCACCCTGCCGATCAAGCGCCTGGCCTACAACATCGGCGAGGGAGAATGGAAGGACACCAGCATGGTGGCCGATGAAGTCCTTATCAAGTTTCGTGTCGTCGCATCGCAATAAACCTTAACAACGACGTAATTCCTTCAATCCGGAGAAATCAACTATGCAACTGAAACGCCTTATCGCCATCATCCTCGCCGCAGGCGCCACATCGGCATTCGCGCAGACCTACAACATCGAACCGAACCACACTTATCCGAGCTTCGAGGCCGACCATCTGGGCATCTCGGTATGGCGCGGCAAGTTCACCAAGACAAGCGGCAAGGTCGTGCTCGACCGCGAGGCAAAGACCGGAACAATGGACATCGCGATCGATGCCAACTCGATCGACTTCGGTCATCAGAAAATGAATGATCATGCCAAGTCGAAGGACATGTTCAACGTTGAACAATTCCCGACCATCACCTACAAGGGCAAGGCAATCAAGTTCAATGGCGACCAGCCGGTTGCTGTCGAAGGCGATCTGACCATGCTCGGCGTGACCAAACCGGTGACGCTGACGATCAATAAGTTCAAGTGCATCGAGCACCCGATGCTGAAGCGTGAAGTCTGCGGCGCGGATGCGACCGGCGAATTCAAGCGCACCGACTTCGGCTTGAATTACGGTGTGCCGCGTTTCGCACCGGAAGTGAAGCTCGCGATCCAGGTCGAGGCACTGAAGGCCGACTGATAGCCACCTTCCATCCCGGCCGGCATGTCATTGCCGGCCACCTCCCGCCCCCTATTTCGCTCCATCGACATGAAAGAACGGTATTTACGCAGCATCCGGCTTCTAGCGGAGTGTTACCAGGCGTTTGAACAGATATCGGGCTCCCATGTTCGTTCGCTGAACCTGACGCCGGCGCAGTTCGACATCATCGCCACGCTGGGCAACACGGAAGGCATGTCGTTCAAGGAATTGGGCGAGAAAACCCTGATTACCAAGGGCACCCTGACCGGCGTCGTCGACCGCCTGGAAGACAAGGGACTGGTGAAACGGGTGACACGATCGGAAGACCGGCGCAGCACCATCGTCCGCCTGACGGCGAAAGGCGTGCGGGAATTCGAGCGGGTTTTCACGCCGCATGTCCAGTTCTGCAAGAAGTCGTTTGCCGCCTATGGTGAAGCCGACTTTGCGTCGCTCGAGAAGGAGCTGACGAAGCTCAAGCTGCATTTGCAGGCGGGGATGACGGAAGGCGACAACTGAGGATTGCTGCGCTCACCCCATGAAAAAAGCCAGTCCGAGGACTGGCTTTTTACTGAAGCGCATAGTCAAGCCGCAGATCAGACCACAGCGCCGTCAGTCTCGTCCTTCTCCTTCACCGGCTTGATCAGGTCTTCGCGCTTGACCCCCAGCCACATCGCAACGGCCGCGGCAACGAACACCGACGAATAGATACCGAACAGAATGCCGATGGTCAGCGCGATCGCGAAGTAATGCAGCGTGGCGCCGCCGAAAAGCAGCATGGACAACACCATCGCTTCGGTCGAACCGTGCGTGATGATGGTACGGGAAATCGTGCTGGTGATCGCATGGTTCATTACGTCGGCGGTCGACATCCTGCTGTTGCGGCGGTCGAGGAAGGTTTCCCGTACGCGGTCGAACACCACCACCGATTCATTGACCGAATAGCCGAGCACCGCAAGGATGGCGGCCAGCACCGTCAGTGAAAATTCCCACTGGAAGAAGGCGAAGAAGCCGAGAATGATCACCACGTCGTGCAGGTTCGCGATGATCGCGGCAACGGCAAATTTCCATTCGAAGCGGAACGCCAGGTAGATCACGATACCAATCACCACCATCGCCAGCGCCAGCAAGCCGTCATGCGCGAGTTCGTCGCCGACCTGCGGACCGACGAACTCGACCCGCTGCAATGTCACCCCTGCGTCCTGGCTCTTCAATGCTGCGAACACCTGTTCGCTCTGCCGGCCGGCATCGACGCCTTTTTGCGCAGGCAGGCGGATCATCACGTCCTGGGCTGTGCCGAAGCTCTGCACCTGGAATTCGGCGTAATTCAGTCCTTCGATGGTCTTGCGGATCTTTTCCAGGTCGGCCGGCTGCTGGTACGCCACCTCGACCACCGTGCCGCCGGTGAATTCGATCGACAGGTGCAGGCCTTTGTAGAACAGGAAAAATACCGCCGCAACGAATGTCAGCGCCGAGATCACATTGAATATCAATGCGTGGCGCATGAACGGTATATCTTTTTTAATGCGGAAAAACTCCATGCTCAATCCTTTGTGCGTTGCCTCTCCCGGAAAGGAGAGGAACAGTTATTTCGTCAATTAGGTCTGTCCCGGCTTCCAGATCTGGCCGATCGATATGGTGGCGAGTTTCTTCTTGCGGCCATACCAGAGATTCGCAATGCCGCGCGAAACGAAGACGGCGGAGAAAATCGATGTAAGGATGCCGAGGCAATGCACAACGGCGAAGCCGCGGATCGCGCCGGAACCGAAGATCAGCAGAGCAAGGCCGGCGATCATCGTGGTGACGTTGGAGTCGAGAATGGTCGCCCAGGCGCGGTCGAAGCCGGAGGCGATTGCCGCCTGCGGCGTATTGCCCGCCCGCAGCTCTTCCCGTATTCGCTCGTTGATCAGCACGTTGGCGTCGATCGCCATACCGAGGGTAAAGGCGATCGCCGCCATGCCGGGCAAGGTCAGCGTCGCCTGCAGCGTCGACAGCACCGCGATCAGCAGCATCAGGTTGACCGCCAGGGCGAACACGCTGAAGAAGCCGAACAGGTGGTAATAGATGATCATGAAGATCGCGATGGCGGCAAAACCGTAGAGCGTCGAATTGAAGCCTTTCTGGATGTTGTCGGCGCCGAGTTGCGGACCGATGGTGCGCTCCTCGATGATTTCCATCGGCGCGGCCAGCGATCCGGCGCGCAGCAGCAGCGCGAGGTCATTGGCGGCTTCGGAAGAACCCATGCCGGTGATCTGGAAGCGCGATCCCAGCTCGTCGCGGATGGTGGCGACGGTCAGCACTTCACCCTTGTTCTTCTCAAACAGCACGATCGCCATCAGCTTGCCGATCTTGCTGCGGGTGGCTTCCCGCATCCGGCGGCCGCCGTCGCCGTTCAGGTCGATGCTGACTGACGGCTGCTGGTTCTGGTCGAAGCTGGCGGACGCGCTGGAAATGTAATCACCAGTAATGATCGGATCCTTGTACAGCACGACCGGCGCGCCCTTGCCAACCTTGAACAGCTCGGATCCGAACGGCACGGCGGCGGTTTCTTCAGTGCCGCGCGCCACCGATTCGTCGACCATGCGCACTTCCAGCGTCGCGGTCCGTCCGATGATGTCCTTGGCGCGTGACACGTCCTGCACGCCCGGCAGCTGGACGACGATACGATCGGCGCCCTGGCGCTGGATGATCGGCTCGGCGACGCCAAGCTCGTTGACGCGCTTGGATAAGGTGCTGATGTTCTGCTGGACCGCCTCCTCGGTGGTGCGCTTGAGGGCTTCAGGATTGAACGTGGCGACCAGCTTCAGGTCCGCGCCTTCAGCCGCATCCTGCAGCAGCAGTTCGCCCATCTGCGAGCCCAGCACCTTGCGGGCGGCATCGCGGGTGGCGGCGTCACGGAAGCGAATCTCGATTGCATCGCCGTTGCGGCTGATGCCGGCATGGCGGACATTCTCTTCCCGCAGCTGGGAACGGACGCTGGCTTGCAGGCCCTGCATGCGTTTGTTGGCGACTGCCTTGGTGTCGACCTGCATCAGGAAGTGCACGCCGCCGCGCAGGTCAAGGCCGAGGTACATAGGGAAGGCATGCAGGCTTTGCAACCATTGCGGCGTATTCGGCACCAGGTTGAAGGCGACGGTATAGGTCGGGTCGGCCGGGTCCGGGTTGAGCTCTTTTTCCAGCAAGGCCTTGGCCTTGAATTGCTCATCGGTGCTCGTGAAGCGCGCGCGTACCGAGCCCTGGGTGCCGGATGCTTCGTAATACACGTTTTCAGGCTTGATGCCGGCTTTTGAGAGGATCGAATCGACCTGCGACATGGTGGAGTTGTCCACCTTCACGGTCGCCTTGGCGCTGCTTATCTGTACCGCCGGCGATTCGCCGAAGAAGTTGGGCACCGTATAGAGCACGCCAAACAACAGGGCGATGACGATGATGATGTATTTCCAGAGAGGATAGCGGTTCATAGTGATTCAGCGTTCAGTGCGGCATCAAGGTGTGCAATGGAATTGCAGCTTTGATATTGAGCAGGCAGGCGGACGGTTGTTACAGCGCCTTGATCGTGCCCTTAGGCAACAGGGTTGCGACGGCGATCTTCTGGATCACGACTTCAGTGCCGTTGGCGATTTCCAGTGTCACATAGGCATCGGTGACCTTGGTGACGCGGCCGAGTATGCCGCCCGCAGTGACGACTTCGTCGCCTTTTGTCAACGCATCCATCATCGCCTTTTGTTCTTTCTGACGCTTCATCTGTGGACGAATCATCAGGAAATACAGCACGACGAACATCAGGATGATGGGCAGGAAACTCATCAGGCTGCTTTCCGCGCCGGCTGCGGCGGTTTGTGCATAGGCGTTGGATATGAACACGTTTGACTCCAGATCGTTGATTTAAATAACCCGTCATTCTACATCGGGACATCCGTTTCTTTACCACTACTCCGGTTGCCCGGCTTTCAGGTGCCCCGGCTCCGGTCTGCCCTGAATTGCAATACGAAGGCCTGGAAACGGCCGTCATCGATCGCCTCCCGCATCTGGCGCATGAGGTCGAGGTAGTAATGCAGGTTGTGAATCGTATTGAGGCGCGCCCCCAGAATCTCGCCGGCGCGGTGAAGATGGTAGAGGTAGGCGCGTGAAAAGTTGCGACATGCATAACAACCGCAGGTCTCATCCAGCGGTTTTTCCTCATCTTTGTAGCGGGAATTTTTGATCTTGATGTCGCCAAACCGGGTGAACAGCCAGCCGTTGCGGGCGTTGCGGGTCGGCATCACGCAGTCGAACATGTCGATGCCGTTCGCGACGCCGGCGACCAGATCTTCCGGCGTCCCCACGCCCATCAGGTAATGCGGCTTGTCGGCGGGCAGGCGCGGGCCGACATGCTCCAGCACGCGCATCATGTCCTCCTTCGGCTCGCCGACCGACAGCCCGCCGATGGCGATGCCGTCAAAGCCGATTTCCCGCAGGCCGGCAAGCGACTCGTCGCGCAGCCGTTCGAACATGCCGCCCTGGACGATGCCGAACAGCGCATTCGGGTTTTCTTCCTTGTCGAATTCATTACGTGAACGCTTGGCCCAGCGCAGCGACATCCGCATCGACCTCGCCGCCTCCTCTTCGGTCGCCGGCCTGCCGTCGATCTCGTACGGCGTGCATTCGTCGAACTGCATCACGATGTCGGAATTGAGCACGCGCTGGATCTGCATGGAGATTTCCGGCGACAGGAACAATTTATCGCCGTTGATCGGCGATGCAAACTTGACGCCTTCCTCGGTGATCTTGCGCATCGCGCCCAGCGAAAACACCTGGAAGCCGCCGGAATCGGTGAGGATGGGCTTGTCCCAGCCCATGAATTTATGCAATCCGCCGAACTTCGCCATTACTTCCAGGCCGGGACGCAGCCATAGATGGAAGGTATTGCCGAGAATGATCTGGGCGTTGATCTCGTTGAGTTCGAGCGGCGACATCGCCTTGACCGTGCCGTAGGTACCGACCGGCATGAAAATCGGCGTTTCGATCACGCCATGGTTGAGGGTCAGGCGGCCTCGACGGGCATTGCCGTCGGTTTTGAGGAGTGTGTAATTTAGCATCGGTATGTCATTGCCGGACGGTGCCGAGCGTATCGGCATTCCGTCCCGAACAAGTTAACAGCATGGCATCGCCATAGCTGAAGAATCGGTAATTGTTTGCTATTGCATGCGCATAGGCGGCGCGGATCTGCCGGTAGCCGGCAAATGCCGATACCAGCATCAGCAAGGTGGATTTCGGTAAATGAAAATTGGTGATCAGCCGCGTCACCGTTTTGAATTGATAGCCTGGCGTGATGAAGAGTGCGGTGTCGGCGCTTCCCGGCTGGAGATCGCCTGATTGCGACGCCGATTCCAGCGCCCGCAGGCTGGTGGTCCCCACCGCGATCACGTTCCTACCCGCCGCTTTCACTTCGCGAACGGCATCGGCCGTCTGCTGCGAAATGGTGTACCACTCGCTGTGCATCCTGTGTTCCGCCAGATTCTCCGTCCGTACCGGCTGGAAGGTGCCGGCGCCGACGTGCAGGGTCACGAAAGCGATCCGCACGCCCTTGTCGCGCAGCCGGTCGAGCAGCGGCTGGTCGAAATGCAAACCCGCCGTTGGCGCGGCGACCGCGCCTGGCTGGCTGGCGTAAACCGTTTGATAACGCTGCTCGTCGAAGGCATCGGCGGCATGGTCGATATAGGGCGGCAGCGGCAGGCGGCCATGCTGCTCGATCAGGTCGAACACATCGGCGGGAAAGCGCAGGGTGTAGAACTCGCCGGCCCGCTCCCCCACCTCGACGTCGAATGCATCGGCCAGACGTATCGTGCTGCCGGAGGGTGGTGATTTGGATGCCCGGACCTGGGCATGCACGGTGCGCTGGTCCAGCACCCGTTCGATCAATACCTCGACCTTGCCGCCGCTGGACTTGACGCCGAAGAAGCGCGCTTTCAGCACCCGCGTGTCGTTGAACACCAGCAGGTCGCCCGGCGCCACCAGGTCGACAATATCGGTGAAGGCACGGTCGTGCAGCGCGTCGCCATCGACGTGCAGAAGCCGCGACGCGCTGCGCTCGGCGAGCGGGGTTTGGGCGATCAGCGCTTGCGGCAGGTCAAAATCGAAATCGGAAAGCGAATACATGGATTACCGGCGGTATCGGAGGGCAGCGGGAACTGCTATGGTTGCGGGGTTTGCAAAATTGCATGGCCCTTTCAACGTACTGAACACAACGTCACGCATAACGTCGGGCGCTTTTACAATAACCCGCTATTTTACGCCCTGCCGACCCTTTTACCGATATGCCCGCACCGAAGCAAAAACCCGCGTCGCCCGCCAACACCAGCCAAACCAAGCTGGCCAAGCTCGGCCTGCGCACGGACATGGACCTGGTGTTGCACCTGCCGATGCGCTACGAGGACGAAACCATCGTCACGCCGATTGCCGAAGCCGGCTTCATGTCCGGCAGCGCGGTGCAGGTCGAGGGGGTGGTCACATCCTGCGATGTGCAATACCGTCCCCGCCGCCAGCTGGTGGTCACCATTGCCGACGAGTCCGGCCCGCTGGTGATGCGTTTCCTGAATTTCTACGGCAGCCAGACCAAGCAGCTGGCGGAAGGCGTGCGCGTCCGTGCACGGGGCGAAGTCAGGCACGGTTTCCTCGGGGCCGAGATGGTGCATCCCACCTACCGGCCGGTCAAGGAAGGCGATCCCCTGCCGTCCGTGCTGACGCCTGTGTATCCGGCCGGCGAAGGCCTGTCCCAAACCTTTTTGCGCAAGGCGATTGCCAGCGCCATGACGCGCATCGACTGGCGCGACACCTTGAGTGAGGAATTGCGGGCGGCGCTCGATCTGCAACCGTTCGAAGCATCGGTGCGCCTGCTGCACAATCCGCCCGCCGATGTCGACGAGCACGCCCTGATGGAGCGTTCGCATCCGGCATGGACGCGGATGAAATTCGACGAGTTGCTGGCGCAGCAGCTGTCGATGAAACGCGCCCAGGCAACACGGCGCAACAGGGGCGCGACAGCACTGCCGCGCGTCGGCGAGCTGTCCACGGCGTTCCTGAAGGCGTTGCCGTTCAGGCTAACCAGCGCACAGCAACGGGTGCTGGAAGAGATCCGGCGCGACCTGAAGGAATCCTTCCCGATGCAGCGCCTGCTGCAGGGCGATGTCGGCAGCGGCAAGACGGTGGTGGCGGCGCTGGCCGCGGCACAGGCAATCGACAGTGGCTATCAGGCAGCCTTGATGGCGCCCACCGAGATTCTTGCCGAACAGCATTTTCGTAAGATTGCGACCTGGATGGAACCTCTTGGCGTACGCGTGGCCTGGCTGACCGGCAGCTTGAAGAAAAAGGAAAAGACCGAGGCGCAGGCATGCATCGAATCAGGCGAAGCGCAACTGGTGATCGGCACCCATGCCCTGATCCAGGAGGGTGTTGAATTTGCGAAACTCGGCCTGGTGATCGTCGACGAGCAGCACCGGTTCGGTGTCGGCCAGCGGCTGGCCCTGCGCAACAAAGGCGTCGGCGGTGCCGACACGGTGCCGCATCAGCTGATGATGTCGGCCACGCCGATCCCCCGCACGCTGGCGATGACCTACTATGCCGACCTGGAAGTGTCGGTGATCGACGAACTGCCGCCCGGCCGCACGCCGATCGTTACGCGCATCGTCGATCAGAACCGGCGCGATGAAGTTATCGAGCGGGTACACGCGGCGGCGCTGGAGGGCCGGCAGATTTACTGGGTTTGTCCGCTGATCGAGGAATCGGAAGCGCTGCAGCTTCAGACCGCCACCGATACCCATGCGGTGCTGTCGGCCGCCCTGCCCGACCTCAACGTCGGCCTGGTGCACGGCCGCATGAAGCCGGCGGAAAAGCAGGCGGTGATGGATGCCTTCATCGGCGGCGAGGTGCACCTGCTGGTGGCCACGACCGTCATTGAAGTCGGCGTCGATGTGCCGAATGCATCGCTGATGGTGATCGAACATGCGGAACGCTTCGGCCTTTCCCAATTGCATCAACTTCGCGGACGGGTGGGCCGGGGATCGGCGGCAAGCGTATGCCTGCTGCTCTACCAAAGCCCTCTGGGACCAGTGGCGAAACAGCGCCTGATGACCATGCGTGAAACCACCGACGGCTTCGAAATCGCCCGCCGGGACCTGGAGATCCGTGGGCCGGGCGAATTTCTTGGCGCACGGCAATCGGGGCAGGCCATGCTGCGATTCGCCGACCTGCAGACCGATCAGTGGCTGGTGGAGAAGGCACGCGACCTGGCGCAGACCCTGTTGCAGAAAGACCCCGCCACCGTACATGCCCATCTGGAACGCTGGCTCGGAGGAAGGGAAGAATTCCTGAGGGTATGAGCGCTCGTTGAAAATCACTTCCCGGACAACCCCTGAAGGACAAACAAACCGAATTTTGTCTTTATACTGTGGCTATCGACCGTTCCGGCTTGATTGCGGTTCCGTCAAGCCGCCCAACGCCTACCTACGAGATCGATCATGACTCTGACTGAACTGAAATACATCGTCGCCGTTGCCCGTCAGAAGCATTTCGGTCATGCGGCGGAAGCATGTTTTGTTGCACAGCCGACGCTGTCCGTGGCAATCAAGAAACTCGAAGATGAACTCGGCGTCGTCATCTTCGAGCGCGGCGGCACCGAAATTTCGATGACGCCGTTGGGCGCGCAGATCGTCGCACAGGCGGAGCGCGTGCTCGAACAGACCGCCGCCATCAAGGAAATCGCCAAGCAGAACAAGGACCCGCTCGCTGGTCCGCTGCGCCTGGGCGTCATCTATACCATCGCTCCGTATTTGCTGCCGCCCCTGGTGAAGACCATGATCGAACGGGTGCCGCAGATGCCGCTGGTGCTGCAGGAAAACTTCACCGTCCGCCTGATCGAGATGCTGCGCCAAGGGGAACTCGATGCCGCCATCATGGCATTGCCGTTCGCCGACCAGGGGTTGCTGGTGCAACCACTGTATGACGAACCGTTCGTCGTTGCACTGCCCAAGCATCACGCATGGGCGGAACGCGACGCCATCCGCGCGGAGGAACTGAAATCCGAAACCATGCTTTTGCTGGGGAATGGCCACTGCTTCCGTGACCAGGTGCTGGAAGTCTGCCCCGAGATGTCGCGCTTCTCCACTACGGGGGACGGTATTGCAAGGACGTTCGAGGGTTCGTCGCTGGAGACGATTCGGCACATGGTGGCGTCCGGTATCGGCATCACCATCCTGCCGCTGGCGTCGGTTCCCGACATGCGGGCGAAGGATGGCATGCTGCGCTACGTACCCTTTGTCCAGCCCGGGCCTTCACGACGGGTGGTGATCGCGTGGCGCAAGAGTTTCACCCGCCGCGCGGCGATCGATGCTGTGCGGGATGCGGTGCTGTCGTGTGAATTGCACGGGGTGGAGATGCTGCGTGAGGCGGAGACGGCGGGGGGATGAAGCGGGGAATTCGCAAAGCACTGCTTTGCGCCCGCTGAATCGTCCTGCCTTGCAAGGCAGGACGTGGGGTGAGGCCGTACACATGACTCCCTGCTGACTGCGATTATCTTACGCAGACCGCTTCGACGCCTGCAGACCAAACCAATTCATCCTGCCTTGCAAGGCAGAACATGGGGTGAGACCGTGCACATGGCTCCCTGCTGACCGCGGTTATCTCATTCAATCCGCTTCGACGTCTGCATGTCAAACCAATGCAACGCCCCCGCATCGAAACCGGCAGTTAATTGCTGCCCCGCTTCCGCCGCCGTACCCGCCGCCGCACGGATCACCACCGGCTGTCCACCGGCCAGTCCATGAATCAGCACATCCGCCCCCAGCGCCTCGACCATCTCCACCTGCATCGGCATGCCCGCACGGTTCAGGATCAGGTGCTCCGGCCGCACACCGAGCATGCATTCCCGGTCGGCCAGCGCCGGATGGGCTGATGGCAGCGCGATCGCCGCGCCATGGCCGAGGTCGAACTGCATGCCGTCACGGCTGACCTTGCCGTGCAAAAGATTCATCGGCGGCGAACCGATGAAGCTGGCGACGAATGCAGTGGCCGGCTTGCCATACACTTCGGCCGGCGTGCCGATCTGTTCCGCCCGGCCTGCATTCATGACGATCATCCTCTGCCCCAGCGTCATGGCCTCGACCTGGTCATGAGTGACATACAGGCTGGTGGTGCCGAGCGCGCGGTGCAGCTTCTGGATTTCAAGGCGCATCTGCACCCGCAACTTCGCATCGAGGTTGGACAAAGGCTCATCAAACAGGAACACCGCCGGTTCGCGCACGATCGCGCGCCCCATCGCCACCCGCTGACGCTGGCCGCCGGAAAGCTGGCCCGGCGTCCGCTGCAGCAAAGCGCCGAGCTCGAGAATGCCGGCGGCCTTCCGCACCCGGGCTTCGATATCGCTCTTGGAGAAGCCGCGAATCTTCAGTCCGTACGCCATGTTTTCATAGACGCTCATGTGAGGATAGAGCGCATAGTTCTGGAACACCATCGCGATGTCGCGGTCCTTGGGTTCCAGTTCGTTGACGACGCGCTCGCCGATCACGATGTCGCCGCCGGTGATCTCCTCCAGTCCGGCCACCATCCGCAACAGGGTCGACTTGCCGCAGCCGGACGGCCCGACCATGACGATGAATTCGCCATCGGCGATGTCGATGGAAATGCCATGAATGACCTGAAGGGCTTTCGCGCCCTTGCCATAGGTTTTCGTAATATCTTTTAAGTGGACTTGTGCCATGTCATTTCTCTGAATCGACCAACCCTTTTACAAACCATCTCTGCATGATCACTACGACCAGGCCCGGCGGCAGCATGGCAAGGATCAGCGTTGCCATTACCAGGTTCCAATCCACCGCCGCATCGCCGCCGGAAATCATGGTCCTGATGCCGATGCCGACCGGGTACATGCTTTGTTCGGTGGCGATCAGCAGCGGCCACAAATACTGGTTCCAGCCGTAGATGAACATGATGACGAACAGTGCAATCACATTGGTGCGGGACAGTGGCCACAACACGTCCTTGAAAAACCGCATCGGACCGGCGCCGTCGATGCGCGCCGCTTCCGCGAGCTCTTCGGGCACGGTGAGAAAGAACTGCCGGAACAGGAAGGTCGCGGTTGCCGATGCGATCAGCGGAATCGTGAGCCCGGCATAACTGTTCAGCATGCCGAGGTCCGACACCACCTGGTAGGTCGGCGTGATGCGCACCTCCACCGGCAGCATCAGGGTGAGGAAGATCATCCAGAAAAACAGCGATCGCCCAGGGAAGCGGAAATACACGATCGCGAATGCCGACAACATCGAAATCGTAATCTTGCCGATGGCGATCGCCAGTGCCGAGACAAGGCTTACCCACATCATGTGCGCCACCGGCGGCACCGAGACATTGCCGGAGGCACCCTTGATGATGACGGCGGAGTAGTTGGCGATGAACTGGTCGCCGGGAATCAGCGACAGCGGTGCCGCGGCTGCCTGTTCGGCGGTCTGGGTGCTGGCGACGAAGGCAACGTACATCGGAAAGGCGACGATCACCACGCCGATGATCAGCACGAGGTGACTTATCAGGTCGAGGATGGGGCGGCGTTCGATCATATTTTTACGAGTTCATTAGCCATCACGAATACTTCACCTTTCTCTCCACATACTTGAACTGCAACACCGTCAACGTGATCACGATGGCCATCAGGATCACCGACTGCGCCGCCGCGCTGCCGAGGTCACCACCCTTGAAGCCGTCCTGGAACACCTTGTACACCAATATCTCGGTATCTTTTCCCGGACCGCCGTGGGTCGTCGCTTCGATGATCGCGAAGGTGTCGAAGAAGGCGTACACCATGTTGATCACCAGCAGAAAGAAGGTCGTCGGCGACAGCAGGGGGAACACGATGGTGAAAAAGCGCCGCACCGGTCCGGCACCGTCGATCGCGGCGGCCTCGATCAGGGACTTGGGGATAGCTTGCAGGCCCGCGAGGAAGAACAGGAAGTTGTAGCTGATCTGCTTCCACACTGCCGCCATCACGATCAGGATCATTGCGTGGGTGCCGTTCAGCAGGTTGTTCCATTGGATGCCGATGCGCCCGAGCAGATGGGCGATGATGCCCAGGCTCGGACTCATCATGAACAGCCACAGCACCCCAACCACCACCGGCGATACCGCATACGGCCAGATCAGGAATGTCTTGTAGACTGTCGCGCCCTTGATGATGCGGTCGGCAAAGACCGCAAGGATGAGCGACAGCGTCAGGCCTAGCACCGCCACCAGTATCGAAAACACGGCGGTGGTCTTGAATGACGCCAGATAATTGCTGTCGTTGAACAGGTCCTTGAAATTGTCAAACCAGACGAACTGGGTCGACATGCCGAAGGCATCCTGTATCAGCACCGACTGATACAGCGCCTGCACCGCCGGCCAGAAAAAGAACAGTACCGTGACAACGATCTGCGGCGCGACGAGCGCATAAGGAAGCCAGGGCGATTTGAACCGTGCGCGTTTTTCCATGGTGCGGGACGATGTTGGGAGCGTGGGCGCCGAAATACGCCATTCGATCAGGATGAAAAGGGTTCCGGTGCCGGCCGACGGGCACGCATGGACGAAGGAATCCCGGGTCTCGGAGACTCCTTCATCTTATTGCAATGCTTATGGGACGCGGCAGCCCCTGGGCGGCTTATTTATTGGCTTTTTCAAACCGTGCCAGCAATTCGTCGCCGCGCTTGACCGCCGTATCGAGCGCTTCCTTCGCCGACTTCTTGCCATTCCAGACGTTTTCCAGTTCTTCGTCGATCACGGTGCGGATCTGCACGAAGTTGCCGAGCCGGATACCGCGTGACTTGTCGGTCGTCTTGACGATCATCTGCTGCACCGACACGTCGGTCCCCGGCGTCTTCTGATAGAAGCCGGATTGCTTGGTCAGGTCGTAGGCGGCGCTGGTGATCGGCAGGTAGCCGGTCTCCTGGTGCCACTTCGCCTGCAGCTCGGGTTGGGACAGGAATTTGAAGAATTTCGCCACGCCCTTGTACTCTTCCGGTTTCTTGCCGCTCATCACCCACAGCGATGCGCCGCCGATGATCGTGTTCTGCGGCGCGCCGGCGACGTCGGCGTAATACGGCAATGCCGAAACGGCGAATTTGAACTTGGCATTCTTGGCGATGTTGGCATAGGCCGCGCTGGATGAGGTCAGCATTCCGCATTCGCCGGAGAAGAATTTCGCTTCCGGCTCGTTCTTTCGGCCGCCATAAGTGAAATAGCCCTGCTTCGCCCAATTCGCCATGTTCTCGATATGCCGGACATGCAGCGGGCTGTTGAATTTCAGGCGCGCATCCAGCCCGCCGAAGCCGTTATTCTTGGATGCGAATTCGACGTTATGCCAGGCGGAGAAATTCTCCATGTGCACCCACGATTGCCAGCCGGTGGTATAGGCGCATTTCTCGCCGTTGGCCTTCAGCTTGGCCGCGGCAGTCAGCACTTCCTGCCAGGTCGCCGGCGCCTTGTTCGGGTCGAGGCCGGCTTTCTCGAACATGTCCTTGTTGTAGTAGAACACCGTGGTCGAGCTGTTGAACGGGAAAGAGACCATGGCGCCCTTCGGCGAGGTGTAATAGCCGGCAACCGCAGGCACATACACCGACGCATCGAACTTCTCGCCGGCGGCTTTCATCACGTCGGCCACCGGAACGACCGCGCCCTTGGAGTACATCATGGTTGCGGTGCCGACTTCGAATACCTGGAGCAGGTGCGGCGCATTGCCGGCCCGGTAGGCGGCAATTGCGGCTGCCATGGCTTCGTCGTAGCTCCCCTTGAAGACCGGATTCACCTTGTAGTCGGATTGGCTCTTGTTGAACTGGTCAGCCAGGCCTGCCACGCGCTCGCCGAGCGCACCGGTCATCGAATGCCACCAGGTGATTTCGGTTGCCGCATGCGCCTGACCTGCGAAAGCAGCCACCACACCCGCCGCCAGAACCGATTTCCATTTGAATTGCATTTGTTGTCTCCAAATTTTTGAATGTTATATGTCTGATGTGACAGTCGCGTTACGATAACTGAAAGACCGCATGGCGCGCTTATAATTCGCTTTTGCAGTGCAATATGCGCACCATGAACCGACTTTCCCTCTATGTGCAACTGGTCCGGCTCGACAAGCCGATCGGCATTCTACTCTTGCTGTGGCCGACGCTCACAGCGCTCTGGCTCGCATCCGCCGGCAGGCCGGACTGGCGGCTGGTCCTCATCTTCACGCTCGGCACGGTCCTCATGCGTTCCGCCGGCTGCGCGATCAACGATTACGCCGACCGTGATTTCGACCGGCACGTCAAACGCACCGCGCAGCGTCCGCTGACAAGCGGCCGGATCGCAGGCTGGGAAGCAGTCGCGGTCGCGGCGGCGCTGGCGCTGGTGTCCTTCGCGCTTATCCTGCCGCTGAATGCGCTGACCAAGCAGCTCTCGGTAGCGGCGGTGCTGATCGCCGCCAGCTATCCCTACTTCAAACGCTTCTTCGCCATTCCGCAAGCCTATCTTGGGATCGCCTTCGGATTCGGCATCCCGATGGCCTTCGCCGCCGTGCAGGACACGGTACCACCCGCCGCCTGGCTGCTCCTGGTTGGCAATATCTTCTGGGCGGTCGCCTACGATACCGAGTATGCGATGGTGGACCGCGACGACGACCTGAAGATCGGCATCCGCACCTCCGCCATCACCTTTGGCAGCTTCGACGTTGCGGCCGTGATGCTGTGCTACGCACTCAGCTTCGCGATAACGCTGATGGTCGGCTGGCAGTACGGCCTGCGCGGCTGGTTCCTCGCCGGACTGGCCGTGGCGGCTGCCTGCGCCGCATACCACTACAAGCTGATACACGAACGTGACCGCATGGGCTGCTTTGCCGCCTTCCGTCACAATAACTGGCTGGGTGCCGCGGTTTTCGCCGGCGTTGCGCTCGACTATGCGCTCGCTTGAGACTGAAATCCTTGATCCCTCGCAAGATCAGGCGAAGCGCGTTGCCTACAATCAAGCAAGAATTTCATTAACCTGCAGCAAGGATAAGCATGGATACGATTCAGAAAAATAGCGAACCAGCCGGGCAGCAGACGGAGCCAGGCCAGGACACGACATGGGCGATGTTTGAATCGACGCTGCAGAACGTGGTGGCGAATTACGGTCCGCTGGAAGAACAGTTGCTGGCAACCGGTCGCGAAACGGTAGAAGCAGTGGATCTGTATGTAAAGGAGAACCCTTGGCAGGCTGTTGGCATCGGTGCT
>NZ_DASZBA010000137.1:0-5846 GCF_035944575.1 Noviherbaspirillum sp.
CGGGTCGACCGCGATAAAGAACTTGCGGCAACCACGTTCGGCGCAAGCCGCATCCAGCCGGCGCACGAACGCGTCCGAGTATGGAACCTCCATCCGCTGGCGCGCAAACGTCATCCGGTTCAACGCAAGAAACGCATCCAGAGGCAGATCGTCCCGCACCGTAAGATTGAAACGACCTTGCGCCTTTTTGCATTCAGCTCGTGTGGCATTGTCGAATCCGGCCCAGAGTTTGTCGGCGTCCTGCAGCTGATTCAGCACATAGGTGTAGCGGGTGGTCTGGTGAAAGCCGTTCCAGGCAAACGGCAGCCAGTTCGTGCGGCTGTGGTGCCAGTTCTGGGTGAAATAGTCGAACCGCGGCAGTTGGTCGATTAAACCCTGCATCAGATCCTTTTCACCGGCCAGCCTGGTTGCCGGCTTGCCTTCCGTCAGCCGCAGCCATGGCCCCAGCTTTTGCGTCAGGGCGGGCTGGCCCATGACCTTGAGCCAGTAGCGCCGATACGTGGTGTACGGCATGGCGGCGGCGACCTGCCCGCCTTTTTTCACGAGTGCGGCGTTCCAGTGGTCGGGGCCTGCCGTAGCATCAAGCCACCAATCGCGCGAGAAGATCGGCAGCGACGGCTCGCTTCTCGAAAATTCACGATACTGTGTCTTCGTATCCATCACTGAAAAATCCTATCGGCGGAATCGGAGACGTTTGCGCTCTTACCGTACGCGCACATAGTGGCCTCTTTGCGGTCACCAGAATTGAAGTAGCGGATTGCCCTTACCATCGCTCCCCCTTCGCCACATCGCTCGTCCGAAACCGACGAATGGGCATCGATCATTTGCGGGAAATGACTCTCTAACAAGTCCGGCTGCCTGCGCATGGCTAACGACGCGAACAAGCCGGAATCGGAGCCAGGACAATCCCGGACGCACGGTCTTACCGCATGTGCTGTGTGTTTGCATGCCGTGGAAAGCGGAAGATTGGTGATGAAAGCGTACATCGTCATCCATGGCGTTGAAGAAATTCATGTACCAGCATTCCATTCATGTGGTAACCATCACGCTGCAGGCGTCTTTTCTCGACGGTTGGAAAATGAGACACCACGTAACCGTTCGGAACGGCCTTCGGCAGGACGGTTTGCCGCAGCTTTCTGAGATGATCCTTTGCCCCGGGAAAAAATTGCGCGATGAACATGCGCATCAGTCTTTCCAGTCCGACGGCGTCCTCGGCGTTATCCAGGGATTCATGCACGTCGATGCCGGTCTGGGAAGCGTAGAGATGTTTCACATACTCGTTGTACCAGTGCCGGCCCATCCGCAGCTCAAGGGGAACGCCCTGCCAGAATCGGATGAAGTCAGCGTCCCAAAGAGGCAACCACCAGTCGTAGCCGAAGAATTCGTACACCCGCACCGAGTTGCAGATGAACTTCACCTGTCTTTCGCGCCACTCCCATTTTTCGCACATCGATGCGAATTCCACGGCTGACGCAATGGTTCCCATCTCGCCGGTGCCGGCGATACGAGTCTTCCAGATATCGCGTCCCGCGTCGGGCCCTGTTTTCCCGGCTGACCTGGTGTAATGCTGGCTTCGAATGTATTCGATCAACCCGGATGTGCTCGCCTTCCAACTGTCGCGAGCTTCCTCTGGAACACCAGTATGTCTCCTGACACAGGTGTGCCCTGGAACAAACACAGCATCGTTGCCGATCGTTCCGTTCTTTTTGAGCGTGCGAACCGCAACCCAGTCCTGTACATGCGGAAGACTCGACCAGCCCGAAGCCCATTTCTGGTAATCATGGCGCTCCTGGGTATTCCATGCGTCACGCCAGCATCTTTCGCTGTATTCGACGAAGCGCCATGGGATATTCAGCGCACGCGCGACCTTCCGGCTGTAATTTGCTTCCTTGTTGCCTTTTATGCCGTAGGTAAAAGCGATGACATTTTCATAGCCGTATTTGGCAAGAAGACTGGCAATGAGGCGGGAATCATATCCGCCGCTCAATGGAATGGCGATTTGTCGACCGTCCGCATACTGCACAAGGCGCTGTATGGCGGCATCGGCATGGCGCTCGAGCTGCTGTGCCAGCACGGTCTCTGTGTAGAGGTCCGGCTCCTGGTGCACTAGCCGGAAGTAACTATGCGTACGGAGCGCCGGCACGGTTTTTGTGCCGTCGACGATCAGCAGTTCGCCGGCCTGCAGCTGCTTTACATTCGGGTACAGGGTCTGGTTCCCGGTAACGAAACCGGTAAGCTGGAATTCGTCGCGCGCGACCGGGTCCATCTCGCGGTCTCCCACCTGCAGGCGGGCCCATTCGGCGTCGTCGCCGATGAATATGCTGTCGCCTCGCTGTCCATAGAACAGAGGAATGCTGCGGATTCTGTCCACCACCGCGACCGCGCCCTGCCCGCCTTGCCTCACAATGGCAAAGAACCCGTTCAGCCGCGACAACGCCTCGCTCCATGCGGCGACATCGAGCAGGGATTGCGGCAGTTGCGGATACAGGCTGTCCGGCGAGCGATGCAACGTATCCCCCGCGAATGCCGCGCCGCGCATATGCAGTTCAGACTCCGGCAATGACCGCCATTTCTGGTCGCTTAGTTCGACGATGATTTTTTTCATATCCAGGCGTTTTTCAACAAAAAGGCGTACCGGGCTGCGATAAGAAGGAAAGCCGCTGCCAGCGAGAAAAGCCAGAACGCCGGATCATTCGCACCTACGGTGGCCAGGAGCACGGGAAGCGACAGGACCGCGCCCCAGACAAGTGCGCCGGAACTTGGCCGCCAAATTTCTCTGGCCGTATTTCCGGATACGCGCATCACCCAGCCCAGATTGACCAGCCAGCATACCGCGCTGCCCAAAGCAAAAAGTGCAACGGCGACTGTCAGGTCCGCGAACCAGGCCCCGGCTGCAATGGCCATTGAACGAACTGCAAGCAACACAGCCTGGAAAACCATGCCGGTCGCCTGGCGGTCGAGGACCAGAATGATGGACGTCAGCGGCGCGGTGACGAAAACCAGGTACAACCATGGAGCGAGCCATTGCGCAAAGACGCCTGATGCACGCCACTCATTTCCGAAGGCATATGCAAAGACATCGGGTCCCGAGATGAGCAGGACAAGCATCGGCGGCATCCCGATATGCGCCAGCCGCCCATGGATACCCGCCACCAATGCGCCGAGCCGCCCGTCACGATGGGCCTGCGCCGCATCGGAAAAGAAGACCTGTCCGATCGACTGTCCAAGGAGTTGCATCGGCATTGAAAGGACGCGGTTCGCAAGCGCATACATGCCGGCCGCGGCGGGACTGAAAAAGACGGCAAACATGACCGGCGGCAGCTGTGCGCCGGCTGTATTGAACAAGGCGCCCCAGGTTGAAAACATCGGGCACTGCTTGTAGCGGCGGGCGACCGCAAACACGTCGGGAATCCTGATGGATGCCAGCAACGGCATCCGGTCCCGCAATACGCGAATGAACAGGGACAGCGACCCCGACCCTTGTCCTGCGATTTGTCCCACGACCAAAGCGGATGGCCCCAGCGGCGCACCGGCCAGCTGGATTCCCGCTGTGACGATCGACTGGCTGAGTTTGGTTTTGGCGATCGGACCGAACGCCTTCATGCGAATAGCCCAATGCTTCAGCACGTTATAGACTGCGGCCAGCATTGCGCCGAGCGGCACCAGGATCAGGTAGTCGGCGAGTTGCGGCGTATTTAGAAGACGTGCAAGCGGATGCCGCCAGATATAAAAGAAAATGGCGGCGGTCGAGGCCACGGCCAGGGTTGTGAGGAGACTCAGCAATAACAAGGCCGCGGCTTCCTTATCGTCCTCCGGCAAGGGGATCGCCTGCTCATACCGCAAACTTGCCACAACTGTTACCAGCGACAGCAACGACACGAATACCGCCAGCAAACCGAAGTCCTGAGGCGTGTAAAGGCGCGTCAGTATGGGCGCGGCGATGACCAGAATCGCCTGGGCCCCGACCGTGCCTCCGGCGAGCACGGATACCTTCAGCAAAAAGCGATTTTTGGGCATTACCCGTCGAATGAAAGGCAGCTTCATCATCGATCTCGTTCGCCTATTTGCTTTCGGCGAAACGGTACTTGCCGTATCTGGCGCCAAAACGGGCGCGGGCGAGATGCGATTTCGGATCATTGAAGACCGTTCCGGTCACGGTACTGCCCGATTGGCTAAGCCGCTTCACCGCTTCGTCGATTTCATCCACGGTACTTACGCCGCCGCGTACGATGTTGAATATCGCGCCCGCATGGGTGCCGACAATGGATGCGTCGGAAAACGGCAGTACCGGCGGCGTGTCGATCAGAACGAAATCGTACTGGGCCGATAGCCGTGCAAGCACCAGGGCGAAATTCGGATGCTCCAGCAGCTCGGCGGCCTTGCCCGGCAATTTTCCCGTGGCAATGAAGTCGACCTTCTCCACGACGCTGCGATGCACCGCGCTATCAACATCGATGTCCCCTCTGATCGCTTCAGCCAATCCATTCTCACGATCCACGCCAAAGTAGCGATGCAGGTAGCCGGTACGCAGGTCCGCGTCGATCAGCAGCACCCGCTTGCCGATCGAGGCGAGCAACGCAGTCAGATTCGCGGACACGAACGACTTACCTACTCCCGGCGTTGGGCCGGTAATCATGATGATGTTGTTTCGCGCATTGAGCATGGCGAACTGCAGCGTGCTGCGAAGATTGCGCAGGCTCTCCACTGCATGATCGGGAATTCCGTCATGGGACAGCACCGCAAGCTCTTTCGATTTGCCGGCGATCTGTGCGGATAATGCCTTTTGATCCTTGCTATGGTAAATCGTCGCACTGACCGGAAAGCCCAGAAGCTGCTCGACTTCGTGAGGGTAGTCGACCCTGCCGAACATGGTTTTCCTGACAAATGCGAACAGGACGCCGAGCACCAGGCCGACGGCCCCCGCCAGCGCGATCAGAAGAAGACGGCGGGGACTGACCGGCCTGAGAGGAGGTGCGGCAGCGTCAAGCAGGCGTGCATTGCCGACGTTGCTGGAAGCGATCAGCCGCAACTGCTGGGCGGTCCCCAGCACCGCTGTGTACACCTCCGTATTCACTTTTACGTCCCGTGTCACGCGCAGCAGTTCCTGCTCTACCGAAGGCAGTCGTTTCGCCTGCAAATCCAGTTTGGCCAGCTCTGTTGTCGCACCCCTCATTAGCTGGTTGATGGTGTCGATGGAAGGATGGTTGTTATTGAATCGGGTCAGCAGTTCAGCTTTCTTCTGCTTCAGCTCGAACAACTTTGTTTGCGTCGCCGCCGCTTGCTGCAGGAGCGTTTTTCCTTCCTCGCTGAGATCGACGGTACTGTTTTTGTTTCGCAGCGCGCTGAGCCGGGACTCCGACTGCTCGAGCTCGCTCTTGAGTTCCGGCAGTTGGGTATTGAGATAGATAAGTGACTTTTCGGCATCCCGGGATTTTCGTTCCTCGTTCTGGCGAATGTATTCCCGGCCAATCTCATCGACGACGTTTCCTGCAAGCTTGGGGTCTTTTGATTCCAGGACGACGCTGATGATGCCGGATTGTTTTCCTTTCTCAGCAATTTTCAACGATTCCTGTAGATACGCAATCATCTCGAATCGGGGAGCACGAATAAGGGTGAACTGGCCGCCGGGTTTGGCAAGAATGCTATCCACCCGCAGATCGATGACGCCGCCTTCGGTCCGGACATGCATCAGTTCGCCAACCTTGCCCCGGACATCGATCCCGAATTCCTCGTTCCGCAGATTGAAGAATCCGTCCGGTTCGGCGGTCAGCGTGAATTCTTCATTTTCCATTCTGGCGGGGACGTTGAATACCGATATGCCGGCTTGTTCCATTCCCCAAAGGTAG
>NZ_DASZBA010000138.1:0-9236 GCF_035944575.1 Noviherbaspirillum sp.
CGTGCCGCGCGACATCGAATCGGAAGTTGGACGCATGAACGATGTTTTCCTATACACCGTGGACGACCTCGGCGCGGCGGTGCAGACCGGCATGGAGAATCGCCAAGCTGCGGTTGCACAAGCGGAAGCGATCATTGAAAACCGGGTGCAGTCATTCATGCACTGGATCGATACGCGCGCTGTTGTGCCAGTCATCCAGGACCTGCATGAGAGCAGTGAGGCGATACGTTTGATGGAACTCGAGCGCGCACGCAGGCTGCTGGCTAAAGGAGAAAATGTGGACGCCGTGCTGGAAGCCTTGTCGAAGGGACTGACAGCAAAGTTCCTGCACGGTCCACAGCAGGCGCTCCACAGCGCTCAGGGCGACGAGCGCGCCCGGCTGGCAGCACTGCTGCCGCAACTCTTTCGCACCAAGCGCTAGCGGCGCTTCCATTTCGCTTGTGGCGATTGTGAGATCGCCGTCAAACGCGCCACGCTGCGTACTCTTTCTACCGCCCCCCTGAACAGCAGAAACATAAAAACCCATGAAACCATCAATGCTTGCCAAACTCGATCACCTGACAGAGCGGCTGGAAGAACTCGGGAATCTGTTGACGCAGGAAGGCATTACCGCCGACATGGAAAACTATCGCAAGCTCACGCGTGAACATGCCGAACTCGGTCCGCTGGTTACGCTGTACGGGGAGTATCGTCAGGCGGCGGACGACATGGAAAGCGCGGAGGAGATGCTGTCCGATCCTGAAATGCGCGAAATGGCGCAGGAAGAAATTACCTCGGCCAAGGCGCGCATGGAACAGCTAGAAATAGATCTGCAAAAAATGCTGCTGCCGAAAGATGCCAATGATGAACGCAACATCTACCTGGAGATCCGGGCCGGCACGGGCGGCGATGAAGCGGCCTTGTTCGCAGGGGATTTGCTGCGCATGTACACCCGCTTCGCGGAACGCAATCGCTGGCAAATCGAAATGGTATCCGAATCACCGTCGGAAATTGGCGGCTACAAGGAAGTGATCGTGCGCATCGTCGGATTCGGCGCTTACTCGAAGCTGAAATTTGAATCGGGTGGCCATCGCGTACAGCGCGTACCGGCCACCGAAACCCAGGGACGCATTCATACATCCGCCTGCACCGTGGCGGTGATGCCGGAAGCCGATGAAGTCGAAGACGTCAATATCAACCCCTCCGAGATTCGCATCGATACGTTTCGCGCGTCCGGCGCCGGCGGCCAGCACATCAACAAAACCGACTCTGCCGTGCGCATCACGCATATGCCAACGGGCATCGTGGTGGAATGCCAGGATGATCGCAGCCAGCATAAGAACAAGGCATCTGCTCTGAAGGTGCTTGCTGCGCGGATCAAGGATGTACAGTTACGGGAGCAGCAGGCAAAAGAAGCGGCCACACGGAAATCGCTGATCGGCTCTGGCGACCGCAGCGAACGCATTCGTACCTATAATTTTCCGCAAGGCCGGATGACTGATCACCGCATCAATCTGACGCTGTACAAACTTGACTTCATCATGGACGGCGATCTGGAAGAATTAACCAACGCGCTCATGGCGGAGCACCAAGCCGAACTGCTGGCTGCGTTGGGGGAAGAAGCGTAGCCGACGATGGGCATACGTTGCGCCATGGAACTAATTGCATCCAGGTTAATCTTATGACATTTCAATTTGCCGACACATGATGAAAACATCCAAGCCAGTTCTGGTTGCCGTTGCCCTCGCTTCGCTGGGTTTGCTGGCCTATGCGCTGTACCTGCAGCATGGGCAGGATATGTTGCCCTGCCCGTTGTGCATCATTCAACGCTATGCGTTTGCGCTGGTTGCGATTATTTGCCTGGCGTTTGCCTTCCTGCCGCGCAATGCAGTGAAGTTCGGCGCATTTCTGGGTGCACTGTCGGCGTTGGGTGGCGCCGGTGTCGCTGGCTGGCATTTATGGGTAAAGGCGCATCCGACGGTGTCCTGCGGTATCGACCCTCTCGAAACGTCGCTAAACAGGATTCCGACCGCAGAACTTCTGCCCTTTATGTTCAAGGCCGATGGCCTGTGCTCCACCGAATACGCGCCGATACTCGGATTGTCCATTCCGCAATGGTCGCTCGCATGGTTCATTCTGTTCCTTCTGGTGCTGCTTTGGGCAGCGTTGCGGCAGCAGAATCGATGACCAAATACCATGGAGCATGAGGCTTCCCCCGCTCTTGCGTCGATCGCTGTGGGAACGACAATTCGAGATTTATTAAGAAACCCGCCTCTCGATCCGGTCGACATGCGGATTTTGGTTGCGCATGTTTTAGACTTATCACGGATCCAGCTGATTACCCGATCCGAGCATGCCCTGACGACCGACGAAGCAATGGCACTACGCGCAGCACTTCATCGTCGGATGCAGGGCGAACCGGTTGCTTATATTGCCGGCACGCGTGAATTCTATGGACTGATGTTTGCCGTCACGCCGGACGTCCTGATTCCCCGGCCGGAGACTGAATTGCTGGTCGATCTTGCCCTGGAACGACTTCAGCCTGAGAACCACGTTCTTGACCTGGGCACCGGGTCCGGCGCCATCGCAGTATCGCTTGCGCATACCCGTCCCGACATCAACGTAACTGCCGTGGACATCAGTAAAGCCGCGTTAACCGTGGCTGAGCGCAATGCGCGCCACCATGCTGCAAATGTTGCTTTTGTTCATAGCGACTGGTATGCGGCTCTTCCAGGCCGAAGGTTCGACATGATCGTCGCGAATCCCCCCTATATCGTCGAGGGCGACAAGCATCTGTCGGAAGGTGACCTGCGTTTCGAGCCGATCAATGCTCTCACCGACCATGCCGACGGGCTGTCGGCCTTGCGCAACATTGTTGCCGGCGCGACGCCGCACCTCTCTGCCGACGGCTGGTTACTGATGGAGCATGGCTATGATCAGGCAGCAGCCGTCCGCAACTTGCTTGCGACGCGGGGCTTTTCGGCGGTGCGCAGCTGGAAGGATCTCGCTGGTATCGAGCGGGTGTCGGGTGGCAGATTAGTCAACCATTTCGCATAGCCGCCAGATCAGCAACACTTCGATCCTTGTCAAGACTGGTTTTTGACCTAGGTTTCGGTATCATCCAACGCTCCTCTCATGAATTGCCACACCCATGCTGCCTTCGATTGAACAACGCCTTGCCCTTGAACTTGCCGCCAAGCCGGTACAGGTTGCCGCCGCCATTGCATTGCTGGACGAGGGCGCAACCGTCCCTTTTATCGCCCGCTACCGCAAGGAAGCCACCGGCGGCCTGGACGACATCCAGTTGCGCCTGCTGGAAGAACGGTTGCGGTATTTGCGGGAACTGGAAGACCGGCGTACGGCCATCATTGCATCGATCCAGGAACAGGGAAAGATGACGCCGGAACTGCTTGATGCGATCACGCATGCGGAAGACAAGACACGACTCGAAGACCTTTACCTGCCCTACAAGCCGAAGCGCCGTACCAAAGCGCAGATTGCCGCGGAAGCGGGCCTTACCGCGCTCGCGGATGCTCTCCTGGCAGACCCGCAATTGAATCCGGAGGAGGAGGCGGGCAAGTATCTGAAATCGGCATTCACCACGGACAACGGGGACAATCCCGGCGTAGCTGACGCGAAGGCTGCACTCGACGGCGCGCGCCAGATTCTGATGGAACGTTTTTCCGAAGACGCAACCTTGCTCCAGACGCTGCGCGACTATCTGACCGAACATGGCGTGGTGGAGTCGAAGGTCGTCGAAGGCAAGCAGGAAGCGGGCGCAAAATTTGCCGATTACTTCGATTATACGGAAGCGATCCATACCATCCCGTCGCACCGCGCGTTGGCGCTGTTCCGCGGCCGGCGGGAAGAAGTGTTGAATGTTTCATTGCGGCTGGATACGGAAGAGGAGAAACCGAAGTGGGATGCGCCACATAACCCATGCGAAGGACGGATCGCGGTCCGCTTCGGTATCAGCAACCTGGGACGTCCGGCGGACAAATGGCTCGCCGATGCGGTGCGCTGGACCTGGCGTGTGAAAGTTTTCATGCATCTTGAAACCGAATTGATGACTGGCCTGAGGGAACGTGCCGAGATTGAGGCAATCAACGTTTTCGCCCGTAATCTCAAGGATCTGCTGCTGGCGGCACCTGCCGGTCCCCGCGCTACCATGGGCCTCGACCCCGGTTTGCGCACCGGCGTCAAGGTTGCCGTGGTGGATGCGACGGGCAAGGTGGTGGATACGGCAACCATCTATCCGCACCAGCCGAGAAACGACTGGGATGGGTCGCTGCATACGCTCGCTCAATTGGCCCAGAAGCACAATGTCGCGCTGATCTCGATCGGCAATGGCACTGCATCGCGAGAGACCGACAAGCTGGCGCAGGACCTAATCCGGATGCGCCCGGAATTGAAACTGACCAAGATCGTCGTGTCGGAAGCCGGCGCATCGGTTTACTCGGCGTCGGAATTCGCGTCACGGGAACTGCCGGACCTTGATGTATCGCTTCGTGGCGCCGTATCGATTGCACGGCGCTTGCAGGATCCGTTGGCGGAACTGGTGAAGATTGATCCGAAATCGATCGGCGTCGGGCAGTATCAGCATGATGTCGGGCAAACACAACTGGCACGCTCTCTCGATGCGGTAGTTGAAGATTGCGTCAACGCGGTAGGTGTTGACGTCAACACCGCGTCGGCGCCATTGCTGGCGCGGGTATCCGGCCTCAATAGCAGCGTGGCGCAAAGCATCGTCACCTATCGGGACATGAAAGGCATGTTCACGTCCCGCGCGGCGTTACGCTCGGTACCGCGGCTTGGTGAAAAGACGTTTGAGCAGGCGGCAGGCTTTCTGCGTGTCATGGGCGGCGAAAATCCTTTGGATGCCTCGGCGGTTCATCCGGAGTCCTATCCGGTCGTTGAAAAAATCCTTGCCGACATCAACAAGAATGTGAAAGGGGTGATCGGCGACACGAAGCTGCTGCAGTCACTGAATCCTTCCAAGTACGCGGATGACAAATTCGGCGTGCCGACCGTGTCTGACATCCTGAAAGAACTGGAGAAACCCGGTCGCGATCCCCGCCCGGAGTTCACTACGGCAACCTTCAAGGAGGGCGTAGAAGACATTAAGGACTTGCGTCCGGACATGATATTGGAAGGCGTCGTTACCAACGTCGCTGCCTTCGGCGCATTTGTGGATATCGGCGTGCACCAGGACGGGCTGGTCCATATTTCCGCACTGTCGAATACCTTCGTGCGCGATCCGCATACGGTGGTGAAGGCCGGCCAGGTCGTCAAGGTAAAGGTGCTGGAAGTGGATGAAAAGCGAAGGCGTATTGCGCTCACCATGCGGCTTTCGGATTCTCCGCAGCAAGTGGGTGCAAAATCGGAACAGCGCGGCGACCGTACCGATGCCCGTCGCCTGGCGCAGCATCAGCAACGTCCGCAGCAAGCCGCGCCGAACGGCGCAATGGCGGCGGCATTCGCCAAGCTGAAGGCCTGAAGGAATATATGGAATGCGGCCGTCCGGACGAACACCGGCGGCCGCTTTTTCATATAATGACCGTTATTCTGAACCTTTCGAAAGTTGTGCCATGAGCGACGTTAAAGAGTGGATCAAAGATACCGTTACCCAAAATCCGGTTGTGCTGTTCATGAAAGGGAGCGCTCAGTTCCCCCAATGCGGATTTTCCGGCCGCGCCATTCAAATTCTGAAGTCCTGCGGCGTGGAGAACATCGTCACGGTAAACGTCCTGGAAGACCAGGAAGTACGCCAGGGCATCAAGGAGTACTCGAACTGGCCGACCATTCCGCAGTTGTATGTGAAAGGCGAGTTCATTGGCGGCTCCGACATCATGAGTGAAATGTTCGAGTCCGGCGAACTGCAAAGCCTTCTCAAGTCCTGACGGTCTAGCACCTCCTCGCCGTACATCCATTCAGATGCCCGCGCCGAAACGGCTGGTTATCGCAATCACCGGCGCTACTGGCGCCGTTTATGGGGTACGGCTTTTACAGGTACTGCGCGACGTACCTGAGGTCGAAACGCATCTGATGGTATCGGATGCCGGCGTACTGAATATCCATCAAGAACTTGGCCTCAGCCGCAAGGATGTCGAGTTGTTTGCAGATGTTGTCCACTCCGTGCGCGACATCGGCGCATCGATTGCCAGCGGCTCCTTTCAGTCGGACGGCATGATTATCGCCCCCTGCTCCATGAAAACCCTTGCGGGCGTGGCGCACGGCTTTTCCGATAGTTTAATCACCCGTGCGGCCGATGTGGCGCTCAAGGAGCGTCGCCGGCTAGTTTTAATGGTTCGGGAAACACCCTTCAATCTGGCGCACCTTCGCAACATGGTTGCAGTCACCGAGATGGGCGGGATCATCTATCCGCCATTGCCTGGCTTTTATCATCGCCCGCAGACAATTGCTGAAATGGTCGACCACACGGTTGGCCGTATTCTTGATTTGTTTGCGGTTGAACATGCGCTTACGCCACGCTGGAACGGCATGAAATCGAACGACTGAACATCGCGTTCTGATTGATACGTACTTTTTTGGCGAGATGTTCCAAAAGAAAAGGCCCATGATCAAACGATCATGGGCCTTTTAGCTGGTGCCGGCTGCCGGATTCGAACTGGCCACCTGATGATTACAAGTCAACTGCTCTACCAAATGAGCTAAGCCGGCGAAACTTGAAGAACGTTATTGTACTTTATTTGATGCGAGTTAGTGTAGGTCTTCCGCCTTTTTTTGGTGGTTCCGGATCATTATTTTCATCAGTTGATGAAACAGTATTAGCTCCTGCTTCATTGCCGGGCGATGGAACTGCCGTCAATGCAGGGCTGACCGCCTCTTCATCTTTCGATGTTGATGTATCACCATCTCTTGCCGGAAGCGGCGACACTTCAAACGCCATGCCCTGCCCGTTCTCACGCGCATAAATAGCGACAACATTTTCCACGGGCACTGATATTTCGCGGGACACACCGCCAAAACGGGCATTGAAGCTAATCAGTGTGTTGTCCATCTTCAGGCCGTTTGTTGCCGTGAAACTGATGTTAAGAACAATCTCTCCGTTCTTCACAAATTCGCGCGGCACTCGGGTTTGTGCATCCACCATCACGGCAAGATAGGGCGTGTAACCGTTATCGGTGCACCATTCGTAAATCGCGCGTAAAAGATACGGCTTTGTAGAAATCTCAGGCATGGTTTTAATGTCCGGTTGACGCGTTGGCGTGAGGGTCTTGAAAGGCCCGCTTACGGCTGACAAGCCCAGGACTCGACCAACGCGTCGATGCAACTGCCTATCAACGCCGCATTACCTTTTCAGATGGAGTCAGCGCTTCGATGTATGCCGGACGGGAAAAGATCCGTTCCGCATATTTCATCAAAGGTGCTGCAGTCTTCGACAGCTCAATACCATAGTGGTCCAGACGCCATAATAGCGGTGCCACGGCAACATCCAGCATCGAGAACTCATCGCCGAGCATATATTTGTTTTTCAGGAACAAAGGTGCAAGCGTTGTCAGTCGGTCCCGGATTTCAGCACGTGCTTTCTCATGTGTTTTATCGGCGCCTTTGGACTTATCGTTTTCCAACGCATGCACATGAATGAACAATTCCTTTTCGAAATTGAAAAGCATCAAACGTGCACGTGCGCGCATCAATGGATCGGCAGGCATCAACTGCGGATGGGGAAACCGTTCGTCAATGTACTCATTGATGATATTAGACTCATATAGGATCAGATCCCGTTCGACCAAAATCGGTACCTGACCATATGGGTTCATTACCGAAATATCTTCCGGCTTGTTGAAGAGATCGACATCACGGATTTCAAAGTCCATGCCTTTCTCGAACAGTACGAGACGGCAACGCTGGGAAAATGGACAGGTCGTGCCCGAGTAGAGAACCATCATGTTTGTAGTTCCTTAGAAACAAAAGGGTGAGACGTGATACGGCTCACCCCAAAACTTACGCCCGCAGTTCGGGCAAATGCCTTATTTGACGTCTTTCCAGTACGAAGCGTTAAGACGCCACGTCAATAACAGGAAAACTCCGAGGAACAGCAGCACCCAAACGCCGAGACGCCGGCGCGTATTCTGCATCGGCTCACTCATCCAGTCGAGATAAGCAACCAGATCGGTCATTGCATTATCAAACTCGAGTGACGTCATCGTTCCCGGCGTGATCTGCTCGAAGCCAGCGAACTTGTGCAAGGTCTTGCTCGGATCATGCGGATCTTTTTCGTCGACGAACTTCGCGCTGCGGATGCCTTGTAATTCCCACATGACATGGGGCATGCCTACATTCGGGAAAACAAGGTTATTCCAACCGGTCGGCCGGGTATCGTCTTTGTAGAAGGTACGCAGATAGGTATAGAGATAATCCGCACCGGAACCGTCACCGGATGCCTTGGAGCGTGCAATGACCGAGAGGTCGGGCGGCACTGCGCCAAACCAGTTCTTGGCGTCCTTCGCAGACATCGACACCTGCATCAGGTCACCTACCTTGTCGCTGGTGAACAGCAGATTGTTTTTGATCTGCTCTTCCGTGAGACCGATATCCTGGAGGCGGTTATAGCGCATCGCGGAAGCGGAATGGCAGTTGAGGCAGTAATTCACAAACAACTTTGCGCCGTTTTGCAACGCGATGAGGTCGTTGGTTCGGCTTTGTACACGGTCGAGCGCAGCACCCTCCCCGGCCGCGAAAGCCACCGCGGGGACGAAAGCGATTGCCGCGATCAGTTTTTTCAGCAATTTCATGTTCTGTTATTCCTTTGCGGCTTAATGCGGCTCAAATGTGACACGGTCTGGCACCGGCTTGAAGCGCCCCATGGTGCTCCACCATGGCATCAGCAGGAAGAAGCCGAAGTAGATGAATGTGCAGATCTGCGATACCAAAGTGCCTATCGTGGTCGGAGGCAGAATGCCGAGATAGCCAAGGATGACGAACGCAATGCCGAACAAGGCGTACACATATTTGTGCCAGGTTGGACGATAGCGAATCGATTTGGCGGGGGAATGGTCGAGCCAAGGCATGCCGGCCAAAATCAGCACGGAAACGCCCATCAGCACAACGCCCCAGAACTTCGGATCGAAAACGAACATGGCAATGACTGCAACCACGCCGCCTACCAGAGCGATCATCTTCCACAGCGCACTCAACCGCGACTTCAGTACGATCAAGGCGACATAGGCCAGCGTGCCCACCGCCAATGCATACATGAATTGGGTAGTGGTTGCGCGCAGAATGGAATAGAA
>NZ_DASZBA010000139.1:0-7986 GCF_035944575.1 Noviherbaspirillum sp.
ACATCGTCTTCGATACCCACATCGGCCGTCACCCAGGTCACGTCCGCCCCCTTGCCGGTCAGCTCCCGCGCCAGCAGCTTCAATACTTCTTCATTGCGTGCCGCCAGCACCAGCCTGGCACCGCGGGCCGCCGCCTTGCGCGCGGTGACGAGGCCGATGCCGCTGGTGGCGCCGGTCAGCACGATGACCTGGTCGGCAATTCTTTTCAAGCGTGGTTTCATGAAGGTCCCTTGGAAAAATCGTGGCGCGATCGGTGCGCCTTATCCAATCGACCAGTAATCTTGCATAGGGTTCACATGCCGGCCGGGAGTCGCCGGCCCGGTTTTCCAGGAAGAAAAAGATGGGCTAGGCGGCAATCGGTTCATCGCCGCCATCCTGCCCGATGGCGCGGTACTGGCTCGGCGACGTGTGTTCGAACTTTCTCCAGATACGCCGCAACTGGCGGGTGGAGTTGAAGCCCGACTGTTCGGCCACCCGCTCGATATCCAGCCGGGATTGCGCCAGCAGCTCCCGCGCGAGGCTGATGCGGATGCGCTGCAGATAATCGACGATGCCGGTGCCGGCATGTTCGCGGAAGAGCCGGTTCAGGTGGCGCTCGCTGGTGCAGGCGATCTGCGCCAGCGCGGCGACGGTCCAGTCGCGGGCCGGGTTCTCGATGATGGCATCCTGCACCCGGTGCACCGCGGGATGCATGTGATTGCGAAATGCCAGCCAGGGCGACAGTTGCGGGTCGTTGCCGGCCCGGCGCAGGTAGATGACCATCTTGTGGGCGACGATGGCGCTGATGCGGTGACCGGCCACCCGTGCCACCATGTGCAGGGAGAGATCGATGCCGGCCGTCACGCCGGCGCTCGTGCAGGCCATGCCGTCTTCGACGAAGATGCGGTTTTCCACCACATGCGCACGCGGCGCGAGACGGCGCAAGGCGTCGTAGTGATTGTGGTGTGTGGTGCACTGGCGGCCGTCCAGCAGTCCGGCATGGCCGGCCAGCAGCGCGCCGGTGCAGATGCATAGCATCCGGTGCCGCGGCGTGACATGCTTGCGCAGCCATTCGATCGTGCGCCGGGCGGCCGGCGAGCTGAAATCATCATCCAGGCCGGTGCACCCGACCAGTACCACGATCGCCTCCGCCGGCAGATCCGGCGGCAAGGGCTTGAATCCGGTGAGGTGGAGCCCGATCGAGGTGTCGATGCGGTTTTCCGCGCTGATGTAATGCAGGGCGAACAGCGGCGGCGTGCCCTCCACCTCGGCGGTCCGGTTGGCGTAGCGGAATACCTCCGCCGGACCGACCAGGTCCAGCGCCAGCGTGCGCTCACGCAGCAGAAAATAGACCGGCATCGGCGCGTGGCGGCCGTTCATCGAGAGAGTGTTCGCAGTAGCCATCCGAATTCCATTCAATTTCCATCTGCCGCGCGGTGGCCTGCGCAAGCGGGCGGCCGGCGAGCCGTTCCACCAGGTGCAGGCTCATGTCGATACCGGCTGAAATGCCGGCGGAAGTCACGACTCTACCGCAGTCGATCCAGGGCGTGTCGGCCCGTACCTGCGTGCGGACGAAGCGTTGCCGCAGCGCGTCCTGGTCTTCCCGGTGGGTGGTGGCCGGCAAGCCGTCCAGAAGGCCCGCCTCGCCGAGCAGGAACGCGCCGGTGCAGACCGAGGCGGTGATCTCGCACCGCGCCGCCTGCGCACGAATCCAGGCGATCAACGCCGGGTCCGCCATCGCCTTGCCGACATCGCCGCCGGGCACGATCAGGAGGTCGAGGTCGGCCGCCGGCGGCAGCACGCAATCGGGCAATACCTTCATGCCGCCGCGGGCGCGGATCGGCTTCATCCCGGCCGATACCAGGAAGCACCGGAACAGCGCCGGATCGCCGCCCCGCCGTCCATGCACGCGCGCCGCCGTCGAAAAAACCTCGAACGGGCCGGAAAAGTCGAGTACCTCGACATCGTCAAACATCAATATGCCAATCGCCAGCATCACCTGCTCCTTGGTTAACCGTTATGCGCGACAGATGCGCATGGTCAGGCAAATTGTAGGAAGGGCGCAGCAGCGGCGAAATGCGGGGACGGGACAGGATGCGGACAAAAGCGGACATTTTCTGCGGGAGGCCGGATGAACCGGCAGAAGAGGGAACCGGAACTATCGCTCTGTTGCCGTTACTCATGCGGACAATGCCCATCCACCGCGTCAACCAACAGAATGAGGAAGCATCATGCGTAACTTGGTGTCCCCTACCAGCCTGCATTACTCCCGGCTTCCGCAGCCGGATTCGCCGCCTGCTGAAGCCGCATCGGCTTCACAGTCGACGCCGTCAACGGCTTCCTCGTCGCCGACCCGGCGCAGGAGCATGCTGAGCGGTGGTCTCAATCCCGCCAGGCTGGCCGGCCAATTCAAGAATCTGATGAAAGACAGTCTGCCGAACCTCAAGATTCATATGCGCGGCCAAACCGATCGAATTGCCCGGCAACTGGTCGAAATGACGCCAAGCGGCTCCCAGGCGCCAGATGCGCCCGGAGTGAAACAGCTTGCTTCGAACATGCGGAAAAATATGACGAAGGAAGAGCGCCGCAGTTTGAAGAGGAACCTGAAACAGCTGGCCGGTCCCGAGAATGGGTAGGCCGCAGCCGTGCTTGCCGGACTGCGCGATGCCATCCTCCACGGCGGGCAACCAGGCGAGTCATTAATGGCGACAAGGTTAAACGAACTGCAAAGCCTGGCAGCCAAGCAGAAAGTGGAGAGCGACATCGCCAAAAAGATCGCAAATCTGACCGGCGAGGGCGACAACCGCAGATTGCATTCCATGGCTCAACGCAGACTCGCCGCCTGCAATGCGCTTTCGAACATCGCGGAGCAGGAGCTCGCCTGCCGCGGCTTATTGGAAATCCTGACCATGCCAAACCAGGGGCCGGCGTCAATGGATGCGCCAGCACGCCACTTCGATCAACGATTGAACCGATTGACAGCATTCAAGCCAAGAGATTTTGTCCAGGATTGGACAGCCTCGCTGAATTCCATCGTACTGTATCGTGGCCAGGTGGAAGAAAGGATGATCAAGACGACCAGCGAGTCCATCATGAACAAATTCAACGATATTCTAAAAATGAAAGAGAAGCCTCACCTGCAACTCCACAATTTCAAGGAACTTGAAAAGCTGCTCGACGCTGTGCGCAAAGGCATACCTGAAGGAGTGGCAGTACGGGTGAATGTTGATGCCGGTTTGTACGAACACTTTCCGATCCTGACGCTTCCGGAGGAACCGGCCGGCGCAAGCACGCGGACCGGAACCGCGGCGAATACGCCTCGCCGGTCGGGATTCCGCTCATCCGGAGGTAAAGAACATGCAGGCTCGACAAGTGCCTGACCGGCAAGCGGAATTGAAACAGCAGGAACTTGTGGCCAGGATCGAAGCGCTGTTCCGGGAGTCCGCGCAATCGCTGGCAAAACTCTATCGTAGTGCCGATGCCCACCCTGCTCGCCGGCTTGACGGACAGCTCTCCGCCGCCGCGTTGCGGACGCACAATCAATCCTTTGTCGCCAAGCAGCGCATCTTCGAGGAATTCATCATGGCCGCCTATTACAACCGGAACAATCCCGCCTGGGACCCGGCGCGCGCGGAAACGTATTGGAGCGAGCTTGCCGACGACGATCCACTGCGGATACTGCTCGGTCAGCAAGATACCGGAGCGGCGTCCGAATCACTTCCTGAATAGCCTGCCGCACAGACCGCCAGGAGCGGCGTTCGCTAGCGCGCGCTTTCCACCCGGTTGCGGCCGAGGCGCTTGGCCTGCAGCAGGGCGCCGTCGGCGGCTTCGGTCAGACCGGCGGCGGTGTCGACCATCGGATAGCAGGCGACGCCGGCGCTGAAGGTGGCGTAGAGCGCGCCGCCGGGATGTGCATGCGGCAGCGCTGAAAAATCTTCCCGGATGCGCTCGATCACCGACCTGGCCTGCTGCAGGTTCACTTCCGGCAGCGCGATGATGAATTCCTCGCCGCCGTAGCGGCCGATCAGGTCGATCGACCGCAGCCGTCCCTTGAGCAGCCATGCCAGCCCGCGGATGACCTGGTCGCCGACCGGATGGCCGTAGGTGTCGTTGATCGACTTGAAGTGGTCGATGTCGATCATTGCCACCGTCAGCGCACCGTGGGGTTCGGTCTTGCCCACCATGGCCTGCAGGCGCGATTTGGCGGCGGTATGGTTGAGCAGGCCGGTGAGGCCGTCGAGCCGGGTCGAACGGCGGGTCTCGCGGAAGCGCTCGATCCGCGTCTTGACCACCGCCGCCAGCAGCACCGGGTTGAAAGGCTTGATGAGAAACTGGTCGCCGCCGAGGCGCAGCGCCTCGACCTGCATGCCGACATCCGATTCGCCGGACAGGTAGACGATCGGCAGCGAATTGTAGGCAGCCATCTGGCGCAGCACCCGGGTCGCCTCCACGCCATTGAAGCGCGGCATGTACATGTCCATCAGGACAAGGTCGGGGCGGTAGGATTCGAGCGCGTCGAGCAGCTTGCCGGGATCGCTGATGGCTTCGGTGTCGATGTCATGCTCGGCCAGCGTGCGCTGGATCAGCGCCACCGCCACCCGGGAATCCTCCACCACCAGCACCCGGTACTGTTCCTGCTCATGGGTCTGGACGAGGTCGAGGATGCAGTTGAGCACCATCGACGCCTGGTCTTCCGCCGGGATGGTGACGTCGATGCCGGCCCGCATCAGCGCGACGATCGGCTCGATCGCCGCCTGCACGCCGAGATAGAACAACTGGCTTGCCGGGCAGCTCATGCGGATGGTGGCGATGCAGTCGAATTCGGCCGGTTCGGCGCTGGCGTGCGCGGGAATGAACAGCACCGCCAGCGGCTTGTCTTCCGGCAGATGCTGGCCGCCCCAGTCGATCTCGAAAATCCGGAAGCCGAAGAACTGCAACTGGCGTTTCAGCGCATCGGCCATCCCGCGCTTCTCCGGCGCGGAAATCATCCATACCGAACGCGGCTTGATCCAGTCGATATCGGGCGTGCCGGTACTCGGTTCGTCGGTACGCCGCTCCGCCGGTATCAGCCGCGAGCTGGCCACCGATCCGAGCAGGGTATCCATCTGGCGCTGCAGCGCGACGATATCCTGCTGCTTGAGGGGATGGGTGGAGATGTCGCCGAGCTTGGCAAGCGCCGCGTTCTCCAGTCCCTCGCACAGCCGCACCAGCCCGGGCAGGCGCAGGCGGTTGAAGAACTCCGCCAGGGTGTTGACCGCCACCGTGAACTCGATGAACTGCTCGAAGCGGCCTTCCGCCACGTAACGCTCCCATCGCGTCCGCAGCACATACAGGCGGTCTTCAGTTGAATTCGGCGGCAGCAATGTCATGATTTGCTTTGGAAAAATGAGTTCGCATTATCGTGGATCGCCCGTCTGGCAGCAACGCGCAAGCGATATCCTGTTGCGGATCGGTTCAACCCGGCGCGGCGCTATACCACGTGCAGCACCGGGCGCGAGGACGGGAACAGGAAGCGGCGCAGCATCAGTGCCGGGATGTCTTCCGCCGGTACCGGCCTGGAGACGTAATAGCCCTGTATCTCGTTGCAGGACAGCGCCTGCAGCACGCGCAATTGCTCCTCGGTTTCGACGCCTTCGGCGACGACCGTCATGCCCAGCACGTGCGCCATCGACAGGATCGCCATGAAGAACATGTCGCCGTCCTTGCCATTGCACAGCCGTCCGGTGAACTCGCGGTCGATCTTCAGGATGTCCAGGTCAAGGCGCTGCAATTGCGACAGCGATGAATAGCCGGTGCCGAAATCATCCACCAGGAGTTTAATGCCCATGTGCTCCAGCGTTTCGAGTTCCCGTATGGTGTTGCCATCCTCGCCGATCATGCAGGACTCGGTGATTTCGACTTCGAGCAGCGACGAATCGATGTCATGGCGATTCATGCAGGAGGCAAGCCGCTGGGCGATGCGGCCGTGAATTAATTGCAACGCTGATACGTTCACTGACACCGGCACCACCGGCAGCCCTTGTTTCCGCCATTGCGCAAGCTGTGCGCATGCCTTTTCGATGACCATCTCGCCCAGGCGGACGATCAGGCCGGTCTGCTCCGCTATTGGAATGAATTCCTGCGGACCGACGATCCCGCGTTCCGGATGCATCCAGCGCACCAGCGCTTCCATGCCGCGCAGTTCGCCGCTGAAGGTATCCACCCGGGGCTGGTAATGCAGCACGAATTCATCCCGCTCGATGGCCTTGCGCAAAGCCGTTTCGCTGTTCAATCGCTGCATCAGGTTTTCGGCGAACTCGGGCAGGAAGAAGCGGTAGGTTGCCTTGCCGGCGGACTTCGCCGTGTACATGGCGATATCCGCATGCTTGAGCAGCGTTGGCCCGTCCCGGCCGTCCTGCGGATACAGGCTGATGCCGATCGAGCCGCGCACGGTGTGGCTGTTGCCGTCGGCCAGCACGAACGGCTCGCTGAGGGTCTTGATGACACGGTGCGCCACTGGCCGGACATCGTCCGCGCCTTCGATGCGTTCGAGGATGATGGTGAATTCATCGCCGCCGAGGCGGGCGACATTGTCGCCCGGACGGATCACCGATTTCAGGCGCAATGCCGCCGCCTGCAGCAGCGCGTCGCCGGCGGCATGTCCGAGCGTGTCGTTGATGTTCTTGAAATCGTCCAGGTCGACGAACAGCAGTGCCACCATGGTGTTGGAATCCGCCGCTTTCTGCAGTGCCGTCGGCAGGTAATGCGTCAGCCAATGGCGGTTCGGCAGCGTAGTCACGCTATCGGCGTTGGCCAGTTGCGATAGCGCTTCTTCATGCGCCTTGGCTTCGGAAATATCGCGCAGCGTCACGGCCAGCCCGTGGCCCGAACGCACCAGGCGCCGATGTACCCAGGTTGCTTCCAGCGGACTCTCCGGAGACACCTTGAATTCGTCCTCGTAGAAACCGGTTTCCATCGCCCGCCGGAAAATGCTCAGCACTTCCTCGAGATAATCGCTGGGCGGCATGAAGTCCCGGAACTTGGCCCCGATCAGCTGCCTGCGGGTGGTGCCGTAGTAGGTGGCGCCGCGTTCGTTGCAATCTTCCACCTGAAAGTCGATGATGCGCCTCTGGTCGCCATATACCGCACGGACCATGTAAAACCCTTCGCGCGCGCTGTCCGTCGCCAGGCGGTAGGTATTCTTCACTTCTTCGGCCTGGTGTTTCCTCCATGCCAGACGGGATGAAAATGCCATCCCCGTTACGGCGAACAGGAACAGCAGCACGGTGCCGGCGGCGGCCATGTTGCGATAGTCGCGCGCCATCTTTTCGTGGGATGCAAAAGTCTCCTGCTCCGACAGGCCCACGGAGGCGACCAGCGGATAGGCCTGCAGCGCGTGCCAGGCAACGACGCGCGGTTTCTTATCCAGAAAGCTGTCGGACGGGTAGAGCACCGTTCCCGTATCGGACGTAAAGACAGGCTGTGCATGGAAAAGGCTGGTGGTGGATGCCGCCGCGTGTCCGACGCGCAGGGACAGCGGCGTGCCGTCGCGATGGTTGACCGAAAAGTAGTCGCTTTTCTCCATCCGCGATTCATCGGTGATCGACGCAAGGTATTCCGGTTCCAATGCGAGCGACACCACGCCGTCGAATTCGCCGGCCGGCGTGTTGAGCCGGCGGGTGAATCGGATAAGGGTTTTTTCGAGACGGGGCGAAAAGTCCGGCTTGACGATCAATAGTCCCTGGTTCTGTGCAGCCTTGTGTGCCTTGAACCATGGCCGTTCGCTGTAGTCGAGCAGGAAAGGGCGTCCCACCGTGCTGGTGACGAGAGCGCCGTTGCGGTCGAAAATGCTGACGTACAGCTTGTCCGACCGTGGATACAGGCCGTAACGATACTGATCGTCGAGCCGCAGGCCGTGGTGCGAGGTCTCCCAATAGTATTTGATGCTGAGGGTAATCTGGTCGAGCTGCTCGGCGGCCCGTGCGAGACGCTCCGCATGCATCTTCGAAAGGGAGTCCGCCCGGGCTT
>NZ_DASZBA010000140.1:0-42076 GCF_035944575.1 Noviherbaspirillum sp.
GGAGGCGATGGCGGAAAGCGGATTGCGAAGCTCATGGCCCAGCATGGCCAGGAACTGGTCCTTCGCCTTGTTCTGCGATTCCGCCAGCGCGCGCGCCTCGTTTGCTTCCGCGAGATGCCGGACCCGCTCAGCATCGGTTGCCTGCAGGCGCCTGCCCGCCTCGTGCAGCGCCACCTGCAAACGGTTCATTTCCATCACGTCCAGATTGGATACGGAGGGAATCCTGTTTTCGCCAAGTTGCTCGGCCGATACGGCAACGGCGTTGATGGCCCGGACAAGGCGCCGGATGAAAAGCGTGGCGCCGACGATCGCGAAGAGGATCGCCGCCAGAAGTCCAAGTGCCGTCAGGGAGACAGCCCGGACCGCGCCCTGTTCGATCTCCTCGACCGGAACGCCGACAGTCACTGTCCAGCCCGACAGCGCGGAGCGCGCATTCACGCCATACATCTCCTGGCCCGCGCGATTGAAGGCGCGGAATTCGCTCTTTTCAGGGCCAAGGATAATCTTGAGCAGTTTTTCGCTGCTCGGCGTGCCGACGAAGTCATCCGGCCGCTGATTGCGGGCCAGCGTCACGCCTTCCTTATCCACGACCGAGATGAGCCAGGATTTGGGCACATTCTCCGAGGGCAGAAGCTCATTAAGGCGGGTGGTGAACATCCATTGCCCGATCAAATAGCGATTGCCGCTTGCCGTCCGGACCGGAAACTCGACAGCCACGACGAACTTTCCGGTTGCCCTGCCGCGGATCAGGCCGGAAATCCTGACCGCATTGCCCGCCATGACTTCCTGGGTGCGCTTCTCCGATGCCGGGTTTGGCGGCGCGATAGGAGTGCCGAAAGCGGTAATCGTGTTGAAGATTTGCCGGCCATCCTCGTCGATCAGCGTGGTGTTGCTCTGGCGGCCGGCATTGGCGGCTTTCGCCTGCCGGTAAAATCCGGCGAAGTCCTCCTTTGCCAGAAGCGCGGACGTCGCCAGCGTCTGGGCGGTCGCGATGCCGAGGCTGAGTTCCTGGTCGACCGCCAGTACCGTCGCCCTGGCCAATTCATGCATGCTCCGCATTGCCGCAGCACGTTCCTTCGATACCAGCAAATCCAATACGACAGCGGAGAAAAGTACAACCGGGAGCAGAACGACCGCAACGAGCAGAACGAGATGGGATTTGACCTTCATGAATAGAGGCGCCCTAGGTGGCCGAAAGCGGGCTCAAATTCTAACACCGGCAGATCTTGTTTCAGCCATGCTGCGCCCCTGATGTGTATTGTTCATTTTCACTGCCGCCGAAGTGCGGAAGCGATGCGGCATTACTGCTCGAGCGGCAGTTCCACCCAGAAGCGCGAACCGGCATTCACTTCCGACTCCACGCCGCATCGCCCCCCCATGCGCCGTACCGTCTTGTCGACCACCGCAAGGCCGATGCCGCTGCCCGGATATTCGCTCATGCCGTGCAGGCGTTCGAACGGCTTGAAAATGCGCTGCAATTGTTCCCGCGGAATGCCGATTCCGTTGTCCTCGATCCATATGCGGGCGAACGTTGTTTCGCCATAGCCGGCATGCCATGTCTCCGCCCATATTCGGATGGATGGCTGCACGCCAGGCCTGGCGAACTTCACCGCATTCGACATCAGGTTCTGGAAGATTTGCATGCAGGCCGCCTTATTCGCTCGTACAAACGGGAGCTCGGGCGCGACGTCCACCGCAGCGCCGGTTTCCTGTAATTGCACGCCGAGATTCGCCATCACTTCGCCGATGACACGGTCCAGGCTCACGGCCGATAGCGGCAATTCCATCCGTGCCAGGCGGCTGTAGGAAAGCAGATCATCGATGAGCAGTTCGAGCCGCGCCGCCGCTTTCGTGATGCGCTGGAGATAATTCAGCGCGGTGCTCTCCAGGGTGTCGTTGTAATCCTCCGCCAGTGCATCGGAAAAGCCCTGGATGCTGCGCAACGGCGCACGCAGGTCGTGCGCCACCGAATAGCTGAAGGCTTCCAGCTGTTCGTTCGCCTCTTTCAATTCACGATTCACATTAAGCAATTGGGCATTTGCCTGGTTGAGCTCATCGGTTCGCTGTTCCACGCGCTTTTCAAGCGTTTCCACCAGCACGCGAATCCGTGCTTCCGCGACTTTCAATGACGTGATATCGACTGCCACCGCACAGACGCCGGTTGCTTTTCCTTCCAGGTCGCGCAGCGCCGCCTGATGAACAGCGTAGTACTTCACGCCTTCGCTGGTATGCATTTCCTCCTCGGACCGAATGATCTTGCCGCTGGATAGATCGCGCAGGGCCGCTGCCGAAAATCGTTTGGGGGAAGAGGCAGGCTGGGGCTGCCGGTTTCCGGCCGCTCCGTTCGCAGCGCCGGTACCAAAAAGTCGTTCATATGTCTTGTTGACCAGAAGCAGATTTCCTTCCAGGTCATTGAGGTAGATGAGCGCCGGCGAGCTGTCGATCACATTACGCAATAAGGTGTGGGCCTGGGCCAGTTCGTTCTTCCGGGCTTCGAGCGCATTGGAGCGCTCCTGCAGCAATTCCGCCGCGCGTGCGATGGCCAAGCCGACCTCGGCGGCCTCCCTGAGATGCACGCGGGGAATCCGCACTGCGCCGCCGCTGCCCAATGCCATGGCGGGCGCGGTAAGGGATTTGATCGAGCGGGCAATCCTGTTCCCCATGAACCACGCCAGCACCAGGCCGATGCCGAACAAGGCGGCGATGCCCGACGCAAGCGCGTAGAGAGGAACGATCAGGGACTGGGCCAGGGATTTCTTTGGAATGCCGATGGCGACGCTCCAGCCGGTGGTATGGGAACGGCTGAAGGCCGTCATCACCAGGGTGCCTTCCTGGGTAGTACTGCTGACGATGCCCTCAGGCGACTTCAGCACTGCCTCGAGCAGGCTGGGTGTGGCCTTGTTGCCGATGTATTTCTCGGGTGTGCGGCTGCGTCCGACGATCGTGCCGCTGCTGTCCAGGATCGCGGCCACCCAGCCGGAAGGAAGCTCCTGCGCTTTCAGGATGGCGTCGAATTCTTTCGGCAGCAGGCCGACGCCAAGCACGTAGTCCACCTTGCCGTTGATGGTGACCGGCACATTGATGCTCATGATCGGACGCTTGAGCGGAAGGCCGATGAAGAGATCGGATATGGCGGGCGCTCCGGTGGCAAACACACGTCGCACCGAGCCCGGCATCTCGGTGACGGGCAGGGGATCGCCGAACGGCACTGCGGTATTGACCATTTGCCGCCCGTTGCTATCCCGTACGACGATGTTGGATCCCATTTCCGGCAAAGCCAGTAGCTCGCGCGCCCTTGCGTGGAAGCGGGCGTAGTCGCGCGCCGACAGCGAGTCATGGGTGGCAAGTGCCTGCCCCAGCGAAAGGCTCCTGCGCAACCGGCTATCCACTGCCTGACTCAGGGCGCGTGCTGTCTGGACCATGACCTCTTCCTGCTGGGTGCGTCCATGCTGGTACTGATATAGGAACAACACCGCTGCGCCGATGATTCCCGGCAACAGGCAGACAAAAACCAGGGAGAGGAGAAACTTTCGTACGGACCAGTGGGATGCCGGGATCGTCGAATGCGTCAATCGCTATCCCGGAAATGCAATGGTTGGAACAAAGCCATATTTCTGAAAATCTCTGCGTTTCAAAAATAATTGGACCCTATGCCATGGAAAAGAATTCTGGCGTGCCGGGAAATAAGGACATGAGGGGCATGGTATTGCCTTATGTTCTTTCCGGCGGGAATATGGTTGGGAATCAGTCCAGCAATGTTCTCGCCATCTCGAACCGTTGTGCCCAGTACCGATTGGTAAGTTTGTCCACGCGTACCTGTCCCCTGGAGTTGGGCGCGTGAATGAATTCACCCTTGCCAAGATAGATGCCGATGTGGGAAAACGGCCGGCCAAGGGTATTGAACAATACGAGGTCGCCGGTGCGAAGCTGATCGATCGACACCTCACGGCCTTCCCGAGCCAGGGACGCCGCATTACCCGTCAGGGGCATCCCGACGGCTTCCCGATATACATACGTCACCATGCCTGAGCAGTCGAGCCCCGCTTCCGGGTTCTTCCCGCCGAAGCGGTAGCCCGTTTTCAGCAGCATCAAGGCATACATGGCGACTTCCTGTGCGGCGGGCGAGGCTTCGCGCTCATTCTGAAAGGTGTCGGCGCTGATCCGATTCGCTGGCGCAGGCGGAACGCTGGTGCATCCGGCAATAGCGAGAAGGAAAATGGCGATGGGAAAAATTCTTTTCATGCAGGTCACTATGGTTTGGCGGCAATTGTATAGGATGCCTGCTTTCTGCATGGAACGCAGTTTTTTGCCTGTATCGGATTTTTTTCCGAACTATTCGACCGATAGTCAGTCAGCAAACTATGCATGTCGAATGCATATCAAATGTCTCCTCCCTGACGTCTCCTCGGGGAATTGCCCGTAGCCAAAAGCCGATCGGGCTTTTTTATTGCGCTGGATTGCAGCGAAAGCGGGACGGGTGCGCCGCATTGTTGGACCCGCGACAGCGTCGTAAAACCGGAAGCTAAAGTTTTCACTCCTCCTGCCGTAAACAGACAGGTAACACCCAAAGGTACGATTCAGCCCGCAGCCGGTCACGGCGAGCGGGCTTTTTTCTTTGTTCGCTTTTCGATCGCATCAGCCGGGGTGCGCGGCGCGCCGCCCCTTTCTGGAAGCGAGGTAATGCCACAGCCACCCGCCGCGCCGGTCCTCGCCGGTCAATACATAATGCAAGGCATTGGCGTTCTTCAGGGTGAGCGCCAGGATGGAGCGTACCGAGTGCTGGCCGGCGATCAGGAGTGCATCGCCGGGTTTCAGCAGGAATGCATCGTCGGGTAAAAGCACAGTCTGGCCTTCGCGCTCGATCATGAGGACGATGGCCGGCAATGTGTCTTCCCGCTCCGCGTTGTCGCGCAGGAGCAGGCCGACATTGAATGGTTGATCGCCGCTGAGGGCATCATAAGCGGCCGGCGTGGCGTGCTGGTTGATGGCGACATCCCATACGTCCGGCATCAGCCCGTGCCAGATGTTTTCGAGACGGATGGCGAGCATCCTGCACCAGCCTTCATCGACGCCGCGCACCGCCGCAAGAAAGCGAGACAGCAGCGGGGTGGTGATGATCGAGATGCACTCCTGCGCCACGATGCGGGTGTGCACCATGCTGAAATCGGCGCGGAAGGTATCGAACAGCCTATCGTTGGCGTCCTGATTCTGCCGCGCCACGACGAAGATATCAGGGTTCAGCTTCCTGGCCATCATGGCGATGGACAGATTGTTGATGTCGTTAGGACTGCCGGCCACGATGCCGGCGGCTTCCATGATGCCGGCCTGTTCCAGCACATGCGCTTCGGTGCCGATGCCGGCCACCACGCGGCAATCGTCCGGCCCGTCGCCTTCGGGATCGATGATCGTCAAATCGATGCCGGGCAGCGACAGGTAGCGGGCGATCGATTGTCCGAAGTGTCCATAGCCGCAGATGATCCATCGCCCGCGGGGAGGACGATGCACATCCGGCAGCGACGTGCCCGGCAGGCCGGTCAGGATCTCGATCAGCCGGAAGCGTTCCGGCGAGGACATGGCAAGCGCAAGATACTCGGCGAAACGTTCATAGGCATTGACGATGTGATGGGTGCCGAACGATGCCATGCTGGCGGCGACCGTCGGCGTGCGTACCCGCGCCAGCACCGGGATGGCCGGGTTCAGCAATCGGGCGTTGATGGCGATGGCGAGATTGGCATCTTCGTCATTCGTCACCGCCAGCACGCCCTGGCATTGAGGATGGCGGAAGCCGGCCATCAGCAGATTGCTCGTGACGCTGGCATCGGCGGCAAGTGCAGGGTCGTTGGTCTTGAAGTCCTCGAGGTTCAGTTCCTCGACACGCTGCGCATCCTTTTCCAGAATCACGAAATCAAACCCGAGAAAGTCCAGTGCACGGCAGATCAGGGTGCCGGTTTCTCCGCATCCGCACACCAGGTAGAAGGGCGCCTTGATCTGCTTCACACGGTTGGCGAAACGGGACGCGACCAGCGCGTGCTGGAATGCCTTGTCCTGGAACAGGGTCAGCATGGTAAGGATGGCGTAGGTCCATGCGACCACGGTCAGGTAGATCGACACCGTGACCCATAGCCGCTGCGCATCCGAAAATGCTTTCGGTATCTCGCCGAAGCCGATCGTCGTGGCGGTATAGCTGATGAAATAGAAGGCATGGAAGAAACTCAGCGGCGGCGACGGCGTGCCATCTTCGTTCACCCCGGGCGCGATGGTCAGGCCGAGCACCGCGATGGCATAGACCGCGATGAGCACGATCAGCGGTGCGCGCATCCGGCGCAGAACCAGAAAAATGACGCTGTTCATGACGGTTCGCTTCAGCGCCGCATCATGACCGTTTCGACGATCAGCATCGTGACCGATATGAGGTTGGCAAGCAGCGCTCCCCCGGCCAGCGAAACGATGCTGACGGTCGTGCTCGGGGTAAGGCCCTGACCGGTCACATGCATTACCACCGTCCAGGTCACCGCGGCGGCAATCAGTTGCAAGTCGGCAACCAGGCTGGTGGAAAGATGCACCGCGCCGATCTGGGTCCGGTCGCCGAACTTCAATACAGTGGCGATCATGTTCACCACGATGGCGGCGAACAATTCATAAATATTGTGATGATCCGGATTGTCGATATCGCCGACGAAGAAGCCGAAATTGAGTGTCGCGGCAAACACGATGAAAAACGCGAAAACGACTTTTTCCAGATTCATTGCACATCCTTGAAGTTGATTGACCCGGCTGCGCCGACGGAGCGATTGCGCCGGCGCACGTTGTTACGGCGCGTTTGCATTCGTTGCGAATTCTAGCTTAGTGTTGAATTGCCCAATGCGTATGGCGCAGCCGCAAGATCGAGATGCGTCGAAGGATGTGCGCTATGGATCAGTGAGACGGCGGAAGGACCAGATCCCCCGTGCCGGGACGCACCCAGCGCAGATATTCCCGGGTGGTATCGATGCAGCCGCCGTCACGGTATACGCCGCTCGGTTCCCGGTACCGCAGCATCAGGCCGAGAATCCGCTGCACGTCGTCCGGGTCGCCAGCGGATGCATGGACGCGCTGTTCGACCACTCGCTCATCGATGTGCAGTTCGCCCGCCGAATCGCGTCGGGCCGCATGCCGCCAATGGAAAATCTCCAGACATTTCGCCGTCAGCGTGTACGGTTCGGCCCGTTTCCAGAAATTGGTGAACAAACCCTCGCCCAGATACATCACCCAGGAGCCTTCGTAGCCGGTGGCATCCGAGGAATGGCTGTCCGGATTCCGGAACCAGATGCGGTCGCCGGGAACGTAATACTTCAGCGGCAATGGCGCGCTCATCGAGCCGTGTTCATGCAGGAAAACATCATGGAACTGCCCGGACATGATGGGTTGCGCTTCCCAGTAGCACTGCAGGCGCGAAAGCAGGGCGGCATTGCATAAGGCCAATTCCTGGGCGACCGCGAGCAGGATGACATATTCGGTCGCGCGATAGCAGGAGAAGGAATAGACGCTGCCGTCATCATCGGGCTGGGTTGCCTTTTGCAATGCGGTAATCAGCGATTTGCCCGGCAGGAGTACAAAGCCGGTGCCCGGCTTGTAAGTCCAGTATTCAACCGGCCGTTCGGCTTGCGTGGTATGGAAGGCCAGCGCGGTCTTGCGGGCGGCTTCGACGATATTCCTGCGGATACGCACGGCGGACAGCAGTTCGTCATAGGAAGGAAAATCGAACGGGACCGGCCCGAGCAGCATTGCCAGCAGGATTTCCCGTTCCAGGTCGGCGCAACTGGCGCGTGTATCCAGGCCAAGCGTGCTGCATAACCGGGTCGTGTCGCAGCCGGGTGCCCAGTGGCTGGCGCAGGTGTCGTCAAGCCGGAATCGGACGGACACGGCGTTATCGATCATCGTGATGTGCCGGTCGAGACCGAGCCGTTGGAGATGGACCAGCAATCGGGAGCGTGACGTATCTACCTCGTCGGCGGTGGCCCCGTGGATCAGGATGCCGCCGGCATGGTGGATGGATGCGGTGAAGCAAAGCTCGTGTTCCCGTTTCATATCCATGTCTCCCGGCTGCTTTTTGCGATCCGGCTTGAATTGCCGGCAGGAATGTGGGAACCAATATAGCCGCCGTGCGGCGCGGGCGTCAAATACCGCCTGCTTGCTTATCGCAAAGTTGAAACATCCTGCATAGCCATGTGTCGAATTGATATTGCAGAACAGGTCACCGGAATTTTTTCGCAACAATAGACACGTCGATCCCCGATCCCCCAACCCAGACCGCCATGGACATCAAGGATGCAGAAGCCCTTCGTTCCGACAATGCTGTAACCGAAGCGCTTGTTGCCGCTTCTGAAACCATGCCGGCAACCGCCAAAATGGTCGGCCTGCGCTATGTCGGCGATCATCAGCCCGGCATTGCGCGCCTGCCGGCCCGGAATGGATTCAAGTATGTGGACGCCGATGGCAAGGCGATAAGGGACGAAAAAGTGCTGGCGCGCATCAAGTCGCTGGTGATTCCGCCTGCATGGACCGATGTCTGGATCTGTCCATGGGAAAACGGGCATATCCAGGCCACCGGCCGCGATGCGAAGAAGCGCAAGCAGTACCGCTACCATCCGCGCTGGCGCAGCGTGCGGGATGAAGCCAAGTACGGCCGCATGATCCAGTTCGGCCAGGCGTTGCCGCTGATTCGCCGGAAGGTCGAAGAGGCGCTGAAGCTGCCGGGCCTGCCGCGCGAGAAGGTGCTGGCGACGGTGGTATTCCTGTTGCAGGCGACGATGATGCGGGTGGGCAACGAAGAATATGCGCGCACCAACAAATCATTCGGATTGACGACGCTGCGCGACCGGCACGTACGCATCGACGGCAGCGAAGTGGAATTCCGCTTCCGCGGCAAGAGCGGCGTGCATCACTCGATCAAGCTGCACGATCCGCGCCTGGCACGCATCATCCGGCGCAGCCGCGACCTGCCGGGACAGGAGTTGTTCCAGTACATCGATGACGACGGCGTGCAGCGCAGCGTCGACTCCGCCGATGTCAATGAATACCTGCGCAACCTGACCGGCGAAGACTATACGGCCAAGGATTTCCGCACCTGGTCCGGCACCCTGCTGGCTGCGATCGCGTTGCAGGAATATCAGAAATTCGACTCCGAAGCGCAGGCGAAAAAGAACATCGTGCGGGCGATCGAAGCCGTGGCCGAAAAGCTGGGCAACACGCCCAGCATCTGTCGCAAATGCTATGTCCACCCCGGTGTGATCGATGCCTACCTCGACGGCACCATGCTTGCTGCGTTGCAGCAACGGGCGCGTGAAGAACTGGCCGAGGATATTCATGCATTGAAACCGGAAGAGGCGGCCGTACTCGGCTTGTTGCAGCAGCGGTTGCAGGTGCAACAGCCGGCCAAGGGCAAGGCGCGCCAGCCGCGCAAAAAGGCAGCGTAGATCGAATTGCCGGTGCAGTTCTGACAATCTAAAGTTGCTGTCCGATGTGGCCGTTACCAATTCACGGCCCGCACCCGCGCACCTGCAGCCTGCCAGCGAATGAAGGACATCCGACATGCTTTTCCAGACCGACGCGTTTACGTTGTCCCTGCTTTTGATCATTGCCGCCGGCGGTATCGGCATCGCAACAGCCCTGTTCCGGGAGAAGGCGCGTGCCCGCCATCAACAGCGCAATATCACCACCATCAAGGCCACGATCGTCGATTACTTCAGCAAGACCGGTGTAAGCGTCAGCGTCGACAGCGCCTGCCTGGGCGGCAACGGCCGTTATACGGCGGTCATCGAATCGGAACCGATGAAGCGCTTCCGCCTGTCGCACATCATCGAAATGACCTTGCGCGATCATGTCCGCAAGAGCTGCGGCCTTGAACTGGACAAGGTGTACTGGCGCTTCCCGGTCGTCACCGAACCTGCGCAGGCAGGCGGCACCGCTGCCGAGACCGGCGCTGTGCCCGCGACAGATGCCGATGAGTACATCAGCGAAGGCCTTGAACACTACAAGGACATCCCGAAGGTGGAAGCAACCGAGCTGCCCTGGGAACAATTCGAAAAAGTAACAACCATCACGCGTGAAGGCAAGGTTGCGGAAATCGCTTCGCAGTAACACCGCCTTTTACCCATCTCGCGGCGCCGCGTCCTCACGGCGCCGTTCCTGTTTCTTGCCTTCCCAAAATAGCCGGGAAATAGCGGGGAACTACCGTCCCATATATTTTGACTAACTTTTTTTATTGACCGTCTGCAGCGTCGGGCCGGTCGGATCAGCGTAATCATCCGTTAGCCCAAACGCATGCAATAAGGCACGGCTAGCGCAACGGAGGAAAACTATGCAAAGTCAATTATCGGGCACGGGACTGCCGGAAGTCTCGCGGCATCTCCATCCCCTTTCCCAGTTCAACGATTCCCGCCCCATTCCGCACTACGGCACGCCGCAGCAATACAGGACAGTCGGCGCAGACCGGAGCCAGCAGCTGGCGAAAGCACTTGGCTGGCTGAGTGTCGGTCTCGGCGTGGTGCACCTGCTGGCGCCGCGGACGATGTCGCGTACCATCGGCGTGGCCGACCGGCCGATGCTGTTCCGTGCTCTCGGGCTGCGCGAGATCGCCAGCGGCGTCGGCATCCTGACTCAGAGGGAGCCGACCAACTGGCTGTGGAGCCGGGTCGCCGGCGATGCGATCAATCTAACGATGCTGGGCATGGCGGTACGCCGCTCCGGCGCCGACGAACGCAACAAGGTCGCGCTCGCGTGCGCCGCCGTGGCCGGGATCGCGGCACTGGATATCCTGTCGAGCGTGCAGCAGACGCAAATCTACAGCGCGCCGACGAGCGCGCTGCAAAATACCCGCAACACCGTTCATGTGCAGAAGTCGATCACCGTCAACAAGCCGGCCGACGAATGCTATCGGTTCTGGCGCCAGTTCGACAATTTCCCGCGCTTCATGAAGCATCTGGAGGAAGTCCGCGTGCTGGAAGGGAATCGTTCGCACTGGAAAGCCAAGGCGCCGCTCGGTGCCAGCGTCGAATGGGATGCGGAAGTGACCATCGACCAGCCGGGACAATTGCTGGCCTGGCGTTCGGTCGCCGATGCCGATGTCGATAACGCCGGCACCGTCAGTTTCGAGCGCGCCCCCGGCGACCGCGGCACTGTCGTCCATGTGGATCTGCAATACAGCCCGCCGGCCGGCAAGATGGGTGCACTGGTGGCAAAGGTGCTGGGCGAGGAGCCGGCACAGCAGATCGACGACGACTTGCGCCGCTTCAAGTGGCTGATCGAAACCGGCGAGATCCCGACCAGCGTCGGCCAGCCGTCGGGTCCGCGCAGCATGGTGAGCCGCCTGATCTTCCGAAAAGGGGAGCCGGGATGAAAGCGAATTGCTGGATGGGCAAGAACGATGTGCGGATTCAGAACGTACCCGACCCTGAAATCCTTAACCCGCGTGATGCCATCGTGAAGATCACCTCGACCGCGATCTGCGGCTCGGACCTGCATCTCGTGGATGGCTTCGTGCCGACGATGGAGAAAGGCGACATCCTCGGACATGAATTCATGGGAGAAATCGTCGCTCTCGGCGGCGAAGTCAAGAATCTGAAGATCGGCGACCGCGTGGTCGTGCCCTTCCCGATCGCTTGCGGCAACTGCTATTTCTGTTCGGAGAAGCTGTATTCGGTGTGCGAAAACTCGAACCCGAATGCCTGGATGGCGGAAAAAATGTGGGGCCATTCGACAGCCGGGATTTTTGGCTATTCGCACCTCACGGGCGGCTATGCCGGCGGGCAGGCCGAGTATGCGCGCGTGCCGTTTGCCGACGTCGGACCGATCAAGGTCCCCGACGGCATGACGGACGAGCAGGTGCTGTTTTTGTCCGATATTCTGCCGACCGGCTGGATGGCGGCGGAAAACTGCAACATCAGGCAGGGCGACGTAGTGGCGATCTGGGGTTGCGGGCCGGTGGGCTTGTTTGCCATCCAGAGTGCCTTCCTGCTGGGCGCGGAACGGGTGATTGCCATCGACCGGTTCCCGGAGCGCCTGCGGCTGGCACGCCAGCTCAAGGCGGAAACGCTCGACTATGAAGAAGTCAGCGTGCTGGAAGCGCTGAAGCAGATGACCGGCGGACGCGGCCCGGACGCCTGCATCGACGCGGTCGGCATGGAAGCGCATGGACTCGGCCCGGTGGCGGCCTACGACCGGATGAAGCAGGCGGTACGTCTGGAATCCGACCGCCCGATCGTATTGCGGGAGGCGCTGATGGCCTGCCGCAACGGCGGTCATGTATCGATCCCGGGCGTATATGGCGGCTTCATCGACAAATTCCCGATCGGTTCGGTGATGAACCGTTCGCTGACCATCAAGACCGGGCAGACGCATGTGCAGCGCTACCTGCATCCGCTGCTGGAGCGCATCCGCAACGGCGACTTCGACACGACCTGCATCATCACGCACACGCTGCCGCTGGACGAAGCGCCGCACGGCTACGACCTCTTCAAGAACAAGCAGGACGAGTGCATCAAGGTGGTGCTGAAACCCTGAAAAGCCAGACATCGCGGTCACCTGCGGCACCGGGCGGAACAACAATGCGACGCCCGGTGTTTTTTTGCGTGCAACAAGAATCGGCAAACCGGTTATTCTCTTGGCAAGTTCAAACAGCAATACACATGCAAACTTGGCAGGGGGAGAACAGGTAAATGATCGAACAAACCGCATGGAGACAGGGACTGGCGGCTATTGCGTGCAGCGCCGTCTGTACGGCGACCCTGGCGGCCGAACCGGCGAAGGCGCCGCAGGCAGTCAAGGCGTCCGCGCCGTTGAAATCACCGGAAACAACCCTCAATACCGAATCCGTCATCAGCAGCATCAGTGCACTGGACCGCACGCGGCCTTTTCCGATCGCGGAAAAAGTGGCCTACTTCGTCAACATCAAGGATGGCGACAAGGTCCGTTCGCCGTTCCGGGTGGCGTTTTCCATCACCGGCATGGGTGTGGCGCCGGTTGCGGCAGGCAAGATCGAAGGCACCGGCCATCACCATATCCTGATCGACATGCCGATGCCGGCCGATATCAAAAAGCCGATTCCCTTCGATAAGCCGGAGGAATACCTGAACCAGCGCTACAAGCACTACGGCAAGGGCGAAACCGAAGCGATTCTCGATCTGCCCCCGGGCAAGCATACGCTGCGCCTGCTGTTCGCCGATCACAAGCATGTGCCGTATTACATCGCCAGCAAGGAAATCACGATCGAGGTGATGCCGAAGTAGCACCGGTCCGCTATCCCCGGCGGTCGACCTTGAACACGTTGACCGCCTGCGCCAGGCCGCCGGCCTGATCGCGCATTGCTTCGGCGGCTGCGGCAGCCTGTTCCACCAGGGCCGCGTTCTGCTGCGTGACCTGGTCCATCAGGCCGATGGCCTGGTTTACCTGCTGGATGCCGCTGCTTTGTTCCTGGCTCGCCGCGGTAATCTCTCCCATGATGTCCGCGACCCGGCGCACGCTCTCGACGATCTCGTCCATCGTGCTGCCGGCGCGTTCCACCAGTGCGCTGCCGGCATCGACCTTCTCCACCGATTCACCGATCAATGCCTTGATTTCCTTGGCGGCTGCGGCGGAGCGCTGCGCCAGGTTACGCACTTCCGTTGCCACTACCGCAAAGCCGCGCCCCTGTTCGCCGGCCCGTGCCGCTTCGACGGCGGCGTTCAGCGCCAGGATGTTGGTTTGAAATGCGATGCCGTCGATCACGCCGATGATGTCGACGATCCGGCGCGCCGATTCGCTGATGGAGGCCATGGTGTCGATCACCTGGCCGACCGCCTCGCCGCCGCGCTGGGCGACCGACGACGCCGATGCCGCGAGCTGATTCGCCTGCCGCGCATTGTCCGCATTCTGCTGCACCGTCGACGTCAGCTCTTCCATGGAGGATGCGGTTTCCTGCAGCATGCTCGCCTGCTGCTCGGTGCGTTCGGAAAGGTCCTGGTTGCCGCTGCTGATCTGGCTTGACGCGGTGGCGATCATCTCGGTGCCGCCGCGCACGCGTTCCACCAGGGCGGCGAGCTGATCCTGCATGGCTTTCATCGCGTGCATCAGGCTGTCGCTGCCGGCATTGTGGAGGTCGATGCGGCTGGTGAGGTCGCCATGGGCAATCATGTTGGCGACGGTGGCGGCATAGGCGGGTTCGCCGCCCAATTGCCTGCGGATGCTGGTCGCAATCACGATCGATATGACGGCGCCGAGCAGCAGACCCAGGCCGCCGAGCACGCCTACCAGCCATTGCGTATTGCGCGCCAGCGTGGTGGTCTCGGTTGTCCAGCTTGCAATCATTGACGCCTGATATAAGCTCAGTTTGCTGATCGTAGCGATATAGTCTTCCAGCGCCGGCTCGAGCCTGGAGATCACCAGTGTCCGCGCATTTTCCTCATTGACGGCTTTCTCCTTGAATACTTCGTCGCGGGCCTGGATATAGATCTTCCGCTTGGCGCCGACCTGGTCGAGAAGCTGCTTTTCTTCCGCATCCTTTTCCACCGCATCGAGTTTCTTCTGGATTTCCGAGATGCGCGCGCTGGTTTGCTTGATCCTCTCCTGCAATTGCTTCTCCCGCTTCGGGTCGTTCGACTCCGCCACCGAAATCGTGCGGGCACCGTTGAGGTTGGTGTTCGCCGCCCATTCCGAAAACAGACGCTCCTTCATCATCGCCTGGTCCACGATCGCACTGATATTCCGGTCCAGCGATTGCACCCTCAGCAACGCCACGCCGACGATGGCAGTCAGGATAACGAGGACGGCGGTTAAGCCCACGGCAAGGCGGGTCCCAACTTTGAGTTCAGAGATATTCATACGATCTTTAGTTGTAAGAGGCGCTGCCAGGCAGCGCCCTTGGGGTGACGAAGGGGGGATGGATGCGGACGCCGGGGGACGGCTCGCGATGTTGTTGCCTCCGGCCGCCACAACAGAATGGATGTTGCCGGAAATTCCTCTTTGCCCCATTGTATGAAGCCGGACGGCTTCAGGAAGCGATAAATAGAGCGGTAAAACCCTGGCTAATCTGAAGCCGCGCAGGGTTCCGAATCAATCGGTCACACCAATTCCAGGATGACGCCGTTGTGCGCAACCTTGCTCAGGTCGGATGCCGGCATCACCTTGCTGGTGCCGCAGCGCCCGGTCATGAAAACCCAGCCGTCCGTAACCGCGGTGACGGTCGCGCGAAAATCGCTCACGCCTTTCGATGCGCATCTGCGTGCCAGATCGCGGCGGAAGGCAACCGTATCGCCCACTCGAATTTTGCTCATGAATATTGCTCCAAGGATTGACTGGCGGATAGACAGGTTCCGTGTCGCAATGTTCCTGCGAAAAAACAAAAATTCCTGTGGCTAACTTAAGTAAAGGTGAAGCAGGACGCTGTTACACTGCGGCAGTTGGCAAAACGGCCACATCAATTTAACGAGGAGCGGGGATGAAACAATACAAGGTCGTGATTTATCAGGAAGGCATGCTGGGTTCGCTGGTGCTCGGGGCGTCCAAGGTCGATCCGGTGCGATTCAGTGAATTCCTGAACAAGAACGCGCGTGAAGGCTGGCGTGTCGTCACGATGGAAAAAGATATCCGTCGCATGCTGTTGCTCTGGAAACGCGAGGCCTACCTTGTCGTCATGGAAAGGGATGCATGAAAGTCGGCGTCATCCTCTGCTGCCTGATCGCTGTCGCATGGGTCGTGCTTGCATTGGTTCAGCTCTGGTTTATGCCGCTTGACGCCGCCCTCTTCATCAAGATATCGATCACCGCGGGCCTGCTGTTCATCGTGGTGCTGGTGTTGTCGCTGGTGTTGCGCGAGTACCTCACCGACAGGAAGCTGAAAGACAGCGGCCACCTCGACGGGTGAGGCGCCGCTGTCCACAACCGCTCAGGCTGCGAGCGCCGGATAGTCGATATAGCCTTCCTGGCTCGGATGATAAAAGGTTTCGGGACGAGGCTCGTTCAACGGCGCATCCAGCGCGAAGCGCTTCGGCAGATCCGGGTTCGCAATGAACAATTTTCCGTAAGCCACCGCATCGGCTTCGCCCGCTGCCAGCAATTGCTCGCCCGTGGCTTTGGTCATCTTTTCATTGGCGATATAGATGCCGCCGAATGCCTTCTTCAGTTCCGGGCCAAGGCGGTTTTCGCCAAGCGACTCGCGCGCGCAGATGAAGGCGATGCCACGCCTGCCCAGTTCCCGGGCGACGTAGCCGAAGGTTGCCGCGGGGTTGGAGTCGCCCATCGTGTGTGCATCGCCGCGCGGGGCGAGGTGCATGCCGACGCGTGACGCGCCCCATACCGAGATGCAGGCATCGGTGACTTCCAGCATCAGCCGCGCCCGGTTATCGATCGATCCGCCATAGGCATCGGTGCGATGGTTGGTGCTGTCCTGCAGGAACTGGTCGAGCAGATAACCATTCGCGCCATGAATTTCCACGCCGTCGAAACCGGCGGCCTTCGCATTCTCGGCGCCCTTGCGGTAAGCCTCGACGATGCCGGCGATTTCTTCCAGTTCAAGCGCCCTCGGGGTCACGTAGGCGCGTTTCGGGCGGACCAGGCTGACATGGCCACCGGCCGCGATCGCGCTCGGCGCGACCGGCAACTGGCCATCGAGAAACACCGGGTCGGAAATACGGCCGACATGCCAAAGCTGCAAAAAGATGTGGCCGCCTGCCGCATGTACCGCATCGGTAATGTCCTTCCAGCCAGCGACCTGCGCGTCGGACCAGATGCCTGGCGTATCGGCATAGCCCACGCCCATCGGCGTCACCGCGGTCGCTTCGCTGAGGATGAGTCCGGCGGAGGCGCGCTGCACATAGTATTCGCGCATCAGCGCATTCGGTACGCGACCGCCGACGGCGCGCGAGCGGGTCAGCGGCGCCATGAAAATGCGATTGGGAAGTTCAAGGTCGCCGATCTTGATCGGGTCAAATAAGCTTGTCATGTGATGTTTGTGGTTTGCAAAGAAGTAAGTGCCAATGCAGGTATGAAACGGCGCTGGGTCGCAACGACTACCGGCATATTGCAGTATTTAAATGAAATCTGCAGAGCGTGCCGCCGGTCTGGTCCTGTGGACCGGCAATGAATGAAATTTTGATCTGGGTTCGGTTTTCCAAAAAGCAATATCGATAGACTGTGCCGCATCTTTTCATAAGGTATGTGCGATGGCGATCGAACTTTTCAATAACGGCGACCATGTTTGCCTGATGTTTCCGGATCTCGTCGAAGACGGCGACGGCAATTCGGTGCAATCCAATCAATTCCTGATCATCAACGGCGGCAACGGCATCCTGCTCGATCCGGGCGGCGTCATGACCTACAACGAGCTCTTCCTGGCGATGAGCCGCTATTTCCCGCCCAAGCAGCTCGAATATGTATTTGCTTCGCACGCTGATCCGGACATCATCGCGTCGCTGCCGCGCTGGCTCAGCGGATCGGATACCAAGCTGCTGATTTCCCGCATCTGGGCGCGCTTCGTGCCGCATTTTTGTCCGATGGGTAAAACCGAGGGGCGCATTGTCGCCATTCCCGATGAGGGCACGCTGTTGCCTGTCGGCGGAACGAACTTCCAGATCATCCCGGCGCATTTCCTGCATTCCGAAGGCAATCATCAGTTCTACGATCCGGTCAGCCGCATCCTGTTTTCAGGTGACATGGGGGCGTCGCTCCTGCCGGGGCATCTCGCCGCCCGGCCGGTGGGCGATTTCGACCAGCATCTGGCATACATGCGCGGCTTTCACGCCCGCTACATGGTGTCGAACAAGGTTTGCCGTTACTGGGTGCGGATGGTGCGGAAGCTGGACCCCGAATGGATCGTGCCGCAACACGGTGCACCGCTAAAGGGAAAAGCCATGATCGGCCGATTCCTCGACTGGATCGAAACGCTGGAGTGCGGCGTCGATCTGATGACGCAGGAATCCTATGTGGCGCCGACCGGGGTGAATGTCGCACTGCCGTAATGACAGTCGGACAGCGGGCCGGGGTGCGACCGGTCCGCGTTGCCGAGGCTACAATAACCCCGCCAACAACTTGTCTCGCCGCAATGACTCTCTCTTCATCCCTTCAATTGCGCCGCATCGGTATCCTGTTGTGGTGCCTCGGCATGCCCGGCGTATTCGCCGTTGCCATGGAAATGGTGCCGCCGCTTCTGCAAGGCAGGGAGAATCTGCCTCCGGCATGGATACTGGTCGCCGCCAGCATCCTGCAAAGCGCACTGATACTGGCGCTGGCCTGCTGGATCGGTGCAAGGCTGGCACGCACGGTCGGCCTTGGCGCGCCTGTGCTCAGCCTCCCGGCAAACAGCGTGCAATGGCGGACCAATGTGAAGACAGCACTGCTGTGGGGATGCACTGCGGGCTTTGCGGGTGGTGTGCTGCTTTACGTTGCCGCCGCCCATGGGCCGGCGGCGTTCAAGGCGTTGCAGTCCGGTCCGGGGCTTCCTCTATATGCACGGGTTCTGTATGGCGGCATCACGGAAGAGGTGTTGCTGCGGTGGGGCGCGATGACCTTGATCGCATGGCTTGGATGGCGGTTCGGGCAGGGTGGAACGGGCACCGTCCAGGCCCGATGGATATGGATCGCAATCGTTGCAAGTGCGATCCTGTTCGGAGTGGGGCACCTGCCTGCGGTTGCGGCGCAGACAATGCAGATGGACGGAAACCTCGTGGCGTTTGTGGTTCTTGCCAATGCCATGTTCGGAGTCTTGTTCGGCATTGTTTACTGGCGCGGCGGAATCGAGTCCGCAATGCTTGCGCATGGCATTGCGCATATCGTGGCGTACGTCCTTGCAAGGATTGTCTGAAATCTTCCAGGCGTTCACCATCTCAGCAAGCAACTTTCCCGTACCGTACCCGCACGCCCGATAACCGGCCGAACCGATCCTCAATCCTGCAACTGACGTCGTCGCCGGCGATCCGCTTCGATATCCGCAGGCGTGATCGAGCCCATCCTCAACAACACGTTATTCATGTATTCATTGCGTTGCCCGGGCGTGTGCTGCAGCGCCATCACATAGCCGTCCGACATCCCCTTGAGATGCTGCACGCGCGACGTCAGCGTGCTTCCTTTTTCAAGGCCGTGGCGAAAACCATGCAGGCGTCCGGTCTGGTAGGCAATCCAGTAGATGATTGCGCCCATCGCGCCAATGCCCAGCAAAATCACGAACAGATTGTCATTGCTCATCGAAACATTCTCCGTGGAAAAACGCGCATGGTACACCCTGCCCGTACTCCAAGTCGTCGATATTTAGGCAAGAAAATGCAGAAGTTGGCGATGGCAAAAGAGCCGGTTGACCGGACTGCAAGAACGTCGCTGCATTTGATAGTGCGCTGCCGATGCCGGGTGAAACTGTCCTGGTGGATTGCTCCTGATGTGGTGGCATAACGATTGCACGCGCAGTGGCGTTCGAGACGAATCGCTTTCTGGTCCGTACCGAATTTTCCCGGTCCCGTGCCCGTTTTCACGGCAGCTTTTTTACTCCGCCGGTTCGTCGCACATCACGCAGCGGGGCCCATCTGCCTATAAAAACGTCACATAGTCGTCCTTCGTCAAGCAATTCGGTAATCATGCGAACTAATTAACGATTTGCATTTCAAACAACTATCAATACCGCGGAAACGTTCTTCGCAGAACAGACTTTCATTACCAACAATTTCAAGGAGTGATGACAATGGCAGATCAAGATACTGGACGCACGAACTCGACAACAGGGTTCGGAGCCACTTCCGACAATCTGGGCTCTACCTCCCAGGGCACCGGTCAGCAATCATCGGCAACCGATGCGCTGAAGGATAAAACCGGTCGTGTGGCCAGCGAAGCCAAGGGTTATGCCAAGGACCTCGCCGGACGCGCGAAGGAACAGGGCCGCACCCTGTTCGAGCAGCAGAAGACCACAGCGGTGACGCAAGTCGAATCGGTTGCACAGGCAATCCGCAGCACGGCCGATCGCCTGCAGGACGAAGGGCGTCCGGAAGCAGGCCGCTACGTCAGCATGGCAGCCGACCGGATCGAGTCGCTCAGCGAAGGCCTGCGCAACAAGGATCTCGATGCGCTGCTGCGTGACGCCGAGGATCTGGGCCGCCGTTCGCCAGGCGTGTTCTTCGCCGGATCGGTCATCGCCGGCCTGCTGCTGGCGCGTTTCCTGAAAAGCTCGGCCCAGAATCGTTACGAGTCCAGCTATGATTCCACCGGCTACGACACGACCGGATACGGTTCCACCAGCCAGGCATCCGGCGGCACGGGTACCAGCACGCAGTCGTATGACGACATCCTTTCCGCAACGGAACTCTCCGCAACCGGCGTCGGCAGCGATCCCGTCACCGGCATGACCGGCGACGGCACCCCGGGCACGGCCACTTCCGCCGCCGGTACCGCACCAAGCGCGACAGGCGCCGGCAACACCAGCCTCACCGGTTCCACCGGCAGCTCCACGAGCACCAAGAAGGGCGCCAGCGGCATCGATACCACCGGTACCGGTACAACGCCATCGTCCACCAGTGGATCAACCGGAGGTAACACGTATGGAAACCGATAAGAACGGCAAGTCGCTGCCGGCGCTTTTTTCGGACCTGACGCATGAAATGGTCGACCTGGTTCGCCAGGAGATTGCGCTGGCGCGCGCGGAAATGTCGCAAAAAGTCTCGACCGCGACAACGGCGATCACCGCGGTTGCCATCGGCGCCGCGGTGGCTCTGGCGGGCTTGTTCATCATCCTGCAAGCCGTGGTGAAGGGCGTCGAGATGCTGCTTCCGCAGGAAGTGGCGCCATGGCTTGCGCCGCTGCTTGTGGGCCTCGTCTTCGCAGTCATCGGGTACCTGATGCTCAGGGGCGGCACCGCCAAACTGAAACCGGACAACCTGATGCCGCACCGGACCATGGACTCGCTTCGCAGGGATAAGGGCTTAGTCAAGGAGAAAGCGCAATGAAAGAAAATGAAGATATCCGCCAAGATACGCGCCGCCCTGAAGAGATCGAACACGACATCGAGCGTACGCGCGCCGAGGTCAGCTCGACTATCGATGCGATTCAGAACAAGCTGGCTCCCACGCAGGTAATGGACCGGGCGGTTCACTATGCACGCACGAACCTGCCGGACAATTTCGGTACCTTCCTGGGCGACACGGTCCGCAAGAACCCGATCCCGCTCATCTTGTTCGGTCTCAGCATCGCATCGATGTTCGTGCAGGGCAGGAAATCGGATGGCGTGACGCGTGTGCGCCGGCAGGCCCGCGACCGCCAGGACCTGGAGTTCGATCCGACTGTCTACGATGTGGACTACGTGTCCAGTTCGGCTGCGGTCGGTTCTCCGGAAGGCACAACGGGCGGGGCGATGAGCAAGGTTGGTGAAAAAGGCCGTGGTCTGATGAATAAGGTCAGTGAACTCGGGCACCGTGTCAGCGACAGCACATCGTCGATGGCAAGCCGGGCTCGCGGCAAATTGTCCGGTTCGACCAGCAGCACCGGTTCGAGCAGCGGCAAGCTGACCCAGAAATCCCGGCAGCAATACTATCGCGCCCGGGACGGGTTTGACCGCATGATCGACGAACAGCCGCTCATGCTCGGTATTCTCGGCGTTGCGATCGGCACCATGCTCGGCGCGTCATTGCCGAACACGCGCCGCGAAGACCAGCTGATGGGAAGCAAGCGGGACCAGCTGCTGGACACCGTCAAGGAAACCGTGCGCACGAAGGCTGACAGCCTGAAGGATTCGGCCCAGCGTGTCGCACAGGCGGCGCAGCGTGAAGTCAAGAATGTCACCAGCGATGGATCGGGCAGCCGCACTACGGGAAGCACGACGCCAACGACAGGCACCAGGACCACCACCGTGATCTCCGATACCACCATCATCAGCACGACACCGGGGCAGAGCCTGCATTGACCTGCGTGCCGATGCATCGGTAACAACAATAATAAGTAAAAAGGCCGCTCTCCGGAGCGGCCTTTTTATATGCGGAAGCTTAACGCGTGATCGGCTTGTACCGGATCCGCTTCGGCTTCGCGCCTTCCTCGCCGAGGCGCTTCTTCTTGTCCGCCTCGTATTCCTGGTAATTGCCGTCGAAGAACACCACCTGCGACTCGCCCTCGAAGGCAAGGATGTGGGTGGCGATCCGGTCAAGGAACCAGCGGTCGTGGGAGATCACGAGCACACTGCCGGCGAATTCCAGCAAGGCGTCTTCCAGCGCGCGCAATGTTTCCACGTCGAGGTCGTTGGACGGTTCGTCCAGCAACAGGACGTTGCCGCCCATCAGCAGCGTCTTGGCGAGATGCAGGCGCCCGCGTTCGCCGCCGGACAGGTTGCCGACGATCTTCTGCTGGTCGCTGCCCTTGAAGTTGAAGCGTCCAAGATACGCCCGCGACGGCATTTCGAAGCGGCCTACCGTCAGCACGTCGGCGCCGTTCGACACATCCTCGAAGACCGTCTTGTTGCTGGAGAGCGTATCGCGCGACTGGTCGACCATCGACACCTTGGCGGTCTTGCCGATCACGACTTCGCCGCTGTCCGGCTTTTCCTTGCCGGTGATCATCTTGAACAGCGTTGATTTACCGGCGCCGTTCGGGCCGATGATGCCGACGATCGCGCCGGGCGGCACGGTGAAGCTCAGGTTGTCGATCAGCAGGCGGTCGCCAAAGGCTTTCGACACGTTCTTGAATTCGATGACTTCATTGCCGAGACGCTCGGCGACCGGGATGAAGATTTCCTGCGTCTCGTTGCGCTTCTGGTATTCGTGTTCGCTCAATTCATTGAAGCGGGCCAGACGCGCCTTGCTCTTCGCCTGCCGGCCCTTCGGATTCTGGCGTACCCACTCCAGTTCCTTGGCGATCGTTTTCTGGCGCGACGATTCGCTCGCCTCTTCCTGCTTCAGGCGGTTGCTCTTCTGCTCCAGCCAGGAACTGTAGTTGCCCTTCCAGGGAATACCGTGGCCGCGGTCGAGTTCGAGAATCCACTCGGCGGCATTGTCGAGAAAGTAGCGGTCGTGGGTGATGCCGACCACAGTGCCGGGGAAGCGCTGCAGGAACTGCTCCAGCCAGTCGACCGATTCCGCGTCGAGGTGGTTGGTCGGTTCGTCGAGAAGCAGCATGTCGGGTTTCGACAGCAGCAGGCGGCACAGCGCGACGCGGCGCTTTTCGCCGCCGGACAGCACGCCGATCTTCGCGTCCCAGGACGGCAGGCGCAGCGCGTCGGCGGCCATTTCCAGCTGTTGTTCGGGATTGTCGCCGGCGGCGGTCGAGATGATCGCTTCCAGTCGCGCCTGTTCGGCGGCCAGCGCGTCGAAATCGGCATCGGGTTCCGCATAGGCCGCATAGACCGCGTCAAGCTTCGCTTTTGCTTCGAAGACTTCGCCGAGGCCGCCTTCTACCGCCTGGCGCACGGTCTGTTCGGGATCGAGTTCCGGTTCCTGCGGCAGGTAGCCGATGTTCAGGTTCGGCATCGGCACCGCTTCGCCCTGGATGTCCTTGTCGATGCCGGCCATGATCTTCAGCAGCGTGGACTTGCCCGAGCCGTTCAGGCCGAGCACGCCAATCTTGGCACCGGGGAAGAACGACAGGGAAATGTCCTTGAGAATCTGGCGCTTCGGCGGCACGATCTTGCCGACGCGGTTCATTGTGTAGACGTATTGAGCCATGGGGTTTTCCGGATTACGTGAAAAGAGATGAGTAGGATACGCCAGTTATGCGGCAGTGGCCTTGGCGGACCAGGCCCGCCAGAGGCCCTCCGCCGAGTAAACCAGCAACGCGGTCCAGATCAGTGCGAAGCCGATCAGCCGCGCGCCGTCGAAGGCCTCGTTGTAGAGCCATACGCCGAGCATGAGCTGCAGCGTGGGTCCGATATATTGCAGCAGGCCAAGCACCGACATCGGGATGCGGCGCGCGCCGGCGGCGAAGCATAGCAGGGGGATGGCGGTGATCGGTCCGGCGATCGCAAGCAGCCAGCGGGTGGCCGGCGTGCCGGTGGTAAAGCTGTTCTGTCCGTCGAGCGACAACATGACGAGGTAGCCGAGGGCGAGCGGGAACAGCAGCAGCGTTTCCAGCGCCAGTCCTTCGAGCGCGCCAAGCGCGGCGGTCTTGCGCAGCAGCCCGTACAGGCCGAAGGTCGCCGCCAGCGCCAGCGCGATCCACGGCAGATGACCCACCTGCCAGGTCAGCCAGAGCACGCCGCAGGCGGCAATGGCGATCGCGGCCCATTGGCCGGGGCGCATCCGCTCGCGCAGCACGATGAAGCCAAGCAGGACATTGAAGAGAGGATTGATGAAGTAGCCGAGACTGGATTCGACCACCCGGTCGTGATTGACCGCCCAGATGTAAATAAACCAGTTGCTCGCCAGCAGAACCGCGCTTGCCGCGAAACCCGCCAGCACTTTCGGCTTGCGCATGACATCGCCCAGCCACGCCCATTGTTTGCGCAATGACAGAAGCACCACCACCAGCAACAGCGACCACACCATGCGGTGCACCAGGATTTCGCTGGCAGGCACATGTTGCAGCGCCTTGAAATACACCGGGAAAAGCCCCCACATTGCATAAGCGGCGGCAGCATAAAGCATTCCTGCATGCATGGTCGATAGATTGGAAAAATGAAATGATGTGAAGCCGGGCGGCCTTGCATTGTTGCCGCCGGCGAGGGTGTGCAATTATCGCAGCAAATGGTGCATTGGATATTTGTCGCCACATGATCATGATTCATTTGGCACCATGTTGTTCTTGGCATGGAGCAACATGGCATATATGATGCATTCCACCTGTTTCCGCCCGCAGTATGGATCTCCAGAATCGCCGCCATGATTTCCTCCGAACTTTCCCTGATCGATATGCTGCGCCAGGCCGCCTGGGCGCAATCGCTGAGCGCCGAACAAATGGCGCGGGTGGAAGCGGAGACAATCGAGCGCTTCGTGCCGGCGGGCGGCTATGCCTGCCGCAAGGGGGAATCGGCCGATTACTGGATCGGCGCCATCGACGGACTGGTGAAGATGAGCAGCGAATCACCGGAAGGCAAGACCATCACCTTTACCGGCCTGCTGAGCGGCGGCTGGTTCGGCGAGGGTTCGCTGCTCAAGACGGGGCCGCGGCAATACGATGTCATTGCGATACGCGATACCCGTCTCGCCCTGATGCCCCGCAGTCTGTTTCTCGATCTGCTGGATAACAGCATCGCCTTCAACCGCTTCGTCATGACGCTGCTGAACGAACGCCTCGGCATGTTCATTTCGCTGGTCGAGTTCGACCGCATGCTCGATACGAATGCGCGCCTCGCGCGCTGTCTGGCCGCCTTGTTCAATCCGCACCTTAATCCGGGTATCAGTCCCGAAATAAAAATTTCGCAGGAAGAGATCGGCTACCTGGCGGGTGCTTCGCGCCAGCGGGTCAACGGCGGGCTGAAAGTGCTGGAGGAGGCGGGACTGGTGAAACTGGAGTACGGACGGATCACCGTGCTCGATCTGGATGGACTGCGCCGCTTTTCTTCCTGACGGACGGCGATCAGCCGGCGCGTCGTCATGCCGGCTGCAAACAGACGGGACACGAATTGCCCGTCCAGTCATGTTTCTCCTGATTCCTGACCGTCAGGCGCCTACACGGATCAGGCCTACGCCGTTCTGGATGTCGATCTTCGTGCCGAAAGGCCGCGACAATTTCTGCAACTGTTCCAGCACGCGCTTGGCGACTTCCGGCGATGCAATCCGTGGAATGCCCCGGTCGGCGTCGCGGCCGCCTTCCCAATGCAGCTCGATCGGATGAAGGCGAATCTCGCGAAGATTGCCCTGTTCGTCAAAGCGGCTGACAGCGACAGCGCTTTCAAACCATACGCGTTCCTTGAACACGCCGTGCACACGCCTCATTTCCATGAACTCGGCTTCGGTCATCGATGCAGGATCGACCTTGTCCTTTTCGAATTCGTCGCGTGTGATCGGCTGCTGCGTATTGTCCATGAAGAAGAAATTTCCGAGCGAATAAAAGATCGGCTTGCCCTTGTAGATTTCGATACCGCGCAGCTGATGCGGCCCGTGACCGATGAAGGCATCCGCGCCGTTGTCGATCGACTCACGTGCCAGGATGGGCAGGAAATCCGGCGGCACATCGCTATAGTTGCCCGGCTCATGGGTATGAATGGTCGCTATCGCAAAGTCCGAGGTTTGCTTTCCCTGGCGGACGGCGCGGATGATCTCCTTGCGGTCCTGTGCGTCCATCGAGAACGTAAATGCCAGGCCGTCGCCGATCCCCGGGCTGGCACGGTACTTGGTGCCGAACAGCGTGACGGTGTCGGTCTTCGCATCGGATTCGAGAAGCGATTTGCGTACCGAACCCTTCGGTTGCGCATCGCGGATTTTTGCCAGTACCGCCAGTCGCTCCGGCGATACCATGACATATCGCGTGGTGCGCAGGGCATTTAATCCGGGGCGTCCCGGAATCTGTCCGAGCGGATCGGCGGCGCGGGAGTTGAGTTCAAACCGGGACGCAATCGATACCAGGGAAATGCGGCCTGCGGGCACTGACAGGATTCTCGCTGCGCGAGCCTCGGCGAGGGTTTCGCCTGTCCCGGCATGGGTAATGCCGGCCTCATCCAGAAGATTGTTGGTGTACCGCATGCCTTTGACACCCCAATCGGTCGTGTGATTGTTTGCACGGGCGACAAGATTGAAGCCCATTGCACGCAGATCGGCCGGCACTTTCGGTGAACTGATCAGCCAGCCGCCGCCGGACATCGCATCCGGATAACCGCCGAACTTATTGATATCGATCGCCGTGTCTTCGAAATTGCCAAAAATGACATCCGCGTTTTGCAGGAGTTTCAGCAAGTCAGGCGACGTGCGCTTCATGCGCTGATGAATCGGCTCGGTGATGATCAGGTCGCCCACGGCCGTCAGTGTGAAGCCGTTCGAAACATTGGCTTGGATCCAGTTCGATGCCATCTTGCCTTCATTCGCGTGCGTCGGGTCGGCAGCAACTGTTGGCGCGGCCAGAAATGTGCTTGCGACGGCAGCACTAAATACGGAGTTGTTCACTATTTTTTTCATTCTCGGACTTATTGGGTGTGTCTTTCTTCTTCAATTTTTGGGATAACGGTTTCACCATCCTGGAAATGGATGATGCTGTATCGTAAATCAAAACAAAGTATTGTTCGATGATACCGAGGTTGTTGAGCCAAGCGTGATGGCGGCTGGCGTTTGGAAGAGGACTGCGGGGAAGGGAAATAAGCGCGACAGCCGCTTGAGCTACGATGGTTCTTTATCGTCGATCGGGCGTGCCGACCCAATGCATGCGGTCGGGTTATGCGAATGGATCACACGTCTGCCGCGCAGCCTCGTGATACGTGGATTATCACGTTCAGGCTTGATACGCCATTGATCGGGCGGGCATGGAGTTGCTTATTGAATGGCACGACGCTGTGGCCGAGGAGATCAAATGCGTCGCGCTGGATTGCAAACCATTTGCGCATCCTTTGCATCTTTCTTCCCGCCGCGTCGTTGCAACTCAGGCCGCCACCAGTCTCTGAAAAAAATAGGTTGCCGGCGTCAGCGGCGCGGGCGATTCGTAGCGCTGCTTCTCGCCCCGTCGAAATGCGACCGGCCTTGCAAAAGCCGGCCCGTCGTAGACGAAGGTGTGGAATTCACCGTTCTCGCCGCAGGCGTCGACGCCTTCCGGCAGATCGTCGATGAACGCCTGATCAAAATTCCGTCCGCAAAAATCCTCGGACAGGTAATTGCCGTTGATGCACACAACCACCGCCTTGAAGCCGAGCGACAGGAATTCCTGCACGAGCGCCAGTCGCGGTTCGTTCCACAGCGGCAGGGAAGGCGTGATGCCGGCTTCGGCGCACACCTTTTCTTCCCATTCGCGGTGCGGCACCAGATCGATGTCGCCGAAGATCGCATGGCTGATGCCGTCCGCGCGTGCGTCGCGCAGCGTGGCGATGAAGCGCTCCTGGTAGGTTTTCCAGGACGTCCGGTAGAAACGCATTTCTGCGCCGAGCGCATCCGCCTGGGCGGCCAGCAACTCCGGCGGCACGCCATGCGAGCGCGCGCTTTCGCCGGATTCATCCATGGCGGTGATCAGGCGGCGGATCGTCACACCGGACTGGCGGGCGCGCCACATCGCAAGGCAGGAGTCCTTGCCGCCGCTCCATGAGACGAGTGCGGAATGGTCGGATGCGGCATTGCTCATGCGTCGTCCCGGGATGAGTGAATGAAGGTTGAATACTACTTCTGTTTTCCGCACTCCGGGTGCCCTGCGCAAGCTAAGGCGACAATCCCAAGATGTGTTTTACATATTGCGCCGGTACTGTCCGCCCACCTCGAACAATGCATCGGTGATCTGCCCGAGCGAGCACACCCGCACCGCGTCCATCAGCTTCGCGAACACGTTGCCGTCGTCGATTACCGTCTGCTGCAATTCGGCCAGCATGGCGGAAGCCTGCTCCGCGTTGCGGGCATGGAATTCCGCCAGCCGCCTGAGCTGCGACTGCTTTTCATCGTCGGTCGAGCGCGCCAGCTCCAGCGCCTGCGGCGTCGGGTCGCCTTTCGGATTGCGGAAGGTATTGACGCCGATGATGGGCAGCGTGCCGTCGTGCTTCAGGTGCTCGTAATGCATCGACTCTTCCTGAATCTTGCCGCGCTGGTAGCCGGTCTCCATTGCGCCCAGCACGCCGCCGCGTTCGGCGATGCGTTCGAACTCCTGCAGCACCGCCTCTTCCACCAGGTCGGTCAGTTCCTCGATGATGAAGCTGCCCTGGTTCGGGTTTTCGTTCTTCGCCAGACCCCATTCGCGGTTGATGATGAGCTGGATCGCCAGCGCCCGGCGCACCGACTCGTCGGTTGGCGTGGTGATGGCTTCGTCGTAGGCGTTGGTATGCAGCGAATTGCAGTTGTCGTAGATGGCGATCAGCGCCTGCAGCGTGGTGCGGATATCGTTGAAATCGATCTCCTGCGCATGCAGCGAGCGGCCGGACGTCTGGATGTGGTACTTGAGTTTTTGCGCGCGTTCGTTGGCGCCGTACTTGTCGCGCATCGCCACCGCCCAGATGCGCCGCGCGACACGTCCCAGCACCGTGTATTCCGGGTCCATGCCGTTGGAAAAGAAGAACGACAGGTTGGGCGCGAAGTCGTCGATGTGCATGCCGCGCGCGAGATAGGCCTCGACGAAGGTGAAGCCGTTCGACAAGGTGAAGGCGAGCTGCGAGATCGGATTCGCGCCGGCTTCGGCGATGTGATAACCGGAGATCGACACCGAATAGAAATTGCGCACCTGGTGCTGCACGAAATACTCCTGTATATCGCCCATCACCTTCAGCGAAAACTCGGTCGAGAAGATGCAGGTATTCTGGCCCTGGTCTTCCTTCAGGATATCGGCCTGCACCGTGCCGCGCACGTTCTGCAGCACCCATGCCCGGATCTTCGCCGCTTCGTCGGCGCTCGGCTCGCGCCCGTTGTCGGCGCGGAACTTGTCGAGCTGCTGGTCGATCGCGGTATTCATGAACATCGCCAGGATGCTCGGCGCAGGACCGTTGATGGTCATCGACACCGAGGTGGATGGACTGCACAGGTCGAAGCCATCGTACAGCACCTTCATGTCGTCCAGCGTCGCGATCGACACGCCGGAGTTGCCGATCTTGCCGTAGATGTCCGGGCGCAGGGCCGGATCGGCGCCGTACAGCGTCACCGAATCGAAGGCGGTCGACAGGCGCTTGGCCTCCATGCCTTCGGACACCAGCTTGAAGCGGCGGTTGGTGCGGAAGGCATCGCCTTCACCGGCGAACATCCGGGTCGGGTCCTCGCCCTCGCGCTTGAACGGGAAGACGCCGGCGGTATAGGGGAAGGCGCCGGGCAGATTTTCCAACAGCAGCCAGCGCAGGATTTCGCCATGGTCTTCGAACTTCGGCAGCGATACCTTGCGGATGGTGGTGCCGGACAGCGTCTTTTGCACGAGGCGGGTGCGGATTTCCTTGTCGCGGATCTTCGTGACGAAATCATCGCCGGCGTAGGCCGCCTGCGTGGCGGGCCACATCGCCAGCAGCTTCTTTGCTGCGCTGTCCATTGCGTTATCGCGATCTTGAATCACATCGTCGAAATTCGCCGTCCTGCCGGCAGCCTCCACCATGCGCTTGGATTCCTGCAGCTGCTGCCGCTCCCGCGCCAGCTTCACCTGCTTCTGCGCATGGCGGTGATAGCTGCGCACCGTATCCGCGATCTCCGCCAGGTAACGCGAGCGCGCCGGCGGCACGATCGCATTCTTCCCCGACGAGAAACGCACCGACACCGGCGCCAGCTTGCCGGGCTGCGTCTTCAATCCCCGTTCTGCCAGCTTCGGCAACAAACCCTGGTACAGCGCCGTCACGCCATCATCGTTGAAGCGCGATGCCTGCGTGCCGTACACCGGCATTTCCTCCGGCGACTTGCCCCACAGTTCGCGGTTGCGCTGGTATTGCTTCGCCACATCGCGCAATGCATCCTGCGCTCCCTTGCGATCGAACTTGTTGATGGCGACGAAGTCCGCGAAATCCAGCATGTCTATTTTTTCCAGCTGCGACGCGGCGCCGAATTCCGGCGTCATCACATACATGCTCAGGTCCACATGCGGCACGATCGCCGCGTCGCCCTGGCCGATGCCGGAGGTTTCGACGATCACCAGGTCGAATCCGGTCGCCTTGCAGGCGGCGATCACGTCCGGCAGCGCCTGCGAAATTTCGGAGCCGGCTTCGCGCGTCGCCAGCGAACGCATGAAGATGCGTGGCGGACCGCCCCAAGGATTGATCGCGTTCATGCGGATGCGGTCGCCCAGCAGCGCGCCACCGGATTTGCGGCGCGACGGGTCGATCGAGATCAGCGCGATATTCAGGCTATCCTGCTGGTCGAGCCGGATGCGCCGGATCAGCTCGTCGGTCAGCGACGACTTGCCTGCGCCGCCAGTGCCGGTGATGCCGAGCACCGGCGCGGTGGCCGCTTTGGCCGCCGCATGCAATTCCTGTTTGAAAGCCGCGGAGACCTTGCCGCTTTCCAGCGCGGTGATCAGCTGCGCCAGCGGCCGCTGGCGCCGTTCGAAGTCGCCCTCCGTGAGCATCGTCAATCCGGTCGGCGCGGTCGCCGCGAGGTCGATGTCGCAGGCCTGGATCATCGACAAAATCATGCCGACCAATCCCATGCGCTGGCCGTCTTCCGGACTGAAGATGCGCGAGACGCCGTAGGCATGCAGTTCGGCGATCTCGGACGGCACGATCACGCCGCCACCGCCGCCGAAGACCTTGATGTGCTCGCCGCCGCGCTGCTTCAGCAGGTCGATCATGTACTTGAAGTATTCGACGTGCCCGCCCTGGTAGCTGGAGATCGCGATGCCGTGCGCATCCTCCTGCAGCGCCGCCGTCACGATCTCGTCGACCGAGCGGTTGTGACCGAGGTGGATGACTTCGGCGCCGTTGGCCATCAGGATGCGCCGCATGATGTTGATCGAGGCGTCGTGGCCGTCGAACAGCGAGGCGGCGGTGACGAAACGGACCTTGTTGAGGGGCTTGTACTCGGTCAGTTTTTGCGCAATGGAAAGGTCGGTCATGGCGGGATCCGGGAAGGAGGGACGGTCGTTACGGTAGCTTACGTTAACGTTAACGTCAAGCGACCGCCGCAGCCCGCCGGTTTGCGCCGCGTCAGCCCGCCGGCTTGATGGCCTTGCGTTCGATGAAGGACGACAGGATCAGCGATGTCGAGGTGACGCCGCAGCGGGTCAGCGCCACGATGACCTTTTCCAGTTCCGCCACCGACGGCGCGATCACCTTGACGATGCTGCAGTCATCGCCGGTGATTGAATGGCATTCGACGATTTCCGGCAATTCCGCCGCCACCACCTCCACCGGCGTCTGGTGGCTGCGCTTGGATACCCGTATGAAGGCGGTGATGCCGTAGCCGAGCGCCGCCGGGTTCACTTGGGCATGGTAGCCGGCGATCACGCCGGCGGCTTCCATGCGCCGGACCCGTTCGGCGACCGCCGGCTGGCTCATGTGCACCCGCCGGCCGATCTCCGCCATCGTGGTGCGCGCGTCGGACTGCAGGATGTCGAGTATTCTGGCATCCATTGCGTCGAGTTCGATTTTCATGGCGGAACCATCCAATTTCGATAAAAACAAAGGTGAGTTAGCGATATTGCCTTTCATTGTGCATTCAGTCCAGCGCCTGCGGCGCATAAGCTATGGCATGGGTGAACTTTTCTGGAATGGCAGGGAATGGACATTGACATCAATCTCGCTGACAGCGTGGAAGAAAGTGAAGTGCTGATGCTGTACCGCGCGAACCGCTGGTCGTCCGCCGATAAGCCTGAGCAACTGCTGGCGGCATTGTCGAATTCGCACTCGCTGGTCACCGCGCGCCGCGCCGGACGCCTGATCGGCCTGGGCAATGCCATCTCGGACGGGCATCTGGTCGTCTATTACCCGCACCTGCTGGTGCATCCCGAATTCCAGCGGCAGGGAATAGGCGGGCGAATGATGTCCGCACTGCGAATGAGGTACGCCGGCTTCCATCAGCAGATGCTGGTGGCGGACGGCAAGGCTATCGGGTTCTATCAGTCCGTGGGTTTTCACCCGGCTGGCCGGACCCTGGCGATGTGGATTTATGCCGGCACAGAACATTGAACAACATAATCAAAGGGGAAAATGATGAACTGGGAAACCTATCTGCTCTTCGTCGTCACCACGGCGGTGGTCTGCCTGACGCCCGGACCGGCGGCGCTGCTGGTGGTGGCACAGGCCATGTCCAACGGACTGCGCCGTTCCTATTGGGCGATTGCCGGCATTGCCGTCGGAAATGCGATTTACTTCGCGCTGTCGGCGACCGGCATCGCAGCACTGATCGTCGCCAGCAACACCTTGTTCTCGATTGTGAAATGGGTAGGCGTCGCCTACCTCTTCTATCTGGGCATTTCGGCTATCCGCAGCAAGGCGAGCGCATTGACGGTCAGCGCCGATCCGGGGCAATCGATCGGAGGATCGCGTGCATTCTGGCAGGCAGTGGTGGTGGAATTGTCGAACCCGAAAGCGTTGTTGTACTTCGTCGCGCTTCTGCCGCAGTTCATCGATCCGACGCGACCGGTCGGCATGCAACTGCTGATGTTCGGCGTTACCTGCATTGCGCTCGATACCGCCGCTTATACCCTGTATGCCTGGGTCGGCAGCAAGTCGAGGCGCTTTACGGCGAATGAAAAATTCGTGACTGCAAGCAACCGGGCGGCAGGGGGACTATTGCTGATTGCCGGCGCGTTGATGGCAGGCGTCAAGCGCGCCTTGTAAGGCGCAGGGACTGACGGATCGTCTTCAGAAGAATTCGACGGTGTCGTTCGACACCTCGGATCGCAACAAGCCGCTGTCGACAAGCTTGTCATAGTGGCAAACGCGGTTCCTGCCGTTTTCCTTTGCATAATAGAGCGCCTGATCGGCATGGCCGAGGATCACGACCGGCGATTCCTGGGTGATGGCGGCAAACCCGAGGCTGACGGTGACCTGCCCGACCTGCGGGAACTCATGTTTCTCGACGTTGCGGCGGAAGCGCTCGAATATCCGGTCGGCCTCTTCCAGCGTGGTCGAGCGCAGCAGCACGACGAATTCCTCGCCGCCGAAGCGGAACACCCGGTCCTGTGAGCGGAACGATGCGCGCAGCAGGTTAGCCACCAGGATCAATACCTCATCGCCGTACAGGTGGCCGAACTGGTCATTTACCCGCTTGAAGTGATCGATGTCCACGACCGCCAGCCATTGCCCCTTTTCGACACCGCCCTGCCGCCGCTCTTCCTGATTCTGCGGTGGCGCATCGGCGATGCTTGCAGCCAGCATGCGGGAAAATTTTTCGTCGAAGGTTTTCCGGTTCAGCAAGCCGGTAAGGGAATCGCGTTCGCTGTAGTCCAGTATGTTCTGGTAGTTGCGGTAGACGCTCAGAATGCCTTCCATTACATGCATGGTGCTTTCCGAATACGGCGTCGGATTGACGATTTCGATACAGGTATTCACCTTGTCCTGGAGCCAGATCGGCATCCAGAGGGTATGACCGATGCCAGGGGTCGCCTGAGTGACGGATTCCAGCTGTTTCTGGATTGCATCGAGCAGGATCGGGTAGCGACTGATCGGCTCGCCCTTGTACTGGTCCGCGGTCATGCAATCTTCCGCGGAAACCGCCTTGCCGTTCTCGATCCAGGTTTTCGGACGGATGTACATCTGGTCCCGGAACCGGAACAGTTCATGTACCCGGACCTGATCCGCCCCGACCAGATCATGCAGCGCCGAAACGACAGAGCTGTCGAGCAGCGTGTGATCGCGCTGACAGGTGATGTCGATCAAATGTTTGAGAAGCGCTTCCATCATCGGCATCCCGAATGAATCATCAGTCACCGAAGACGTGAACGGGCGGAAGGCACTGCCGTGTAGTCATGGTGCGAAGACAATAAGACGGTTGGAATTCGGGTAACGATCATCACCTTGCTGCGCTGCAGCGAAGGTGGATCTCCTTTTTGACAGCTTATAAATAATGACAATCATTCTATCCTGAATGTTTCACCGTTTGACAGGCTGTCGCATTTTTGCCATTGGCAATCGGATGAGGTCCAGCAAGTAAATTGTGGGCGTCGTTTATACAGTGACAATTTCCCGAACCACATCCAAGTTGCGCTGTCAGACCGTCATGTACTTTTCGGCATTAAATTAATTAAACATGAGCTATCTCCGGCCCGACGAATCGGACCAGCTTTACCGCCTCATCATCGACAATGCACTGGATTCGTTTATCGCCATCGACGAACAAAGCCGGATAGTGGAGTGGAGCCTGCAGGCAGAACGGACCTTCGGCTGGACGCGGGAGGAGGCCTGCGGTTTGCGCCTGATCGACACCATCATTCCGGAGCGCCATCATGCCGCGCATTTGACCGGCATGGCGCACTTTCTCGAAACAGGCGAGGCGACCATGCTCGGCAAGCGGGTCGAGCTGTCGGCCCGCCGCAAGGATGGCAGCGAAATTCCGGTCGAGCTGAGCGTCACGCCGATTCCATCCTCGGGCCGCATGATTTTCTCCGCGTCGCTGCGGGACATATCCAGCCGCAAGCAACTGGAAAAGGAAGTCCGGGCGCAGGAGCACATCACGCAGTCGATCCTCGACAGCATGGCCGATGCGGTAGTGGTGGCCGACGTAACAGGGCGCATCATCGTCATGAATGCCGCGGGGCAGCGCCTGCTGCACGTAAGGCCGGTCGATGGTGAAGCCAGGGACACTTTTCTGGCTTTCGCACTGTGCCAGCCCGATGGAAGGACGCCGTATGCGCCGGCCGACCGGCCGCTGGCGCGGGCGCTGCGAGGCGAACACGTCAATGGCCTGATCGCTTACAGCTGTCATCCGGAGGGTGGCAAAGGCCGCTGGATCAGCGCCAACGCGCGGCCGATGGTGGACGGCAATGGCGTGCTGATCGGCGCCGTGGTCGTTTTCCACGACATTACGGAATTGAGGAAGCGCGAAGAAGCGCTCGCGCAACAGGCGCGCCTGCTGCAGGAACAGGCCAGCCTGCTCGACCTGTCGCATGATGCGATCCTGGTGCGCTCGCCCGATCACATCATTACCTACTGGAACCGCAGCGCCGAACGGTTATATAAGTACACCAGGGAGGAGGCGATCGGCCGCGTGTGCCACGAACTGCTGCAAACGCAGTATCCGCAGCCGCTGGAAGAAATCCAGAAAGCGATACAGGAGACGCAGTACTGGGAAGGCGAACTGGTCCATGTCGCCAAGGATGGCCGGGAACTGGTCGTGTTCAGTCAATGGTCGCTGGAGTTGCAGGACGGCCGCCCGCTGCGCTACCTGGAAACCAATGCCGACATCACCCAGCGCATCCAGACGGAAAAGGCATTGCGGCAGGCGCAGGAAAATTATCAATTGCTGGTCGAGGCATCGACCGATTACGCCATCATGATGATGGACCCGCACGGCACCATCATCAGCTGGAATTCCGGTGCCGAGAAAATGCTCGGCCTGTCGACGAAGGAAGCGGTCGGCAAGCCGGTTTCGGACCTGTTCACGCCGGAAGACCGCGGCATGGGCGAGCCGTCGCGGGAGCTTATCGAGGCCGAAATGGTTGGGCGCTCGGAGGACGACCGCTGGCATCTGCGCCGCGACGGCAGCCGCTTCTGGGCAGTCGGTGTGGTGACCCCGATGCGCAACGAGGATGGCAGCCTGCGCGGTTTCGTCAAGATCATGCGCGACCAGACCGCGCACCGGCTGGTCGAGGAGCAGACACAATTCCTCGCCAATCATGATGTGCTGACGGGCCTCCCGAACCGCGTCAGCTTCAGCAGCCGCCTGCACCAGGCCATCGCCATGTCGGAGCGGACCAAGGCGCCTCTGTCGGTGCTGCTGCTCGACCTGGACCGCTTCAAGCATGTCAACGATACCTTCGGCCATCATGTCGGCGATCTGCTGCTCAAGGAAGTGGCCATGCGCATCCTGTCTTCGCTGCGCGAAACGGACTTCGTCGCGCGCCTGGGGGGTGATGAATTCGTGCTGATCCAGACCGATGTATCGCAGCCGGAAGCGGCGGAAACCCTGGCACGAAAAATCATCATCGAACTCGGCCGTCCGTACTACCTCGACGGCAACGAAGTCATCGGCGGCACCAGCATCGGCATCAGCACTTACCCGACCGATGCGAAAAGCTCGGTTGAACTGCTGAAAAAATCCGACCTGGCGCTGTACCGGGCGAAGAGCGCAGGCCGCGGCACCTACCAGGTCTATACCGCCGATATCCACATGGAGCGCAACTGGAAGAAAGATCGTGAGCTTGCGTTGCGCAATGCGCTGAAGAACCGTGAATTCGAGCTGTACTACCAGCCGCAGATCGATCTGAACAACTGGACCATTTCAACCGTGGAAGCCCTGCTGCGCTGGCAGGCGACCGAACTCGAACTGGTGCTGCCCAACGACTTTCTGGCGATAGCGGAAGAAACCGGCCTGATCGTGGAGATCGGCGATTGGGCATTGCGCGAAGCCTGCAGGCAGGTGAAGAATTGGCAGGAGCAAGGCATGCCGGAACTGCGGATATCGGTCAACTGCTCGGCGCGGCAGTTCAGCAATCCGCAGTTCGTCAAGATGATCCGCCCGATCCTGGAAGAGACCGGCCTGGCGTCGAACTCTCTGGAAATCGAAATCGCCGAATCGATGCTGACCAAGCATCCGGACATCAAGCGCCAGTTGACCGAGTTGCGTGCGCTCGGCGTGCGCATCACCATCGATAACTACGGCACCGGCAGCAATGCACTGATCGACCTGAAGGAATTCGAGGTCGACGGCCTGAAGATCGACAAGGCATTCGTGCAGCATTTGCCGCACCGCCGGAAGGATTCGGCGATCACCTCGGCCATCATCAACCTGGCGCATAACCTGGGTATCGGCGTATCCGCCGGCGGCGTGGAAACCGCCGAACAGCTCGCGTACCTGAAGGCGCGCGACTGCACCAGTGCGCAGGGTTTCATCTTCAGTCCACCGGTGCCGGCGGAGAAGTTCGAGGAGATCATGCTGAGCGGGCATTGGTCGCGGATCAACCGGCCGCCGTCATTGGGGGAGGGGGTGGTGTTTAAGGATTTTCATTAGGGAATTCAGAGTAACCGAGTGTCCCCGTTAATCGATCATCCTTGTCATTCCCGCTGAGGGTAGAGCAGGGAAGTCGGCCAGCATGCTGTCCGTCTGCGCAACGGTACTCGCTTGCAAGTCAGTGCGCGTCCTGCAAGGGAATTCAGAGCTACGGACTGTCTCCAGCAATGCATCACCTTCGTCATTCCCGCGCAGGCGGGAATCCAGAGCTACGGAGTGTCTCCGGTGATGCAACCCTTACGGTTCCGAAGAGACTAGCCGGGACTGGCCCCGGCAGGCCACTTACTTTTCTTGTCTCGCCAAGAAAAGTAAGCAAAAGAAGGCGACCGCAGGGACGCTGCCCCTTCGGGGTCCCCGAGAAAAAGGGTGCCAAAGCGGGAAGCGAAATAAACTCGCCTGCGGCTCAGACAGATTTCGCTTCTTTATCCGCTATGGCACCCTTTTTCTCGGCAGCGTCCAAGCGGAATTCAACTACCACAGCCTTTCTGCATTGGCTTGGTTGGGTTTTACGAGTGGCAGTGCAGTTCCTTGCAACCCTGTCGGCAATAAGTGGGCGCGAAAATTAACTTAAAAACTTTCACTCACGCCGCCAGCAGCTTCGGATTCTCAATCAGCGCCGGAATCGCCGCCGCCGGCACCGGGCGCGACACATAGAATCCCTGGATCTCGTCGCAAAGCAGCCGCTTCAGGATATCCACCTGCTGGCGCGTTTCCACACCTTCGGCGACAACCCGCATGCCCAGCGCATGCGCCATCGTGACGATGGCGGTGAAGAACACCTCGCCCTCGTCGGAGCGTCCCAGTTCGGAGGTGAAGGCGCGGTCGATTTTCAGGCCATCCATGTCGAGGCGCTGCAACTGCGACAGCGAGGAATAACCGGTGCCGAAGTCGTCCACCAGCAGCTTCACCCCCAATGTCTGCAGCGCTTCCATTTCCATCGATATTTCGGCGTCCTCACCCATCATCGAGCTTTCGGTCACTTCGATTTCCACCAGTCCCGGCGCGACGTTATGCCGCGCAAGGCAGGCGGCCAGGATGTTTTTGAGGTTGCCTTCCTGGAATTGGCGCGGGGATACATTGATCGATACCGGCACGCAGCGATGGTCGGCGCATGACCATTGGGCGATCTGCGCGCAGACTTTTTCCATCGCCTGCCTGCCCAGGTTGAGGATCAGGCCGCTTTCTTCCGCGATCGTGATGAAGCGCATTGGTTCCATCAAACCGTCTTCCGGATGATTCCAGCGGATCAGGGCTTCCAGCCCGCATACCCGGCCGGTACGCATGTCGAGGCGCGGCTGGTAGAACATGACGAACTGGTCGAGATCGAGCGCATCGCGCAGCTTGCGTTCGGTTTCGAGGCGCAGGCGCAGCTTGTCGTAGAACACCGGGTCGTAGAAGCGCGACTGGCCCTTGCCGCTTTCCTTGGCCGAGTACATCGCGATATCGGCGTTCTGCAGCAGGGTTTTCGCATCCCGGCCGTCTCTTGGAAACAGGCTGATGCCGACCGATACGCCCACCGTATGCATGGCCATCTTGAGCTTGAACTTTTCGCCGAATACTTCCAGCACCCGACGCGCGATGTGGGATGCATCGGCCTGCTGTTCGACGTCCTCCAGCACGATCAGGAATTCGTCGCCGCCGAGGCGTACTACCTTGTCCTGCGGCCGGAGCACGGATTGCAGCCGCGATGCCGCGATGCGCAGCAGTTCGTCGCCGGCGGCATGTCCCATCGAATCGTTGACCGCCTTGAAGCCGTCGATGTCGATGAACAGCAGCGCCAGCATCTTGTTATTTTCCGAGGCCTTTTCCAGCGCCTTGGGAAGAAACGCATGCAGCCAGTGACGGTTGTGCAGCGACGTCAGCGCATCCTCGTTGCCGCGCCGCTCGAGCTCTTCGAGATGAAGTTTCTGGTCGCTGATATCCCGAAGCGTAATCGCCAGGCTGTTGCCGGAGCGGACCAGTTTCTTGTACGCCCATTTGACGTTGAGCAGGCTGCCTTCCGGGACCTGATACTCGCCCTCGCTGATGCCGCGCTCCATGGCATTGCGGAATATTGCCAGTACTTCGGTGAAAAAGGGACGCGCATACAGCCGTGACAAGCGCAGCCCGATCAGGCTGTCCCGGTGGCGGCGTATCAGTTCCGCGCCACGACGGTTGCAATCCATCACCCTGAAATCGACGATCGTTCCCTCGTTGTCATGCAGTGCTTCGCAGATGAAGAATCCGTCGTTGCCCGATTCGGTGGCCATCCGGTAAGCATCGCGCAACCGCTTTGCGTTCGACCGTGCCAGCACCAGGCGTGCCGAGGCGACAGTCGCCAATATCGCGATAATCAATGCGGCCAGGGTGGCAAGCACGCCAAGCGCTATCGACGTCTCCCGCTCCTTGCGGTAAGGGATCAGCATGTCCTGCGCATCGATACCGGCGATCGCCATGAAGGGATACGTCTTCAAGCCCTGCCAGCTCAGGAAGCGGCTGCGGCCATCCTCAAACCAGTCGGCAGCCGCCAGCATGCTTCCATGCGCAGAGCGCATCTCCGGCAATCTGATCAGCGGCGGATGCTGCTGCGCCGGCACGACCTTGCCGACCCGCGCCACCCGCACCGTGCCATCTTCTCCGACAGCGGCCAGCAGGCCGTTCTGGCCCAGGCTGCTGAAGTCGAACGACAATGCGAGGAATGCAGGCTCGACCGACACCACCACCACGCCATCGAAACTGCCGTCCGGCCCGGTCAGCTTGCGGGAAAACTGGATCACCGGGCGGCCGGACAGGCGTCCTATCAACACCTTGCTGATAAATAAAATGTCCTCGCGGTTATCGATATGCACCTTGAAGTGCTCGCGGTCGGCAATGTTGACCGGTTTGTCGACGGGCGCGGTACTTGTGACGGTATCGCCCTTCCTGTCGACGATCGTTACCAGCACCAGTTCAGAAGAGGGAAACAAACCCCGGGCACGCGCGGTATCCAGCTTGAGCGTGCCTTTCGATAATTCCCATTCGTATTTGACGTGCAGGGCAATCTGGTCAATCGCTTCAAAATTGCGCGCCAGATGATCCGCATAAGCCTGCGCCAGGGTAGCGCTTTGCTGCAATGAAAACTGCTGGATCTCCTGTTTGTCGGTATCCAGTTTCATCAACAGCATGGACCATCCGAGGATCGTCAGCGCAAGGATCAGCAAGGGCCAGACAAGCACCTTGTCAAAATGGCCTTTGAGTTCGTCCAGAGTTTTACGTATTTTCCCTAGTCCATGCCAGGGTCTAGTTTGGATGGCTGAATGTGTCTGTCGTGCCAAAAGCTTCTCCGATACCGATTTAACAAGACATCCAGCGGAGACATGGTGAACGACCCGGTAATTGGGTGCAATGCCGCTGCTGACGGAAACGGAATTTCCTGTTCGCCATATCAGGCAGTCTGATATGACAAGTGCTACGGAGATTGGTTTAGCATTTATGCGACCGGATCACGGCGCGGTGAAGAAATACTCTAGTTTCGCTTGTGCCGCGATGGTGCGGGCAAAGGCGCTGGTTGCACGATTGGCAAAGGATGTAATTGCGGCAGGTGCAACCAGATGACAAACATCAGGCCTTAAGCCATTGGATATACCTGCTGACGCCGGTGGCGACATCGGCAAACGGCTTGTCGTAACCGGCATCGCGCAACTGTGCAATGTCGGCCTGGGTAAAGCTCTGGTACTTGCCCTTGAGCTTGTCCGGAAAAGGAATGTATTCGAGAAGGCCTTGGGTAACGATCTGCTCCAGTGTCAGCGGCGTGCCGGAAGGTTTCAGTGCATTCACCACCGCAACCGCGATATCGTTGAATTGTTGCGCGCGTCCGGTGCCAAGGTTGAAGATGCCGCTCTTTTCCGGATGGTCGAGGAAGAACAGATTGACATCGACCACGTCGTCCACGTAGATGAAATCCCGCATCTGGGCACCGGCTTCATAGCCATCATGCCCGCCGAAGAGTTTCACTTTTCCGTTTGCGAGGAATTCGTTGTATTGATGGAATGCAACCGACGCCATCGTGCCCTTGTGATTCTCGCGCGGCCCATACACGTTGAAATAACGCAGTCCCACGACCGGAGCGGCGGACTGCCTGCCATGCGTAGACCAGAACTTTTTCACGTATTGGTCGAACAGGAATTTTGAGTAGCCATACACATTCAGCGGCCGTTCATACTGCCGTTCCTCCTTGAAGGTCGCGCTGCTGCCGTACACCGCGGCAGAGGACGCGTAGATGAACGGTATCTTCTCCCGCTGGCAGAACTCGAACAGCGCAATGCTGTATTGATAATTATTGCGCATCATGTAGCGGCCGTCCGTTTCCATCGTATTGGAACAGGCGCCCTGATGCAGCACGGCGGAGAACTTGCTGTCGAAATCGCCACGCTCGAGCCGCACCAGAAAATCTTCCTTGTCGAGATAATCGGCGACTTCGGTATCGACAATGTTGATGAACTTGTCAGGCCGCGACAGGTT